>URUD01000014.1 GCA_900550935.1 uncultured Roseburia sp.
GTACAGGCGCTTTTACCTCTAAAGCGGCGGCCTCGGCGCATCTTCGGGCCGGTGCCAAGAAAGTCATCATTTCTGCGCCTGGTGGTAAAGACGTGGATGCCACAGTCGTGTACGGCGTCAATCAAGACATTTTGAAAGCCAGTGATACCGTCATTTCGAACGCTTCGTGCACGACGAATTGTCTGGCTCCCGTAGCCATGGTATTAAATGAAGGGCTGGGAATCGTGGACGGCTTGATGACGACGATCCATTCTTATACCAACGACCAAGTGTTGACTGACGTTTATCACCGTGATCCGAGGCGTGCCCGTGCTGCTGCCCTGAACATCATCCCCACCAAAACAGGCGCGGCGGCGGCGGTCGGTTTGGTTCTTCCGGAACTGAACGGCAAACTGATCGGTGCTGCTCAGCGTGTACCGACCCCGACCGGATCTACCACTCTTCTGTTCGCAGTTGTAGACAAAGCTGTAACCAAAGAAGAGATCAACGCAGCTATGAAAGCAGCAGCTACTGAGTCCTTCGGATACAACGAGGATGAGATCGTATCTTCTGATATCGTAGGAATGAGATATGGTTCCTTATTCGATGCAACTCAGACAATGGTTAACCAGGTATCTGATGACCAGTATGAGGTACAGGTAGTTTCTTGGTATGATAACGAGAACTCTTACACATCTCAGATGGTTCGTACAATCAAATACTTCAGTGAGTTAAAATAATCGATAAGTTACGATAACTATATGAGACTTATAGCAGGTCCGGTCCTATTGGACCGGGCCTGTTTTTTATAGCGAATAAAAGGAGGACATATCTTATGTCATTAAACAAAAAATCAGTAGACGATATTAATGTAAAGGGAAGAAGAGTTCTTGTAAGATGCGATTTCAACGTACCTTTAAAAGACGGAAAGATCACAGATGAGACACGTATCAACGCAGCACTTCCTACCATCCAGAAATTGATCAACGATGGCGGAAAAGTAATCCTTTGCTCTCATCTTGGAAAAGTGAAAAACGGACCAAACGAAGGCGAGTCTTTAGCACCAGTTGCAGAGAGACTTTCTGAGAAACTTGGCAAAAAAGTAAACTTCGTATCTGATTACAATGTAACAGGCGAAGCTGCTACCGCAGCAGTTGCAGCAATGAACGAGGGAGATGTTGTATTATTACAGAATACACGTTTCCGTGGCGCTGAGGAGACCAAAAACGGCGAAGAGTTCAGCAAAGAGTTAGCTGATCTTGCAGACGATTATGTATGCGACGCATTCGGTTCTTCCCACAGAGCACATGCTTCTGTTGCAGGTGTAACCAAATTCATCACTGCAAAAGGTGGTTCTAACGTAGTTGGATACTTAATGCAGAAAGAGATCGATTTCCTTGGCAACGCTGTAGAGAATCCGGTAAGACCTTTCGTTGCTATCCTCGGTGGAGCAAAAGTTGCAGATAAATTAAACGTTATCTCTAACTTACTTGAGAAATGTGATACTTTGATCATCGGTGGTGGTATGGCATACACCTTCTTAAAAGCACAGGGATATGAGATCGGTAAATCATTAGTAGATGATACCAAGATCGATTACTGTAAAGAGATGATGGAAAAAGCTGAGAAACTTGGCAAGAAATTATTACTTCCGGTTGACTCTGTAACCATCGCTGATTTCCCAAATCCGATCGATGCGCCAGTAGAAGTTGTTGTATGTGACGTTAAAAACATGCCGGCAGACAGAGAAGGATGCGATATCGGACCGGAAACACAGAAATTATATGCAGACGCTGTTAAGACAGCAAAGACTGTTGTATGGAATGGACCGATGGGTGTATTCGAGAACCCAATCTTAGCAAAAGGAACCATCGCAGTTGCACAGGCATTAGCAGAGACAGATGCTACAACAATCATTGGTGGTGGAGACTCCGCAGCAGCAGTAAACCAGTTAGGATTTGCTGATAAGATGAGCCACATCTCTACAGGTGGTGGAGCATCCTTAGAGTTCTTAGAGGGAAAAGAACTTCCGGGTGTAGTTGCTGCAGATGATAAGGAGTAATCCGCGTTAGTACTTCAAAATTTTAAATGGGAAGAGGATAAAATCATGGCAAGAAAGAAAATTGTAGCTGGTAACTGGAAAATGAACATGACTCCAAGCCAGGCTGTAAAATTAGTTGAGGAATTAAAACCATTAGTAGTAAGCGATGAGGTAGAAGTTGTTTACTGTGTACCTGCAATCGACATCGTGCCGGTTGTTGAGGCTGTAAAAGGAACCAACGTAGCAGTTGGTGCTGAGAATATGTACTACGAAGAGAAAGGTGCATATACAGGAGAGATTTCTCCGGAAATGTTAGTAGATGCCGGCGTAAAATATGTCATCATCGGACATTCTGAGAGACGTGATTACTTCAAAGAGTGTGACTGCATGCTGAACAAAAAAGTGAAAAAAGCATTCGAGCACAATCTGACACCAATCCTTTGCTGTGGAGAAACATTAGAGCAGAGAGAGATGGGGATCACACTTGACTGGATCCGTTTACAGATCAAATCTGACTTAAAAGATGTTACAGCAGAGCAGGTTGCTTCTATGGTGATCGCATATGAGCCGATCTGGGCAATCGGAACCGGAAAAACTGCAACCACAGAGCAGGCACAGGAAGTATGTAAAGCAATCCGTGACTGCATCGCAGAAGTATACGGAACAGATACCGCAGAGAAAGTTCGTATCCAGTACGGTGGTTCTGTCAATGCAGGAAATGCAGCAGAATTATTTGCACAGCCAGATATCGATGGCGGTCTTGTCGGAGGAGCTTCCTTAAAAGCAGATTTTGGAAAAATTGTAAATTACAAATAAATAACGACTTTCGGGGAACCTGGTTCAGGTTCCCTTTTTCCAGATAGTGAGAATGAGCAAAGAGAAATGAGGAAAAAGAATGAGTAAGAAACCTACTGTATTAATGATTTTAGATGGATTTGGTCTTAATGACAAAACAGAGGGAAATGCTGTTGCACAGGCAAATACACCAAATATTGACGCCCTGATGAAAGAGTATCCATATGTCAAGGGTTACGCAAGTGGACTTGCAGTAGGTCTGCCGGATGGACAGATGGGAAATTCAGAGGTAGGCCATTTGAATATGGGTGCCGGAAGAATCGTATATCAGGAATTAACCAGAATCACCAAAGAGATCAACGATGGTGACTTCTTTCAGAATAAAGCATTACTGGACGGAATTGCAAATGTGAAGAAAAACAATTCTGACCTTCACTTATATGGACTGTTATCCGATGGTGGTGTACACAGCCATATCACACACCTGTACGGTCTGTTAGAGCTTGCCAAGAGACAGGGTGTTTCCAATGTTTACGTTCACTGCTTCTTAGATGGACGTGACACAGCACCAACTTCCGGAAAAGGATTTATCGAAGCACTGGAAGCAAAAATGAAAGAGATCGGCGTAGGAAAGATCGCTTCTATTTCCGGCCGTTATTATGTGATGGATCGAGACAATCGTTGGGATCGTGTTGAGAAAGCATATAAAGTACTGACAACAGGAGAGGGAGAGAAAGCAGAGAGCGCAGTTGCAGCAATGGAAGCATCTTACGCAAAAGATGTAACCGATGAGTTCTTTGTTCCAACCGCGATCACAGAGAACGGAGCACCGGTTGCTACGATCAAAGACAATGATACCGTGATCTTCTTTAACTTCCGTCCGGATCGTGCCCGTGAGATCACCCGTGCATTCTGCACCGATGATTTTGACGGATTTGACAGAGGCGCAAGAAAGAATGTCTGCTATATCTGCTTTACTGAGTATGATGTTACCATTCCAAATAAAGAAGTAGCATTCAAGAAAGTAGAGTTAAAAAATACGTTTGGCGAGTACCTGGCTGCACATGGAAAAACACAGGCAAGAATCGCTGAGACAGAGAAATATGCACATGTTACCTTCTTCTTTAACGGCGGTGTAGAGGAGCCAAACGTGGGAGAAGACCGTATCCTTGTAAAATCTCCAAAAGTTGCAACCTACGACTTACAGCCTGAGATGAGTGCACCGGAAGTATGCGAGAAACTCTGTGCTGCGATCCGTTCCGAGAAATATGATGTCATTATCATCAACTTTGCAAACCCGGATATGGTAGGTCATACCGGTATCTTAGAGGCTGCAAAGAAAGCAGTAGAGACGGTAGATACCTGCGTTGGAAAAGCAGTAGAAGCACTCAAAGAGGTAGATGGTCAGATGTTCATCTGCGCGGACCATGGAAATGCAGAGCAGCTGGTTGACTATGAGACAGGTGGACCATTCACCGCACATACCACCAATCCGGTTCCATTTATCTTAGTCAATGCAGATCCGGCTTACACCTTAAGAGAAGAAGGATGCCTTGCAGATATCATCCCGACTCTGATCGAGTTAATGGGTATGGAGCAGCCGGCAGAAATGACAGGAAAATCTTTATTGATCAGGAAATAAGAACAGAGATAAAAAGCAGGAAAGTGTCACAGATGTGGCACTTTCCTTTTTGTTAGAATACTTAAATACTTTTATAAGATATACTAATGAAATAACTAAAATATACAAAAATACTAATAAAAAGACAGGATTTTTCTACCCTGCCCGGGTGGCGGAAAGCGGTAAAATCATTGACTTTACAAAATCCGCTGTATTATAATTAAAACAAATGGTGTTGTTTTCAGACACCGGAAAAGAGGATAAAATAAGCATGGGAACACAAGTATTTCAGCCAGTAAAAGAAGGAAAAGTACGTGAGGTATATGACAATGGTGACAGCATGATCATTGTTGCCACAGACAGAATTTCTGCTTTTGACCACATTTTGAAAAACAAGATTACCAAAAAAGGTGCGATTTTAACTCAGATGTCTAAATTCTGGTTTGATTACACAAAAGATATTGTGCCAAACCATATGATTTCCGTAGACGTAAAAGACATGCCAGAGTTTTTCCAGCAGGAGAGATTTGATGGCAACAGTATGATGTGTAAAAAATTAGAGATGCTCCCGATCGAGTGTATCGTGCGTGGCTACATTACCGGAAGTGGCTGGGAGAGCTACAAAAAGAACGGTACCGTATGCGGCATCAAACTTCCAGAGGGTCTGGTAGAGTCTGATAAGTTACCGGAACCGATCTATACACCAAGTACCAAGGCTGAAATTGGGTTACATGATGAAAATATCTCTTTTGAGAGAAGCGTAGAGATCTTAGAGAAGATCTATCCGGGCAAAGGTGCTGATTATGCAGCCAGGATCAAAGAGTATACCATTGCACTCTACAAAAAATGTGCAGAGTATGCACTGAGCAAAGGGATCATCATCGCAGATACCAAGTTTGAATTTGGTCTCGACGAGAATGGCAATGTCGTATTAGGAGACGAGATGCTGACACCGGACAGCTCCAGATTCTGGCCATTAGAGGGCTACAAGGCAGGAAAATCACAGCCTTCCTTTGACAAACAGTTTGTAAGAGACTGGCTGAAAGCAAATCCAGACAGCGACTATCTGCTTCCAGAAGACGTCATTACAAAGACAATCGATAAATACAAAGAAGCATTTGAACTGTTGACCGGTAAGAAATTTGTATAGGAGAGAGCCTGTATCTATGAATGAGAACAACTTCAAACAGCCTGCATCCTATACGGATGCAGAGTTCCGTGAGAACGGGATCCATGCAGATGAACTGCATGAAGAATGTGGTGTCTTCGGCATGTATGATTTTGACGGAAAAGATGTTGCATCGACCATTTATTATGGATTGTTTGCGTTACAGCACCGTGGACAGGAAAGCTGTGGTATTGCAGTCAGTGAGACAAATGGGCCAAAAGGCAAAGTGACATCCCATAAGGGAATGGGATTAGTCAATGAGGTCTTTACACAGCACAATTTAGAGCCGATGCACGGGGATATCGGAGTGGGACATGTCCGTTATTCCACAGCAGGTGCTTCCACCAGAGAAAATGCACAGCCACTTGTTTTAAATTATGTCAAGGGAACACTTGCACTGGCGCACAACGGAAACCTGATCAATGCGACTGAGCTTCGCAAAGACTTAGAATACACCGGAGCGATTTTCCAGACAACGATTGATTCCGAGGTCATTGCCTATCATATCGCAAGAGAGCGTCTGAACGCATCGACCGTTGAGGAAGCAGTCTGCAGGGCATGTAAAAAGATCAAAGGAGCGTATTCCTTAGTTGTTATGAGCCCGCGGAAACTGATCGGTGCGAGGGATCCATTCGGATTTAAACCGCTTTGTATCGGAAAACGTGACAATGCGTATATCCTTGCATCCGAGACCTGTGCACTGGACACCGTTGGCGCAGAATATGTCAGAGATGTATTGCCGGGAGAGGTTGTTACCATCACACCGGAAAATGGCATCCAGTCTGACTTGTCTCTGGCGTTGCCAAAAGAACAGCAGGCAAGATGTATTTTTGAATATATTTATTTTGCAAGACCGGACAGCCACATTGATAATGTCAGTGTCTATGCCTCCCGTATCCTGGCAGGCAGATATCTGGCGATCGATTCCCCGGTAGATGCAGATTTAGTAGTCGGTGTACCGGAGTCCGGAAATGCGGCAGCACTCGGATATTCCTTACAGTCCGGTATTCCATATGGAACCGCATTTGTGAAAAACGGTTACGTCGGCAGAACCTTTATCAAGCCAAAACAGAGCAGCAGGGAATCCAGTGTCCGTGTCAAATTAAATGTTTTAAAAGAGGCAGTCAACGGAAAACGCGTGATCATGATCGACGATTCAATCGTGCGTGGAACAACCTCCAACCCGACCATTAAACTGCTCCGCGATGCCGGAGCAACGGAAGTCCATGTCAGGATCAGTTCCCCGCCATTCCTGTGGCCATGCTATTTCGGAACCGATATCCCGGAGCGTGAGCAGCTGATCGCTTACAATCATTCCATTGACGAGATCCGCGAGATCATCGGAGCAGATACCCTTGGTTACCTTGGAGTGGATCGTCTGGAAGAGCTGGTAGGCGGATTAAGTATCTGTAAGGGATGCTTTACCGGAAAATACCCGATGGAACCGCCAAAAGAGGATATCCGCGGAGATTTTGAACGTTAATCAATAGATACGCGATTCGCGGATCTTCTATTAGGAAAAAGAGAATCAGAATGGAGAATACAATGAGTACAGATCGCTATACAAGTCCTTTGTCAGAGCGTTACGCAAGCAAGGAAATGCAGTATATCTTTTCACAGGATATGAAATTTAAGACCTGGAGAAAATTATGGATCGCATTAGCAGAGACCGAGATGGAGTTAGGTCTTTCTGAGAATGGAAAACCGGTTATCACACAGGAGCAGATTGATGAGTTAAAGGCACATGCAGATGACATCAATTATGATGTTGCAAAAGAGCGTGAAAAATTAGTCCGCCATGATGTTATGAGCCATGTTTACGCTTATGGTCAGCAGTGTCCGAAAGCTGCCGGTATCATCCATCTGGGTGCAACATCCTGCTATGTAGGAGATAATACGGACATTATCTTAATGCGTGAGGCATTAAAATTAGTCCGCACCAAGCTGATCAACGTGATCGCAGAACTTGCAAAATTTGCAGACACTTATAAAAATCTGCCAACACTGGCATTTACCCATTTCCAGCCTGCACAGCCGACCACTGTTGGAAAGAGAGCAACACTCTGGGCACAGGAATTTATCTTAGACCTGGAAGATTTAGAGTATGTGATGAACAGCTTAAAACTCTTAGGTTCCAAGGGAACAACCGGAACCCAGGCAAGCTTTTTGGAGCTGTTTGATGGAGATCAGGAGACCATCGACAAGATCGATCCGATGATCGCACAGAAAATGGGATTTTCTCATTGCTATGCAGTTTCCGGACAGACCTATTCCAGAAAAGTGGATACCAGAGTTGCAAATATTTTAGCAGGAATCGCAGCCAGTGCACATAAGATGTCAAACGATATTCGTTTGCTTCAGCATTTAAAAGAAGTGGAAGAGCCATTCGAGAAAAACCAGATCGGATCATCTGCCATGGCATATAAGAGAAATCCAATGCGTTCCGAGCGTATTGCTTCCTTATCCCGCTATGTGATGATCGATGCATTAAATCCGGCGATCACTTCTGCAACACAGTGGTTTGAGAGAACCCTGGATGATTCTGCAAACAAGAGATTGTCCATTCCAGAGGGATTCCTTGCAATCGATGGTATCTTAGACTTATGCTTAAATGTTGTAGATGGACTGGTCGTATATGACAAGGTAATCACTAAACATCTGATGGCAGAGCTTCCATTTATGGCAACCGAAAATATCATGATGGATGCTGTAAAGAACGGTGGAAACCGTCAGGAGCTGCATGAGAAAATCCGTACTTTATCCATGCAGGCAGGAAAGACCGTCAAGGAAGAAGGAAAAGAGAACAATCTTCTTGAGCTGATCGCTGCTGATCCGGAATTTAACCTGACCTTAGAAGAACTTCAGGCAACGATGGATCCGTCCAAATATGTGGGACGTGCACCGATCCAGGTAGATAAATTCTTAGCAGAAGTTGTGAATCCGATCCTTGAGGAAAACAAAGAGATTCTTGGTGTAAAAGCGGAGATCAACGTATAAAAAGAGTGGATAAATATCATAGAATGTACGCTTTGCCGAATATTCTATGAAAAAACACCGCGAAATGAGAGGAAAGATTCTCGTTTCGCGGTATTTTTATGTGTAACTTTTTTATGATCCAGATAAGATTAGCGGTATTCGCCAAGATAGAACAGTGCAACGGTTCCAGGACCGGCATGTGCACCGATGGTAGGGCCGATATAGTCGATCAGAAATGTCTCAAGCCCTAAACGCTGTTTGATCGTGTCTGCAACAAACTGTGCATCTTCCAGGCAGTCGCCATGGCTGATAAAGACAATGTCATTTTTGTCTTTGTAGCTGCCAATCTGCTGTTCCATGCAGTCAACAAGTCCAAGCAGGGATTTCTTTCTGCCGCGCACTTTATTTAGCATAGTTAAGTGTCCCTCATCATCGACATGAAGAACCGGTTTTAAGCTGATCATGGTTCCAAGGATTGCTGCGGTTTTAGACAAACGTCCGCCGCGGTGTAAGTGGAACAGGTCATCTACGGTAAAGTTGTGTACCAGATGAAGTTTATTATCTTCTAACCAGGATACGATCTCATCCAGAGAGCTGCCGGCTTCTTTCATGGCAACAGCCTTATATACTAAAAGTCCCTCACCTAAAGTGGCACTTAAAGAATCGACAACGACGATGCGGTGATCCGGATATTTTTCTTCCAGTTCTAAAGCTGCCAGACGACAGTTGTTATAACTTCCGCTCATGCCGGAAGAAAAGGCAATATGAAGGATATCAACATCCTGTTCTTTTATGATCTGTTCAAAAAGTTCTGCAGCCTCCTGCGGGTTTGCCTGTGAGGTTGTAGGCAGGGAGCCTTCACGCATCAAACGGTAAAATTCGGTGACTTCCATTGGATTTTCCCAGGTATAAGTCGTTCCATCGATCGTGTATGGAAGGGACATGATGCGAAGCTGATGCTCATTGACATAGTCAACTGGCAGATCAGCAGTAGAGTCTGTCGTGATAATAAAATTTTTCATAATTAATCTCCATTCCAGAGCGTAGATGCGACGAGTGCCAGAAAGGCAGTTTTGTGACGCTCTCACACGGAAACATTATATAATAGATGAAAGAAAAAAATAAGTATTTACATTTTCTACATTGTGTTGTATGATAATACCATCTTTTTTATCAAATTCGTAAATAGACCTAAGAGATTTACTGATTGAGAGCAGTAGAGCCTTAAGAGCAGGTCTGTGAGCGTGTAAGGGCAGAAGCCCTTTTCAATTCTAAAATTCAGAATTTTACCAGACAAAGACAACAGTATAAGAGAGTAGAAGTCTTTTTTTGTGTGCGAAAAAACAGACCGTCCTGGAGGATGAAGGAGACGGTATGACAACCAAAATCGCCTTTTACAGCCCCTGCGAAAAATGCGGGACGACGACACATATGTTTTTATTTGCATGGATGTTTGCAAGAAATAATAAGAAGCAGTCTGTCGTAGTGGAACAGGGGGAGCAGTATCGCATTTTAAGAAAGGGAACGACACAGGAGAGAATCGTTTTGTCAGACTGCGGGAGCGGAAAGACCAGACGGGCACGTCATCATCTGCAGACCGCAGATATTCTGGTCGTGACCCTGCCGTATGAACCGGCAGAATTAAGTAACTATTTCCTTTACAGAAAACCGGAGGTAAGACCTGTGTTTTTCCTGATCGGAAACTGTCGTGAGCGAAGAGAAGACGTCACACTTTTTATGGAACACAGGTATCGTATTTTGGAAGAGGATATAGGCTGCATTCTCTATAACAATGAGATTTCCCTTGCGATAAAGCACAGGAGGCTGTTGCAGTTTTTAGCAGCTTATGAGACGGTCGGGGTAACAGAGTTAAACCGGAATTTTTTTGAAGAGGTAGAGCGCAGCTTTTTTCTGTTTTGGAAAAAGATCGAAACAATGATAAAGAGATAGGATAAGGAGGATTTTCTATGGAACAGGTAATGAAACATTATGGCAATGCAATTTTAGCAGTTATCGTATTATTGGCACTGGGAGCGATCCTGATCGCAGCACTTTCATCCGACGGATATGTTGCAACTGAATTTAAGAGTGCGCTGACCGAATTTTTCGGAAATATGAATGCGTTAGGCGGTGGTGGAACACCGACATAAGAAGGGGTGAGTAAAACATGGGAGAATGGATATTTACTCCAGGCAAGGAGCAGTTTGGAGTGTTTTGGAAATACCTGGAGATGCCGGAAGTAACCGATGTTGATTACAACGGAAAAGAACTGTGGATCACCGATCTTAGGATGGGAAGATATCGTGCAAAGGAGGAGATCACGGACACGTTTCTGACGACCTTTACACATAATATTGCAAATTGTGTGAACTGTCAGTTCAATCATGTCAATAAGGTGTTGGAGGCAGACACGAGAGAGTTTCGGATCAGTATCCTGCACGATTCGGTCGCCACGACCGGGATATCGGTCTGTATCCGTAAGTCACCGGCATTTTTACGCAATACGATCGATGGTCTGCTTGAGCAGGGATTTTGCCCACCGGAGGTGTTACACCTTTTAGTCAACTGTGTGACAGCAAAAATGAACTTCGTGTTCGGCGGCGAGCCGGGAGCGGGTAAAACGGAATGTGCCAAGTTTTTTATGCAGTTCATTCCAAAAGAAGAGCGCGTGATCACGATCGAGGATTCGATGGAGATCCACTATGCCGAGATGAACCCCGGAGCAGATGCCGTGGAACTGAGGATCGCGGCAGGGTTTACTTATACGGATGCAATCAAGGCATGCCTGCGGCAGAATCCAAAGTGGCTGATGCTATCGGAAGTGCGTTCCGTTGAGGTAACATCGTTGTTGGAGCAGTGGAGCACCGGAGTAAATGGATTTACCACGATCCATCTGGATGACGTGAGAAAGCTGCCGGATCGTATCTTAAATATGATGGACGATGTGCATGATGCAGACCGGATGGAGAATCGTATCTACGGATTTGTCAATGTAGGCATCCTGGTACGGCGGGTGGAATTGCCAGATGGTGAGATCAGACGGTATATCGATCAGCTCTGTTTTTATACCAGAGAGCAGAACGAAAACAGGATCTACCTGCTGATGAAAGATGGCAGAATGATCTCAGACAAACTGCCGCCTGACATCAAAAAGAGATTGCAGGATGCCGGGATTAAAAATCCGTTTTACAGTGAAAAAGTTGAGATCAGGAGGATAGAACAGGAGCGTGAAAGAAAAACTAAGACTTTTAAATCCTAAAAATCTGGAAAGAGAAGTACATAAATATGGCTATGAGTGGTCATTACGATCACATATCGCATTGACTTTTGCAGTCCTTATGGCGATGGGGGCAATTGGATTTGTGTTCCACTTAGAGGCAGGATATCTTGCAGTGGCAATGGCAGCAGTATTTTTACTGCTGCCGGTACTGGTACTCGATGTGTTCCAGAAAATGTTCGAGCAGAAACGGTTCTCGGATATTGCAACCTATATGGAACAGATGCTCTATTCTTTTCAGAAGTCCGGCAAGGTGCTCCTTGCTTTAAAAGAGTGCAGGACACTGTTTGAAAAAGGGCAGATGCGTGACTGTATCCAGGAGGCGGTTTATTATCTGGAGCGGGGAAAAGCAAAAGGAGAGCACGGTATCTTAAAAGAGGCGTTAGAATTTATCGAAAAGGCATATCCCTGCACGAAAGTGTACCTGGTGCATGAACTGTTGATTGGTGCAGAAACCTATGGTGGAGAATGTGAAACATCAATCCTGCTGTTGTTAAAGGATATTGAACTATGGAAACGTCGTGGATATAAACTGCAACAGGAAAAGAAGAACAGTCACAAGGACAATCTGATCTCAATCGTGATCGCGACACTGCTCTGTGCCGTGGCACTCTATATTTTGGATTCCATGAAAAATCTGTTTGGTACGGCGAGGATGCCATTTGATATTTTCCGTGTCACGATCGTGCAGTTCTCTTCTTTGCTTTTTATTCTGTTTTGTATCTATGTATTTGCAAAAAGTACAAAAAGTCTCGGCCGGAACTGGTTAAAAGAGCCTGGCGGCAGAAAAACGGAGGATGTGCTTGACAGCTACTGGTTTGTCGTAAATTACGAGGAGAAAAAGGAACGGAAAAAAAGTATCTGGATGGGGGCAGTTCCATTGGTTGCAGCGGTTGTATTGATCTTTTGCAGGAAATATGCGATCGCACTGGTACTGGTCGGTGTGGCTGGATTTCTGCTGATGCAGCACAGGGTTGGCTATACATTGGCAAAGAAAGATGTCACGGAAGAATTATATATGGCATTTCCACAGTGGCTGATGCAGATGGCGTTACTGCTTCAGAGCAATAATGTGCAGGTCTCGATTCAGAAGTCGATCATACAGGCACCGGAAATATTAAAACCGGAGCTTAAAAAGCTGATGGAGCAGATCAATGAGGCACCAGACCGACTGACATCGTATACCGGATTTTGCAGTTCATTTGATATTCCGGAGGCTTCCAGCTGTATGAAAATGTTTCATGCAATCTCCGAGGCGGGAAGCGGCAATGCAAAAGAGCAGATGAAAGAATTATTAAAGCGGGTCGGGGAAATGCAGGGGATGGCAGATGAACTCCGCAATAAGAGTATTGCATTTCAGATGAAACTGATCTTTTCCTATCCGGTTGTTGCGGCAACAGTAAAGCTGTTATGTGATTTCTCGGTTGGGATGTTGTATATGTTCCGTATGTTAGGGAATATGGGAGGTGGTATATCGTGAAGCATGTGATCGAGACATTCTGCACACTCTTTCTTCTGATGCTGAATCTGTTCTTGTGCGCGGGAGCGATGACCGTCGGAAGTCAGGTGGCAGTGGCAAAAGAATATAAGGCGGATATGATCGCAGAGATTGAAAACAGCAACTTTAATGAAAATGTCATGGAGGCATGTGAGAGAGAGGCAGATCGTCAGGGCTATGTTCTGCACATCAATAAGGCAGTGGATCTGGAAGGCAGAGTGCACGCAGCGGAGGTCTGGCTGGACTATACTTATCAGTTCCCACTTCTTGGAATCTCGGAGACCAAGACAACATATGGGATAGCAAGGTAAGAGAATGGAGAGGGGGATAGGGCATGGAACATATACTTTCAGAAACAGGAGAGTGTCTGTTGGAGCTGCTGGCAGGCGGTGCGGCAGTCGGACTGTTTATGGGGATATTGTATCTTGTAACATTATAAGAAGGTAGTGATCAGCAAATAACTATCGCAATAGTATTGTATCTGGTTTAAGAAAGGAGAAAACAGATGGAAGATATCGTAGAGCACTTTGGAAGTGGATTATTACAGGGGGCAGCATGGGCATTGCTGTTACCGCTTTTTACGGTTTTTCTGGAAAAGAGCGGCATGGTTTCCATGTTTGTGCAGCAGTTTTTGCAATCTGTCTGCGGATAGAGGGGAGAAACAAATGGAAAAAGTAATCAGACAGTATGGAAAATTCTTACTTGCTATTGCCATTATCGTGATACTGATGGGAACGCTGTTTTTTGGCATTACAGATGCAGCGGGAAACCGGGGAATCCTTAGGATGATCGGGGCACAGCTAAAAGGAGAGGAACAGACACAAAAGCCACATCAGGAATTTTTAAATTTTGAGGAAGAACTGCGTGTTCCGCCTCCGGATATTACCTGCAGTTATGCCGGGGAACTTAAGACCGGTCAGATACCTCTCTCGGAGTATATACGGGCTATAGACAGTGAAGGTGCCCTTCTACCGTTTCAGATCCTGTGCATCAAAGATCCGGCGGAGCGTGAGATCACAGGATCATATCAGAAAGATACCGGGATCTTATCGGTCGAGACGGCGGGGCTTTATCTGATTGAAGTATCGGCAACAGATGCAGGAAACCGGAAAACAAAAGTGCAGATCACACTACCTGTGAATTGGTAAGGGAGGATTGGAATGAAAAATGCGGCGGCAATGATCGTCAATATTTTAATGGGGATGGTTCTGCTGTTGATCCTGTTGACGGTAAAAGGAAGGGAGAACAGGAGTACGGAGATTAAGAGTAATCTGCCGGCAGTTATAGAAGAAACATTGCAGGCAGTCTTAGAAGAGGAAACGACTCTGCAGGAAGAGCAGATCGAAAAAGCAAAGCTGGTCGAGAGCCTGATCGTGCGGATCGATTCGGATTCAGCACTGGAAGTAAAGCTGGCAGGAACGGATTTTGATAAAGGGGTACTGGGAATGGAAACCGTTGAAAAATTTGAACATCCAAACGGAAAAGATGGTGTAGTATCGGGAAGACGGATCGCGATCATTGACCAGATGCAGGAGTAAATTCAGAAAATGTAAGAAAGAAATGCAAAAGAAAAACGATGGGAGGGGAGAAAAATGGTGATTTCGATGATTACACTTGGAATCAGTATTTTTATCCTGCTGACAGCAGTGCTGGCAGCAGGAGGATTTATTGTGTTATGTATGATGGCAGGAGAAAACTAGGTCAGTCTTCTTCCTGCAGGGCAGGTTCCGGCTTTTTGATGTAGATCTTTTCAATCCTGTTTTTGTCCATCTGTTCTACGCGGAGTAAAACATCATCATCGGTGATGATCACTTCATTTTTTTCAGGAAGGTGATCCAGTAAGCCGATGAGGTAACCACCGATCGTATCATAATCTTCTGAGGTAAAGGACAGATCAAGTTCTTCGCAGAGATCTTCCAGATTGGTAGAACCCTGTACGATAAATTCGCGGTCATTTAACTTAACGATCGGGTCTTCTTCGTCTTCGTCATACTCATCACGGATCTCGCCCACAATCTCCTCTAAGAGGTCTTCCAACGTAATAAGACCTGCGGTAACACCATATTCATCCAGCACAATGGCAAGTGACACGGAAGATTTTCTCATATCCATCAAAAGCTCAGCCGTATTTTTGTGTTCGTAAGTAAAATATGGCTCACGCATGATGGAGCGGACAGAGAAATGGTCCTTATCTTCACAGAGCAGAAGGTCTTTTATGTTGATGATACCGATGACATCATCTATGGATTCCTCATATACCGGAAGTCTGGTAAACATATCCTGCCGATAAAGTTCGAGCAGTTCATCATAGGTGCTGTTAACATGGACAAATGTCACATCAATACGCGGGATCATGATTTCTTTTGCCTGGGAATCACCAAAGTCAAAGAGATTATTGATCATCTCGTGTTCATCGGATTCGATGACACCACTTTCTTTGCTCACATCTACGATGGTACGAAGCTCTTCTTCTGTCATCTTCTGGTTTCCTGCATTCGGGTCGACCCTTAACAGCATAAGGAAACCTAAGGACAGTTTATTGATGATAAAAATAACCGGCGTGAGAACTTTTATCAGAAAACTGATCGGAGCAGAGTAGAGTAAAGAAATCTTCTCTGAATATATTGTTGCAAGTGTTTTCGGGGAAATCTCACCAAAGATCAAAATCAGGATCGTTAAGATACCTGTTGCAATTCCGGCTGCTACACTGCCCCATAGTTTGATGGCAAGTGAAGTGGCAATCGAGGAAGCGGACAGATTGACAATGTTATTACCAATCAAAATCGCACTGAGCATCTTTCCAGAATTGGAAGTGATATCCAGTACCCGTTTCGCCCGTTTATCGCCATCCTCGGCAAGTGTACGGATGCGTATTTTGTTTACGGTGGTCAGAGACGTTTCTGCGGAAGAAAAGAATGCAGAAAGCATAAGTAAAATTACCAGAATGATAATTTGGGGTATGACGCCTGCGTCCAAATATGTTCACCTCATCTAAATATAATATTTTCCGGCACGTTTTCGTGCCGGAAGTGCTAAATTGGTTCTCATTATATACGAAAAATGATTATTCGTCAATACTGTAGTTAGGAGCTTCTTTTGTAATGTGAATATCATGTGGATGACTTTCACGAAGGGCAGCAGCAGAAATTTTGACAAATCTGCTTTTTTCTTTTAAATCCTCGATGGTTGGGCAGCCACAGTAACCCATACCGGAACGGATACCACCAACCAACTGGAATACGGTATCTTCCACATTGCCTTTGTATGCAACACGACCTTCGACACCTTCTGGAACGAGCTTTTTGGCACCTTCCTGGAAGTAGCGGTCTTTGCTTCCGTTTTCCATGGCAGCAAGGGAACCCATACCACGGTATACTTTATATTTTCTTCCCTGATAGAGCTCAAAAGTTCCAGGAGCTTCATCACATCCGGCGAAGATGCTTCCCATCATACATACGTTAGCACCGGCAGCAAGAGCTTTGGTCATATCACCAGAATATTTGATACCACCATCGGCGATAACCGGAATGCCAAATTCCTTAGCGACATTGTAGCAGTCCATGATCGCAGTGATCTGTGGAACACCAATACCGGCAACGATACGTGTGGTACAGATAGAACCAGGTCCGATACCTACTTTAACGGCATCTGCGCCAGCTTTGATCAGATCGCGGGTTGCCTCACCGGTAGCAACGTTTCCTGCAATGACCTGCAGATCAGGATAGGTTGTTTTGATCTTCTTAACTGCTTCCAGAATATTTCTGGAGTGACCATGTGCGGAGTCAACAACGATGACATCAACATGGGCTTTTACCAGAGCATCTACACGCTCCATCATGTTGCCAGTGATACCAACACCGGCACCGCAGAGCAGACGACCCTGTTCATCTTTTGCAGAATTTGGGTATTTAATCTGTTTTTCGATATCTTTGATGGTGATCAGACCTTTTAAGTGGAACTCACTGTCTACGATCGGGAGTTTCTCTTTTCTGGCTTTTGCAAGAATTTTTTTGGCTTCCTCTAAAGTGATACCTTCCGGAGCAGTAATTAAATTCTCAGAAGTCATACTTTCTTTGATCTTCTTGGTAAAATCGGTCTCGAATTTTAAATCACGGTTTGTAATGATACCTACAAGCTTGCCTGCTTCACAGATTGG
This sequence comes from uncultured Roseburia sp., assembly GCA_900550935.1. Taxonomy (GTDB): domain Bacteria; phylum Bacillota; class Clostridia; order Lachnospirales; family Lachnospiraceae; genus Roseburia. The sequence goes on from URUD01000014.1 coordinate 17,512, forward strand.
CACACCGGAGATACGGAATTTACGCATTAAGTCTTCTGCATCCTGTAATGTATGGTCTGGAGAAAGGAAAAAAGGATCCGTGATGACACCGTTCTCTGAACGTTTTACTTTGTCAACCTCGTCTGCCTGAGCCTGAATGGACATATTTTTATGAATGATACCGATACCACCCTGTCTTGCCATGGCGATCGCCATTCTGTGTTCTGTAACGGTATCCATTGCAGCACTCATCATAGGGATGTTAAGAACCACCTTTTTGGTAAGGTGTGTCGTTAAATTAATCATGTTTGGCGTTACTTCTGAATACTGTGGAACTAACAGAACGTCATCAAAAGTAATTCCCTCACCGATAATTGTTCCCATTTTGTTTTTCCTCACTTTCTTCTTATATTAAATGTAAATTGTTATAATTTTATATATGTTAGCAAAAAAAAATAAGGATGTCAATGTGCTATAAGCCTGTATTTATAAAAAATATATTATATTAGAAAATCTAATAAAATGTCTGGAAAAACCTTATAGAAATGGATATTCACAAACGAAGAGATGTATGTTATGATGACAACAAGGCGACGGGGCTATTACAAGGGGTTTCGTCGCCCATTTTTAGTGCATGAGAATAGAAGACCACGGAGTGTGTATTCTGTTATATTGGAGCAAATAGAAATACCAAAGGAGGAAGAGATGGAATTTCGACCCTGCATTGATATTCATAATGGAAAGGTAAAGCAGATTGTCGGAGGCACCTTAAAGGATGCTGGCAATCAGGCGGTAGAGAATTTCGTATCCAAACAGGATGCGGCGTTTTATGCTACACTTTATCAGAAAAGTGGGATCACCGGCGGTCATATCATATTATTAAACCCGGCAGGGAGTGAGTATTATGAGGCGACCAAAGAGCAGGCGATGAAGGCACTTCGTGTCTATCCCGGGGGACTGCAGGTAGGAGGAGGCATTACCGATATAAATGCAAAAGAATTTCTGGATGCAGGTGCAAGCCATGTCATTGTTACCTCGTACGTCTTCCGGGATGGCAGGATCAATTATGAGAATCTTCATAAGATCGTGCAGGTTACCGGAAAAGAACATCTGGTACTGGATCTAAGCTGCAGAAAACGGGATGGCAGATATTACATTGTGACAGACCGTTGGCAGAAATTTACAGATGAGGTCATCTGTGCGGAGCTTTTAGATAAGCTGTCTGCTTACTGTGATGAATTTCTGATCCATGCAGTGGATGTGGAGGGAAAGGCATCCGGTATCGAGAGGAAACTGGTCTCTCTTTTGGGAGAGTGGGGGAAAATTCCGATCACATATGCCGGCGGAGTAGGAAGTTTTACGGATCTTTCATTATTAAAAGAGCTGGGACGCAGCCGGTTGAATGTGACGATCGGAAGTGCCTTAGATCTGTTCGGGGGCCCCATGAGTTATCAGAAGGTGTTAGATTATATGAATAAGGAGTGATTAGAAGAAATGAGCAAGTACACAAAACAGGATATTATTCGTATGGTGGAGGAAGAGGATGTCGAGTTTATCCGTCTGCAGTTTACGGATATGTTTGGCACACTGAAAAATGTGGCAATTACATCCAGCCAGCTGGAAAAGGCATTGGACAATGGCTGTATGTTTGATGGCTCTTCGATCGAGGGCTTTGTGCGGATCGAGGAATCCGATATGTATCTGTATCCGGATCTGGATACGTTCGTGATCTTCCCATGGAGACCACAGCAGGGAAAAGTAGCAAGGATCATCTGTGATGTCTATACTTCAGACCGCAAACCGTTTGAGGGAGATCCGCGTTATATGTTAAAACAGGCAGTTGCAGATGCTGCTGCAATGGGATACCGGTTTGATGTGGGACCGGAGTGTGAATTTTTCCTGTTTAATCAGGACGAGGATGGTCAGCCGACAACGATCAGTACAGAGCGTGCCGGATATTTTGATCTGGGACCGATCGATCTGGGCGAAAATGCCAGACGTGATATGGTGCTTACCTTAGAGGATATGGGCTTTGAGATTGAGGCATCCCACCATGAGGTCGCTCCGGCACAGCATGAGATCGATTTCCGTTATGATGAGGCAGTCAAAACTGCGGATAATATCATGACATTCAAGCTGGCAGTCAAGACGATCGCAAAACGTCACGGCATGTTTGCAAGTTTTATGCCAAAGCCAAAGACAGGAGTCAACGGTTCCGGCATGCATGTTAATATGTCACTGTCAAAAAATGGAAAAAACATTTTTGATGATCCGGACGGAGAACTGGGCTTAAGCAAAGAAGCATTCTGGTTCATCGGAGGTATTATCAAACATATGAAGGGAATGACGGTCATTACCAATCCGCTCATCAACTCCTATAAGAGACTGGTTCCGGGATTTGAGGCACCAATCTACATTGCATGGTCGGTTACAAACCGAAGTCCTTTGATCCGTATTCCGGTTACTCGCGGTGAGGGCACCCGAGTTGAATTAAGAAGTCCGGATTCTGCAGCCAATCCATATCTTACCCTTGCGGTATGTTTACAGGCAGGACTTGACGGTATCCGGAATCAGATCGAGCCACCGGCAGCAGTGACAGAAAATGTTTACGAGATGCGTATGAAACAGAAACATGAGCTCGGCATTGAAGAACTTCCTGCGGATCTGGGAGAGGCTTTGGATGCTTTCGAACAGGATGAATATTTGCACAAAGTACTGGGAAAACACATTACAGAGAAATATGTCGAGGCAAAGCGGGCAGAATGGGCAGACTATCGTTCTCAGGTTACAAGCTGGGAAATTGACAATTATCTGTATAAGATTTAATTAAAGGGATCAGATTTTGACAAACATTATCGTTGCATTTCCCAAACAGGAAACTGCAAAAAATGTAAAAAAGATATTGATGCAGAACGGTCACAATGTCACGGCAGTCTGCCTGACAGGAGCACAGGCACTGCAAAGTGCAAATGAACTTGGTGGTGGAATTATCGTGTGTGGGTATCGATTTGTTGACATGATGTACAGTGAACTGCATGAATATCTGCCGTCTCAATTTGAGATGCTCTTAGTTGCATCTCCGCTCAACTGTGGAGAACGGGATATTCCGAATCTGGTGTGTCTGTCGACACCGCTTAGAGTCAATGAATTATTGCAAACCGTGGAGATGATGGAATATACCATCACGAGAAAGCGGAAAAAATTAAAGAGCAAGCCAAAGGAACGCTCTGCAGAGGAGCAGGAGCTGATCAATGATGCTAAGGCACTTCTGATGGAACGAAACAATCTGACGGAAGAGGAAGCACATCGTTACATGCAAAAGAGGAGTATGGATAATGGGACAGGACTGGTAGAGACTGCCCAAATGATCTTAAGTCTGCTTACATAAAGAAAAGAAAACCGGCTGTAACAGCTGGTTTTTTTTTGAGTGGTCTCCAGGTATTGGAAAAAAAGGCAGAATAGGATAAAATAATGTCATATGAAACAGTACGATTTAAGGAGAAAATGATGCAATACAGCAAATTACAGATTGGTTGTATGATCCTTGTACTTTATATTACATGGATCTATATTCATGAAAGACACGAGTACAAAGTGAAAAAAAGAGAAAAAGTATTTGAATGGCTTTTAACGGTGGGCATATTGGAGATCCTGTTTGATGGATTGACGGCGTATACGGTAAATCATCTGGATCAGGTGCCGGCTGTGGTCAATGCGGTTTTACATATGTTCTTTTTGTGCAGTCTGGATGCCAGTGTATTTCTGCTGTATTTATATGTACTGGATATCACAAGGGGGATCCCGCAAAACAGAAAAAACAGGTTTTGGCTGGGACTGCCGTTTCAATTGAATATGATAGTTGTCGTGCTTTTTATGCCGCAGCTGGAATACAGAAAGGGGGAGATTACCAACTATTCGATGGGGATCTCTGCCTATACCTGTTTTGTCATGGTGGCAGTTTATATGGCAGCTACCCTCAGGATCCTTTTAATGAACTGGCGCAGTCTGGATTCACACAAGCGGATCGCAATCTCTACTTATATGGTAGCTGCGATCGGTATCACAGGCTATCAGATGCTGCATCCGCAGGCACTGTTTTCCTGTGTGGTTACAACGATTGCAATCATTGGAACGTATCTGAATATGGAAAATCCGGTCTTTACAAAGCTACAGGGGTATAATCAGGAAATGGTCATGGGATTTGCCACTCTGGTTGAAAACCGGGATGACAGTACCGGTGGACACATCAAGCGGACAACAGAGTATGCCAGAATGCTGGCAGAAGAATTAAGGCAGAGGGGATATTTTAAAGAGCAGCTGACACAGGATTATATTGAAGATCTTGTGATGGCGGCACCTATGCACGATGTGGGAAAGATCGCGATACCGGATGCGATTTTGCAGAAACCCGGAAAACTGACGGCAGAAGAATATGAGATCATGAAAACACACGCAGAGCGCGGAGGCAGGATCATAAAGGATACATTTGGACATATGGGGGATGATGCCTACGGGAAAATGGCATATGAAGTTGCAAGACACCATCATGAAAAATGGAATGGAACAGGTTATCCAGACGGACTTTCGCAGGAAGAAATTCCTTTGTCAGCAAGGATTATGGCAGTTGCAGATGTATTTGATGCTGTTTCGGCAAAGCGATGCTATCGGGATGCCCTTCCGTTGGAGAAATGTTTTGGCATCATAGAGGAAGGAAAAGGCACGGATTTTGACCCCGTGATTGCGGAAGTATTTCTGGAACAGAAAGAAAAAATTACACAGATATGTGAGAAAAACCGGCTGTAACAGCCGGTTTTTTGCTTAACCCATTAAGATAATACCTCGTCGTTTGCAAGCGGGATCGTTTTTATCCCGAAACAGAAATAGAGGATATGGAAGACCCAGACGAAACCGAGGATAATACAGCCAACAACAATCCCTTTGAGGCTCATTACGAGAAAACCGATGCTCATCAGCAGCGTAACGGTAATCATAATGCGCAGTTTGGTCTTTCGCGTCATGCCACGGCCTGCTACAAAGTCTTCGAGATTATCCTTATAGAGTTTGGTTCCCTTAAACCAGGTGTCCAGTTTTTCGGAACTTCTGGCAAAGCAGAATGCGGCAAGCATCAGGAAGGGGAAAGTAGGCAGCAGTGGCAGAACGGCACCGATAGCGCCGAGGACTACGCCGATGCAGCCAAGAATGACGTATAAGATTTTTTTGAGATTCAAGGTGGACTCCTTTCTGATCGTAAAATGATAAATTAGGTATAACTAAAAAGAATTAGAAACAACTAACAGAATTGAATTATAACAACTGCAAGAGGATGTGTCAACCTTTTGAAAATGAAACCAAATGGGAATGACTGGAAGAGCAGAAAAAGATTTGTTGAGAAAATTTTGGTTCCAGGTAAACAAAAATAGCTTGCAGGTGTGCAGACACAATGCTATACTAAAAACGATAAGAAAGCGATTTTACTGCAAAGCAGGAAAGATAAATAAAGGAGAGAGCCATGTTTAAAATCAATGAAAACTATCAGAAGTTACCGGGAAGCTATCTGTTTTCCACGATTGCGAAAAAAGTAAACGCATATTCAGAGAGTCATCCGGACAACCAGATCATCCGTCTTGGAATTGGAGATGTCACACAGCCAATCGCTCCGGCAATCATCGAGGCAATGCACCGCGCGGTAGATGAGATGGGTCATGCAGAGACTTTTCACGGATACGCACCGGATCTGGGCTATGAATTTTTAAGAAATGCCATCGTAAAAAATGATTATCAAGCAAGAGGCTGCGACATCAGTGCGGATGAGATCTTCGTTTCCGATGGAGCAAAGAGTGATTCCGGAAATATCCAGGAGATCTTCGGACTGGACAATAAGATTGCTGTCTGTGATCCGGTTTACCCGGTTTATGTGGATTCTAATGTCATGGCAGGCAGAACGGGCACTTATGACCCTGCAACCGAGATGTGGAGCGATGTCATCTACATGCCATGCACCATGGAAAATGATTTTGTACCGGAGTTCCCGAAGGAGACACCGGATATCATTTATCTGTGTCTGCCGAACAACCCAACCGGTACCACAATCACAAAGGCACAGTTACAGACATGGGTAGACTATGCAAATAAAGTAGGCGCAGTCATCATCTACGATGGAGCTTATGAGGCATATATTTCCGAGGACAATGTAGCACATTCCATTTATGAGTGCGATGGAGCAAAGACCTGTGCGATCGAGTTGAAGAGCTTTTCCAAAAATGCAGGATTTACAGGCGTAAGACTTGGTTATACCGTTGTTCCAAAAGAGTTAAAATGTGGAGATGTTTCGCTTCATGCAATGTGGGCAAGACGTCACGGAACAAAATTCAACGGTGCACCTTACATCGTACAGCGTGCCGGAGAAGCTGTTTATTCTGAGACAGGAAAAGCACAGTTAAAAGAGCAGGTAGGCTATTACATGAAAAATGCCGCAACCATTAAAAATGGCTTGAAAGAAGCAGGTTATACGGTGTTCGGCGGAGTCAATGCACCATATATCTGGTTAAAGACACCGGATCAGATGACATCATGGGATTTCTTTGATTACTTGCTGGAGAATGCCAATGTGGTTGGTACTCCTGGTTCTGGCTTTGGACCAAGTGGAGAGGGCTATTTCAGACTGACAGCATTTGGTACTTACGAGAATACACTGGCAGCATTAGAGCGCATCAAAAAACTCTAGATCATAGCATGAAAAAGCCGCATCCATTCTCTTTTAGAGAGTGGATGCGGCTTTTCTAATAATAGAATGATCCCGGGGTGTATCATCTATCGTTTACTGTATCATCTGAAGTTCTTCTGTATCCATCACCGCTTCGGTCTCAATGACCGTAACATTTGCATATTTTTCAAGAAAATCTAAAACCTTGTCCTCTAAGATCCAGCTTCGCAGCGAGTCTTCGCCATAATCTTCTACCAGGGCATCAGTACTGTCGTAGTCATTTTCCTCGGCGTAGCGTTCTAAGCCTTCCTGATATTCAGTGTCGGTGAGCACGAGATCCTCCTTCTGGCTGATCGCCTGAACCACGATCGCGCGGTAGACCAGATTCATAACTTCCTTTTCAATGTCTGATTCTGTCATTCCAAACAGATTATAGACCTCTTCGACGGTTTCACAGCCGAACATTTCCATATAGCTCTCATAGCTTTCTTCCATGCCGGCAGCGTAGCTGTCGTAGAGATCCTGTGAATAACTCTCAAAATCAGAACCGTCAATGACCTGCTGCATCAGATTTTCACGGAAATCGTATTCCGCAGAAGATTCGTTGTCTGACTCCAATCTGGCGCGTGCATCCTCACGCAGGGCATCGATGGAATCATAACCAAGAGTATTTTTTACAAAATCTTCCGTCAGTTCCGGCAGAACTTCTTCCGTAATGCTCATTACATTGACTGTGTAGTCGATGGTCGCACCGGCAAAATCCTCGTAGTCATAATCTTCGGGATAGGTAATGGAGAAGGCAAGCTCATCTCCAGCAGAGACGCCGGTCAGTGCCTGATCAAAATCAGCACCGAAATCTTCGGAACCTAAATAAAGGTCATAACTGGAATCGCCGGTATAGGAAAAGAGGACATCGCCGTCTTTGGTGCCGGTGATCTCTGCGGTAATACAGTCACCGTTTGCAGAAGGGCGGTCGACCTCCTTAAAATCAGCGTAGTCATAAAGCATGACATCAATATCCGAATCGATATCATCCTCGGTTACGGTAAGAACCGTTTTTTCTGCTGTCAGATTTTTATAATCGCAGAGTGTGACGGAGCCATACGCATCATCCGAATAGGATGCACTGGAAGAAGAACCACAGGCAGTCAGTGAGAGAGCGGCTGTGGAGATCAGAAGAAGTGCACAGAATCTTTTTTTCATATTGTATAACCATTGCCTTTCTATGTGTGATGCACGAATCAGTTCGTGACGCTAATATCATTTATTATATAGAAGAAACCGCTTAAAAATCAATGAAAATATGGAAAAATGAGAAAAATGCAACAAATTTGCAAATTCGAGTGGAAAAGTATTGACACAGGAAAAAAAGAGGTTATAATACAATTTGCAAATAAGTTGCAAATGCAAATAAAATGCAAATGGAGATGAAATTGACAATGAAAGAGATTCTATTTGATACCCTTTTGGATAGTGTGAAAATTTTACCGTTTTTGTTTCTGACTTATCTGGTCATGGAACTGTTAGAGCATAAAACAGGCGGAAAGTCCAAAGATCAGATCCGCCGTGCCAAATGGAGCGGCCCAATTTGGGGCGGACTTCTTGGCGTGATCCCACAGTGTGGATTTTCAACGGCGGCATCCAGTTTATATGCAGGAAGAGTCATCACGGTGGGCACACTTTTAGCAGTTTATTTTTCAACCTCGGACGAAATGCTTCCGATCATGATCTCACAGGCGGTTCCGGTTCCTGTTATGATAAAGATACTGGGTACAAAAGCGATCATTGCCATCATTTCCGGAATGGTCGTGGAAGTGGTCTACACAAGGGTCTTAAAAAAACAGGAAAAAGAGATGGACATTCATGTGGTCTGCGAGGAGGAGCACTGTAAATGTGAGGATGGTATCGTAAAATCTGCCGCAAAGCATACGATAAAGATCTTTTTCTACCTTCTTCTCATCTCATTTGTTTTAAATGTGATCGTTGGCATCATTGGAGAAGATACACTGGCACAGTTTTTTGTCGGAACGCCGGTCATCGGAGAGCTGATCGCAGCATTGGTCGGTCTGATCCCGAACTGCGCTTCTTCTGTTGTGATAACAGAGTTGTATTTAGACGGCATTATCGGTGCAGGAGAGATGATGTCAGGGCTTTTGGTCAATGCGGGAGTAGGACTGTTAGTTCTGTTCCGCTTAAACCGCAATGGAAAACAAAATGTGGGAATTATTGCAACCCTGTATGGACTGGGTGTATTCTGGGGTGTTATAATAGATCTCATCGGGATTACATTTTAAAAGTGGAGCAAACTTATGACAGGAAATGGATATGCAACTGCCAGCCGCAGGAAAATGCTTGATTTTTTAAAGCAGAGCAGTGAGCGTACGGTGACGGCGGCAGAGATCAGCAATTATTTAAGGGAAAACGGCAGTGAAGTCAATGTGACCACAATCTACCGGTACCTGGATAAATTAGAAAAAGAGGGTACGGTGATCAAGTATGTGGCGGAAAAAGGAAATCAGGCTGCCTATCAATATGTGGAACTCGGGCATCACTGTGAGGAACATCTACACTTAAAATGTATGGAATGTGGAAAGATCATCCATCTGGAGTGTGAATTTATGAAAGAGATCGCCACACACATTGAAAAGGATCACGGTTTCGTATTACAATGTAAAAATTCCATATTGTATGGAACCTGCGAGGCATGCAGACGAAAGAAGGGAAAAGATTAATAGTCTTTTCTCTTTTTTCATATAATGAAGAAAATGAACATGCAGGAGCAGACCGTGAGGAGAAAAAACTGGTGTGAAAAAGTGAAAGCGGCGATCGTTTTGGAGGGTGCAATCCTGTTGATGGTCGGGATGATCTTTCTGGAACATGTGGATCTGTTTTCGAAACATGTGGTGGAAACGATGATGGAGGGAACCATTAAGTGGGTCGATTTTAACATATCTTACGAGGCACTTTGCAAGGCGTATGAATATGATGTGAATACCTATGGGGAAAAATGTCATTTAAACTGGATCGAGCTGCTTGCCTATGTGGCAGCAAAAAACGGTGGCAGTTTCGGGGTAAATTCTGTGGAGGAGATCTGTAAGATCGCAGAGAAACTGGAAAATGGCGAAGTGACCATCAAACAGGCGGCAGGGGATTTAAAGTATTATCCGTATTACAGGGAAGCGTATGAAGCTGTTTTAGGAGGAATGGTCGGGACATTTGAGATACAGGAAAAAGAGGGAGGCCCGTTTGTAAAAAAATACGGATTAAAAGCGTTCTCTCCTGTGGCAAAAGGATTTCCGTACAGTGATTATGATGATTTCGGGGTGTCACGAAGCTACGGTTACAAAAGACAGCATCTGGGACATGACATGATGGGTCAGGTGGGGACACCGATCATCGCAACAGAATCCGGCACCGTTGAGGCAATCGGATGGAACCAGTATGGCGGCTGGCGGATCGGCATCCGAAGCTTTGATAAAAAGAGGTATTACTATTATGCCCATCTCAGACAAAATTACCCATACCGGGAGAATTTAAAGGAGGGCGATACGGTAACCGCGGGAGATGTCATCGGGTATATGGGGCATACCGGGTACAGTACTAAGGAAAATGTCAATAATATTGAGGAAGTACACCTCCACTACGGGATCGAGCTGATCTTTGATGAAGCAAGGAGGGCAGAGGGAAACGAAATCTGGATCGACTGCTATAACCTTGTACGATTCCTTTCCCAAAACCAGTCTGCGGTACAGAAGGTAGAGGGAACGAAGGAGTGGAAACGGGTATATCAGATGAAAAATTAAGAAAAATGAAAAAATATGTAAAATAGTCTTGAAATTCAGATAGGAGTTTGGTATGATATAAATGTTTTTGGCAAGTAACGCTGTAACTTGATAAAGCTACAAAGGAAAAAGAATAAGAATAAGATAATAAAAAACGAAGGCGTTTGGCAAGGGATGATCTTCGTTTTTTTTTATAAAAAAATAAATGAGGAGGAAAGGAAGTTATGAAAAAACGTAACTGGAAAAGTGCGGTAGTGGCATTGCTTCTGGTTCTGTGTATGGTCATGACCATGTCAGAGCCTGTTATGGCGACCAGTACCGATGCCCTGGGAGACCTGGGGCAGGAAACTTCTACTTCACCGGTCTGGTTAGAAGAAGTAGAAGAGGAAGAACCTGGTAACGGAGAAGTGGCTCCTTTGGCAGAGGAAGCAGAAGAACCGGCACCGGAATATGACGACAGTGATGTGGTCCGTGTATTTATCGTGTTAGAGGATGAGCCGGTCATTGATACCGGAGTAGACACGACCGATCTGCCTTCGGACGAAGATGCGATGGAACTGATGAGTGACCTGAAAGGGGCACAGGCAGCCATGGCAAAGAAGATTTCAAAGGAGGCATTAGACGGAGCAGCGTTAGATATCCGTTATCATTTTACGATTTTATCCAATGCGTTATCTGCCAATGTAGCGTATGGTGATATCGAGAAGATCAAAGAGGTAAAAGGTGTTTCTGACGTACTGGTAGTTCCGCAGTATGAGATCATGGATACCGGGGAGACCGCAGAACCACAGATGGCAACCGCAGGCCCTATGGTAGGAAGCACTTCTGTCTGGGCAAATGGATATACCGGAGCTGGTCAGCGTATCGCAGTTATTGATACCGGTATTGATTCCGACCATCCGTCTTTCGATGGCGGTGCATTTGACTACAGCCTTGGACTGACAGCAGCCGCAGCAGGTACGACCGTTGATTCTTATCAGCTTTTAAATAAAGACGAGATCGCAGCGGTATTACCAAATTTAAAAGTTTCAGAGCGAAACAGCGGTGTGACAGCGGACAAGCTGTTTTTAAGTGATAAGATCGCATTTGCATTCAACTATGTTGATCGCAATCTGGATGTCACACATGACAACGATGCCGAGGGAGACCATGGTACCCATGTATCCGGTATCTCCTGTGCAGACCTATATGTACCGGATGGAAATGGTGGTTATGTAAAACAGGAAAACGGCGTTGCAGGAATCGCACCGGATGCGCAGCTTATTACAATGAAGGTATTCGGCAGCAATGGTGGAGCCTACACCGATGATTATATGGCAGCAATCGAAGATGCACTGTTACTTCGGTGTGATGCAGTAAACTTAAGCCTTGGTAGTTCTTCTGCCGGAAATTCCGCAGATGCAGAGGCATACATTAATGATATTTTCAACAAACTTCAGGGAACCGATACCGTAGTCAGCATTTCAGCCGGAAACTCAGGCGCATGGGCTGACGACAGTGTTTACGGAGGAAACCTTCCTTCTGACGTAAATATGGATACTGTTGGTTCACCGGGTTCTTATACCAACGCATTCACCGTTGCAAGTGCAGTCAACAGTGGATATACCGGATACGGAGCAACGTTTAACGGGAAAAGTAATGTGATCTATACCGATGGAAGCGGCGCCCCATCTTTCTCCACACTTGATACAACCGGAAACGGAACGGAATATGATTACGTTCTGCTTGATGCCGTTGGAGCGGAAAAAGACTATGATGATGTGGATGTAGCCGGAAAGATTGTTCTGGTAAAACGTGGCTCCATCAGTTTTGCAGACAAACACAGTTTTGCAAGTGCAAAGAATGCAGCAGGTATTTTAGTTTATAACAATCAGCCGGGAACGATCTCCATGTCCTTAAGTGGAACAACCGGAACCATTCCGTGTGCATCGATCACACAGGCAGATGCAGAGATCATCAAAGCGGGTGCAACCGCAGACGGCAGCGTGTATACCGGAAAGATAACCGTATACAAACAGGTAAAGACCTTTACCGATGTGCCGGACGGTTACAGCATGAGTGATTTCTCCTCCTGGGGTGTACCGGGAAGTCTTGAGATGAAACCGGAGATCACCGCACCGGGTGGAAATATCTATTCTACCTTAGATGGCGGTAACTATGGCCAGATGAGCGGTACCTCCATGGCAGCACCGAGTGTTGCAGGTATGAGCGCATTGGTGGCACAGTACATCAAAGCAAACAAACTGAATGAAAAGACAGGACTTTCCATTCGTACGTTATCGCAGTCTTTACTGATGAGTACCGCAACGCCACTCGTTGAGAGTGATGGCGAAGAGTACTCCGTCAGAAATCAGGGTGCAGGTCTTGCCAATGCAGCTTACGCGACAACATCCCCATCCTATATCCTGGTTGGAAATAAGGAAGGAAACGATGGAAAAGTTAAGATCGAGCTGGGCGATGACCCACAGAAGACAGGAAACTACAGCTTTTCCTTTGATGTATACAGCATGGATGGAAAAACACATGTATATACACCGGACAGCTCTGTATTGACTGAGGCATTATCCGAAGATGGACTGATCACTGGAAGCTCTTATAAATTAAGCCCACAGGTATCGATCACATCCTCTTCCACCTGCAATTTCTATGATCTGAATCTGGATGGCAGGGTAGATGCCGAAGATGCGAAGACACTGCTTTCCCATGTCAATGGAAGCAGTATTCTGACAGCAGCAGAAGAGTACGAAGACAAATTTGATTTTAACAAAGATGGAAAAATTGATACCGCAGATGTGCATGATTTCCTCGTAGCGATCAAATCCGGCAGTGATGTCATTGCCAATGCACCTACAGTCATTGCAGTAAAAGACAGTACGACAGTCAATGTAAGCATTACGTTATCGGATGCAGATAAAAACTATCTGGCAAGCTTTGAAAATGGTATGTATGTCGATGGATATATCTATCTGAAAGGTGCCGTAAACTTATCCGTACCGGTGTTAGCATTCTACGGAAACTGGGCAGATTCTTCCATGTATGAACCGTTTGACCTTTTGGAATATGCAAATAGCGGAGATAACTGGGAGTACCCATATACCGCAACCGTTGGTTCCAATGGACCGGAGTTTGATTACACTAATTACCTGACCTATCAGTATGCAGGTAATACAAAGAAATATTACTATACTTCCAATATGTATGCAGAGAAAAAGGATGACAGTTATCTTGCCGATCGTAATGCCATCTCTTCCGAGCATGGAGATACGGTAAGTACCATCAATTATTCTCTGATCCGAAATGCAGCCCGCGTGATCGTCGGTGTGCGCAATGCGAAAACCGGAGAGTCTTATTACAGACAGGATCTGGGAAGCAAATATGCAGAATTCTATAATGCAAGTTCTGCAGACTGGAAGAATACCATTTACAGTGCAGCATTGAACTGGAAGGGAACCGATGCAGCAGGAAGAGCACTTTCCGATGGAACGAAAGTAGAAATTTATGTGACTGCCATTCCGGCATACTATGACGGAACCGATGCAGACAAGGTATCCGGAAAGGGTGTTACCTTCTCTGTTCCGATGACAGTGGATAATCAGGAACCGCAGGCAGAGGTAGAGCCAAAAGATGTGCAGGTGGCAGACGGAAAGATTACATTGACCGTTTCCGATAACCGGTATGTGGCAGCTGTCAACGTCTATGACCATGACAAGAAAACCTTAAAGTCTTCTTACAATGTCAACCAGACAGAGGCAGGAGCAGACAGCAGCGTTACGATCGATGATATTGCAGATGTTTTCTATATAAAAGTATATGATTACGCAGGTAACTACAAGCAGTATCGTGTCAACCACAGTGGTACGGCAGATACCGAACAGATCAGTGGTATCTCCTTAGATCAGTCAACGCTTACGATGATAAAGGGAAGTCAGGAGACCTTAACGGCAACCTGTGAACCGGTTTCCCTGTTAGATGATTCTGTTACCTGGGAAAGCAGCAGACCGGAAATTGTTTCTGTTGATGAAAATGGTATTTTAACAGCAGTAGCAGCCGGAAGTGCAATGATCACTGCAACCTCTGTTGCAAAGAATGCAGGCGGAAAAAGCATGACAGCAACCTGTGAGGTAACCGTCGAAGAATTAAATGTAGATTTAGATGCAGTTTTATGGGATGAAGAGGGAAGTGTATACTGGACTACCTTCAATACCACAACATTGCCGGATTATAAAAAATTATCCGATGCACAGAGCAGCCGCTTCATGTCAGCAACCTATTTAGGAGATGGCAAAGTTTTAGCCGCTTCCGGTGGCGATGACAGCGACAGTCAGAAATCAGATCTGTATATCGTTGATACGAAAAATGGCTACAGCCAGAAATTACTTTTAGAGGGACATCCATGGTGTACCGATCTGACCTACAGTGCAACAAGCGGACTTGCCTATGCAACCTATGAATCTTATGTAGCACTGATCGATTCGGCAGCAGGAGAAAGCCTTGGTTTCGTGGATATGAAACAGGATTACTGGGCAGGACTTGCCTATGCAGAGACTGCAAGTGATGGAACCGATTATCTTTATGGTGTGACCCGCAGCGGCGGACTTTATAAGATTTCAGTCAATCTGTCAGCAAATCAGATTGGTATCGCTAAGGTAGCAGATCTTGGTGTGAGCAGCATCTGGTATTATAATTCCCTTTGCTATGACAAAACAACCGGATATCTGTTCTGGAATCGGTTTAGTGGTGGAAGCAATGTAACCTTATATGCGATCAAAGATACTTCGACCAACAGTGCAAATCAGGCGGCAATCTATGAGATTGGAAACTTCCCGGATGATGTATGGCCGGTTGCAGGACTTTATCAGACCACAGATAGTAACACAACATCGGGTTCTTCTGACCTCACAACCCTGTTTGAGGGAATTGAGATGCAGCCGATGAACACAGAGACAGAGATAAACGGAGTCGAGCCGGCAGAAGAAATCGGCAGATAGAAAGGGAGGAACAGACATGAAAGCAATAAAAACAATGTTTGGTGCAATCGTTTGTTCCCTGATGCTGGCAATTTTCGCAGTGCCGGCAGCGGCAGCGGAGACAAGTCCGGTTTCCGTGGAAACAACAGCAGCAGGACAGGGATCCGTAGAGTTTACGGTAAAATTAAACGATGCCAATCAGCTTACCAGTGGGCGGTATGTAACCTATTATGATGCAGACCTGTTTGAGGTGGCAGACACCAAAACAGGCGGAGTTTTCGAAGTGGAAGATTGTAACCCGGCATATACAGCGGACGGAAAAACGGGTGTTTCCTATGCAGGTGTTTCCAGTGATCCGATCACATCCGGCGGAACCTTGATGACAGTGACATTCCGGTTGAAAAGCGATATCCAGAAAGCAACCGGCACATTTGAGACTGCGCCGATCGAGTTGTATCAGGGAGACAATGCAGTAGCGATCTCTTCTGACAGTGTAAAAACGAGTGTGACCGTGGAACAGACCGTTGTCAAATTGTCAAAGACCAAAGCGGTTGTGGTAAAAGGAAAGACCATCCAGTTAAAGGCAACAGTAACACCAAAGCAGAGTATCAAGTGGTCCAGCGAGAACAAAAAGATCGCAACCGTAAATAAAAACGGAAAAGTGACCGGTAAAAAGGGTGGAACCACGAAGATCATTGCAACAGCAAAAGACGGAACCAAGGCAACCTGTAAGGTAACGGTTGCAACCGTAAAGCTGAACGCATCCAGCATGCCGCTTCAGGTTGGAACTTCCACAAAGGCATTAAAAGTTGCATCAAAGACCGTGAAGAAAGACAAGGTGAAAGCCTGGAAGTCTTCCGACAGCAGTATTGCATCGGTAAGCAAGAGTGGAAAGGTGACAGCAAAGAAAACAGGTAAGGCAACTTTAACCGTTACCATGAAGAGCGGTGCGAAAGCAACCTGTAAGGTAACCGTCCAGAACGAAAAAGTTACCACGAAAAAGCTGACATTGTCCAAAAAGAAAGCAACCCTTACGGTAAAACAGTCCGTGAAGCTTGGTGTGAAGAGAAATCCAATCTCTGCGAAAGAAAAGATCACATGGAGCTCCTCAAATAAAAAGGTAGCTACAGTAAGCAAGAGCGGAAAAGTAACGGCAAAGAGAGCAGGAAAAGCGACAATCACAGCAAAAACTTCCAATGGAAAGAAGGCAACCTGTAAGATCACCGTAAAGAAAGCAACAAAGAAATAGAAATACATCATGAAAAAAATCCCGGCAAACGATCTGTTCGTCGGGATTTTTTATGGGATAAAAATTTATTTTTTCATTCCGGCACGTTTTCTTAAGGTTGGGTCTAAGATACGTTTACGGATACGAAGGCTCTTTGGTGTTACCTCTAAGAGCTCATCCACATCGATGAAGTCAAGTGCCTGCTCCAGACTTAAAATTCTTGGTGGAACCAGGGTTAATGCTTCATCTGCGGAAGAAGAACGGGTATTGGTCAGATGTTTCTTCTTACATACGTTTAACTCGATATCCTCTGCTCTTGAGCAGGAACCGATGACCATTCCGGCATAAACTTTTTCGCCAGGTCCGATGAATAAGGTACCACGATCCTGTGCGGAGAACAGACCGTAGGTTACAGACTCTCCGGATTCGAATGCGATCAGGGAACCAAGTTTACGGTAAGCGATCTCTCCCTTGTATGGTGCATAGCCGTTAAAAATCGTATTGATGATACCATTTCCCTTGGTGTCGGTCATAAACTCACCACGATAACCGATCAGACCACGGGATGGGATGTTGAACTCCAATCTGGTATATCCTCCGGTGATCGGTTTCATGTTTGTCATCTCACCTTTTCTCTGGCTTAATTTCTCGATGACAGCACCGGTAAATTCATCCGGAACATCAACATAAGCAATCTCCATAGGCTCTAATTTCCTGCCGTTTTCGTCAGTGTGGTATAAAACTTCAGCCTTGCTGACTGCAAATTCGTATCCCTCACGGCGCATGTTCTCGATCAGAACGGATAAATGAAGCTCTCCACGTCCGGATACTTTATAAGAGTCAGGGCTTTCGGTCTCTTCCACACGAAGAGAAACATCAGTGTTCAGCTCACGGAACAGACGGTCTCTGATGTGACGGGAAGTAACGAATTTACCTTCCTGACCTGCAAGCGGGCTGTCGTTTACGATGAAGTTCATGGAAAGTGTCGGCTCGGAAATCTTCTGGAACGGGATAGCAACCGGATTTTCCGGAGCACAGATAGTATCTCCGATGTGGATATCTGCAATACCGGAGATCGCTACGATCGAACCGATCTTTGCTTCCTCAACTTCTACTTTATTTAAACCATCAAATTCATAGAGTTTGGTGATGCGGACTTTTTCGCGTTTGTCCGGGTCATGATGGTTGACAACGACAGCTTCCTGATTTACGCGCAGGGCACCATTGTCGACTTTACCGATACCGATACGACCAACATATTCGTTGTAGTCAATGGTACTGATCAGAACCTGTGTATTTTCATCCGGATCACCTTCCGGTGCAGGGATGTAATCGATGATGGTCTCAAACAGCGGGGTCATATCTTTTTTGTTGTTGACCAGATCGTGGATCTCACGAACGGCATATCCGTCTCTTGCAGAAGCAAAGAGGAATGGGCAGTCAAGCTGCTCATCGGAAGCATCCAGATCCATGAATAACTCTAATACTTCATCTACAACTTCATTTGGTCTTGCTTCCGGACGGTCTACTTTATTCAGGCAGACGATAACCGGAAGAGAAAGCTCAAGTGCTTTCATTAAAACGAATTTGGTCTGAGGCATAACACCTTCAAAGGCATCGACAACAAGCACAACACCATTTACCATTTTCAGTACACGCTCAACCTCTCCACCGAAGTCCGCATGTCCAGGAGTATCGATGACATTGATCTTGGTTCCCTTGTAAGTAATGGCAGTATTTTTAGAAAGGATCGTGATACCACGTTCTCTTTCAATATCATTGGAGTCCATAACACGCTCCTGAACTTCCTGATTGTCACGGAATACACCGCTTTGTTTTAAAAGTTCATCGACCAGAGTGGTTTTACCATGATCGACGTGTGCGATGATGGCGATGTTACGGACGTCTTCACGTTTCATTTTCATATGCGAAATCTCTCTCTTTCCTGTGTGAAACTGATAATAAATAGTTTGACAAAACAAGTTTTTTTTAGTACTATTTGACCAGTACTAACGTACTATTGACTGGTACATAGAAAAAACCAACCAATATATTTTATCATATTTGAAGAAATACGCAAGATTAAAAATCCGACAAAATCTCCTAATACATTGGATTTCTTATCGACACGTTGCACGAAAATACTGCCCGTCATTCATGATAAAACAATGGTGTCAGGCAGACCGCACGAAAATACGAAAACATACCAGATGGCGTGCGGCTTAGAGGAAGGGAGAAAAATTCATGGCAGATAAAATTTTTGAAAACAACCAGGTATCGATAGTCGGGGAGATCGTTTCGGATTTCCGGTTCAGTCACGAAGTATATGGAGAGGGATTCTATATGGTAGATGTTGCAGTGAACCGCCTGAGCAACTATATGGATTACATACCGCTTATGATCTCGGAGCGTCTTATCGATGTCAATGAGAACTTCATTGGACGAAGCATCTATGTGACAGGGCAGTTCCGTTCTTTTAACCGGCACGAGGAGAAAAAGAATCGACTCGTTTTATCCGTGTTTGTCCGTGAACTGGAGTTTTTAGAGGAAATGGATGAGGAGATGAAGAGTAATCAGATCTTTTTGGACGGTTATATCTGTAAAGAGCCAATCTACCGGAAGACACCGCTTGGACGCGAGATCGCAGACCTTCTGATCGCAGTCAACCGTTCTTATGGAAAATCGGACTACATTCCTTGCATCTGTTGGGGTAGAAATGCCCGTTTTGCATCCGGATTTGATGTAGGCGGTCATGTGCAGGTATGGGGACGTATCCAGAGCCGCGAATATGTCAAGAAACTTTCCGAGACCGAGACGGAAAAGAGGGTGGCATATGAGGTTTCCGTCAGTAAAGTAGATTTTTTAGAGGATGTGGATTGACAGAGAAGATAGATAGTGCTATTCTCATAGAAAAGAGATACATAGTTAGATAGAGGTCGCGTACTTCATGAGTCATTTCCCGGATGTGGCAGGCGCAGGAGAAGGGAGAGAAAAGGGGAGCACGCCGAAAGGATTTATCTTCTGCAGATAGATACCTTGGGCATGAGGTGAAGAACCTTATGACTGTCATCTTTTATGAGATGGGGAGCTATCGGAGATTATTAAAACCTATTGTTTGCAGATAATAAGCCGGCTCGCTGTGAGCCGGCTTTTTGTGTAGGAGGAGAATGCAGATGTCTATTTTTAAAGGAGCAGGTGTTGCAATTGTCACACCAATGAAAAACAACGAGGAAGTAAACTATGACAAATTAGAGGAGCTGATCGAGTATCAGATCAACGAGGGAACGGACTGTATCATTATTGCAGGAACTACCGGTGAGAGTTCTACATTGACCACCGAAGAGCATGCGGCAGTCATCCGCGCAGCCGTCGAGTTCACAAAACACCGTATTCCGGTTGTTGCAGGAACCGGTTCCAACTGCACCAGAGAGGCAGTCCATCTGTCAAAAGAGGCAGAGGCGGCAGGTGTGGATGGTTTACTGGCAGTTACCCCGTATTATAACAAAGCAACTCAGGGCGGACTGATCGATTACTATACACAGATCGCGAACTCCGTAAAATTACCGATCATCATGTATAACGTACCGGGAAGAACCGGATGCAACATTCTGCCGGAGACAGCAGCAAAACTCTACCATGATGTGGAAAATATCGTAGCGATCAAAGAGGCGACCGGAAATGTGGCACAGGCAGCAAAGACTATGTACCTGACCGATGGAAAGATTGATCTGTATTCCGGAGAGGATGGCATTGTAGTTCCGTTAATGTCCATTGGAGCAGTCGGCGTGATCTCTGTATGGTCCAACATTGCACCAAAAGATGTGCATGAGATGTGCATGGCATTCTTTGAGGGCGATACGAAAAAGGCAATGGAGATCCAGTTAAAGGCACAGCCGCTTGTGGATGCACTGTTTAGCGAAGTCAATCCGATCCCGGTCAAAAAGGCATTAAATCTGTTGGGAAAAGAGGTAGGTTCCCTGCGTTCTCCATTAACTGAGATGACAGAGGAAAATGCAAAGAAATTAGCAGAAGCCATGAAACAGTACGGACTTCCGGTAAGAGCTTAAAAGATGCCTGAAAGTGGCAGGAATGGAGACAATATGATAAAAGCAATTATGAATGGATGCAACGGCAAGATGGGACAGGTCATCACCGGAATTTGCAAAGAAGATCCGGAAATCGAGATCGTAGCAGGTGTGGATCTGTACGATGGCATTGCCAATGATTATCCGGTATTTCCAAATATTTCTGTCTGCGACGTAAAAGCAGACGTGATCATTGATTTTTCCAATGCAAAAGCAGTGGATGATCTTTTAGTATACAGTGCAGACAAACAGATCCCGGTGGTACTTTGCACAACAGGACTGTCTGAGGAGCAGTTAAAGAAAGTACAGGAGGCATCCGAAAAGACCGCTGTATTAAAATCAGCGAACATGTCACTTGGCATCAACACCTTAATGGAGCTGTTAAGACAGGCAGCCACGATACTGGCACCGGCAGGATTTGATATGGAGATCGTGGAAAAACACCATAATCAGAAACTGGATGCACCAAGCGGAACGGCACTTGCACTGGCGGATTCCATGAATGAGGCACTGGAAAACGCGTATTCCTATACCTACGACAGAAGCAAGGAGCGTAAAAAGAGAGAAAAATACGAGATCGGTATTTCCGCAGTCCGCGGTGGCAACATCGTAGGAGAGCATGATGTGATCTTCGCCGGATTGGACGAAGTCATTACCTTCCGCCATACCGCATATTCCAGAAGTGTATTTGGAAAGGGTGCTGTGGAAGCAGCAAAATTCCTGGCAGGAAAACCGGCGGGATTTTACGATATGAGTGATGTCATCAAAGAGACAATTGCAAACCGATAAGGAAAACCGAATAGAAATGCAAAATGCGACTGACAGAGCTGCTCTGCCAGTCGTTTTTTGTGGGAATGGATCAGTTGTTAAGAAATTAACTTAGGTTGATTGCAAAATGGGGCATGTGTTAAGATAAAAGACAGCAGAAACTTTGCAGAAAACATCATAAATGGAGATAAATAGAGAAGACTATGGAAAAGATGGATTTGCGGTATCTAAGGAGCTTATCGAAACAGTACCCGACCGTGGCAGCAGCGGCAACGGAGATCATCAACTTACAGGCAATCTTAAGCCTGCCAAAGGGAACCGAACATTTTATTACCGATATTCATGGCGAATATGACCAGTTTCAGCATGTGTTAAAGAATGGTTCCGGTGCCATCAAGCGGAAAATAGAGGATGAATTTGGGAACGCGATCAGTGCAGCGGAGAAAAAATCGCTTGCCACACTGATCTATTATCCGGAGCAGATGATGGAACAGGTGCTGCGCAACCGGGACGGCATGGATATGGAGGACTGGTATAAAGTGACGTTGTACCGCCTGATCCGTGTGTGCAAATGTGCCTCTTCAAAATACACACGTTCCAAAGTGCGAAAGGCATTGCCGAAGGATTTCTCCTATGTGATCGAGGAACTTCTGACCGGACGGCAGGAGATCTCCGACCAGGAAGCATATTATAATGAGATCATCAGCTCTGTCATCCGCACCGGAAGGGCAACGGAGCTTGTAATCGCATTCTGTAACCTGATCCGCAGGCTGGTCGTAGACCATTTACATGTGGTTGGAGATATCTTTGACCGTGGACCATATCCGAATCTGATCATGGATACGTTAATGCACCATCATTCCGTTGATATCCAGTGGGGAAACCATGATGTCTACTGGATGGGAGCTGCGGCGGGAAGCCCGGCGTGCATCTGTAATGTGATCCGTATTTCTGCAAAGTATGGAAATCTGGATCTCTTGGAGGATGGTTATGGGATCAATCTGGTGCCGCTTGCACGTTTTGCGATGAAATGCTATGACAAAGATGCGTGTACCTGCTTTAAACTTGATTACAGGGAAGAAGAGTATGACGTAAGGGATGCGTTTTTAGATGAGAAGATGCACAAGGCGATCGCCATCATGCAGTTTAAATTAGAGGGGCAGCTTATAAAGGCACACCCGGAATTTCAGATGGATCACCGGTTATTACTGGATAAGATCGACCCGAAAAAGGGTACTGTGATCGTGGAGGGAAAGGAATATCCGCTGAAAGATACGTTTTTCCCGACCATCGACTGGGAAAATCCATACGAGCTGTCCACAGATGAGAAGGATGTCATGGAGCGGCTTACGATGGCATTTGTCAACTGTGAAAAATTACAGCGGCATGTCCGTTTCCTGTTTGCAAAGGGAAGTCTTTATAAAGTTTACAATGGAAATCTGCTCTATCACGGCTGTATGCCGATGAATGAGGACGGCAGTTTTACGAAAGTCAACGTATATGGAACCGAGTACGCAGGAAAAGAACTCTATGACGTCTTGGAAAGCTATGCGAGAAAAGGATATTATTCGATCGACCCGCAGGAAAAGAAAAAGGGGCAGGATATCCTCTGGTTTATCTGGGAAAACCAGAACTCACCGGTGTTTGGAAAAGCGAAGATGACAACGTTTGAGCGGTATTTTATCGCAGATAAAAAGACACATGAAGAGGCAAAGAATCCGTATTACAGGCTGATCGAGGATGAGTCGGTCGTGAACCGGATCTTAGCGGAATTTGGCTTAGAGGGTGCAGAGGCGCATATCATAAACGGTCATATCCCGGTGGAGGCGAAAAAGGGCGAATCTC
The DNA here is from genome assembly GCA_900550935.1 of uncultured Roseburia sp. Classification (GTDB taxonomy): domain Bacteria; phylum Bacillota; class Clostridia; order Lachnospirales; family Lachnospiraceae; genus Roseburia. The sequence goes on from URUD01000014.1 coordinate 40,869, forward strand.
CAGTGCGCTGCGGAGGAAAGCTGCTCATCATTGACGGTGGATTTTCCAAGGCTTATCAGGCAAAGACAGGGATCGCGGGCTATACGCTCATTTATAATTCCTACGGACTGGTGCTGGCGGCTCATGAACCATTTGAATCTGTAGAAAAAGCGGTACAGGAGGGAAGTGATATCATCTCACATACCGTGTTAGTCGAGCATGTGGTGCGCCGCAAGACCGTGGCAGACACCGATATCGGACGCGGATTAAAAGAGACGATACGGGATCTTGAGGCGTTACTGGCTGCCTACCGTGCCGGCAGCATTCCGGAAGGAGAGCTGCAGAAGGGAGAATTATGTTCATAGGAAATCATTTATCGGCATCCAAGGGCTATTTTGCAATGGGAAAAGCAGCCCTTGCACTGGATGCGAACACATTTGCGTTTTTTACCAGAAACCCACGCGGTGGAAAAGCAAAGGAGATAAAAAAAGAGGATGTGGAAAAGTTTCTGGCACTGGCGGCAGAACACCATTTTGGAAAACTGGTCGCCCATGCACCGTATACGATGAACCTTTGCGCGGCAAAAGAGGACGTGAGGAACTTTTCAAAAGAAATGATCGCAGATGATTTACAACGCATGGAAGTGACCCCGGGAAATTACTATAATTTTCATCCGGGTTCCCATGTGGGACAGGGGGCAGAGCGCGGAATAGAGCGGATCACAGAGGCATTAAATGAAGTGCTTACGGAAAATATGACAACAATGGTGCTCCTTGAGACCATGGCTGGCAAGGGAACGGAAGTCGGCAGGAGTTTTGAGGAACTGCGTGCAATCTTAGACGGTGTGAAATTGCAGGAGAAAATGGGGGTATGCCTTGATACCTGCCACATCTGGGATGCAGGATATGATATCGTGGATCATCTGGATGAGGTGTTGGAGGAATTTGACCGCATGATCGGACTGGACCGGCTGTATGCCGTGCACTTTAACGACAGTTTAAATGACTGTGGTTCGCATAAGGACAGGCATGCAAAGATCGGAGAGGGAAAGATCGGTGCAGAAGCGATGGAGCGCATTGTGACACATCCGCTGCTTGCAGGACGTCCTTTTATCTTAGAAACGCCAAATGATGATGCCGGATATGCAAAAGAGATCGCACTCATCCGGAAATGGACGGAAAAATAACTGAAAAAAACAGAAAAACTTTTATTGCATTTTAAAAGAGGGTATGTTATACTCCGAATCACATGAATGCGAAAAGTGTTTCATGCAAATATTTGCCCACCAAGGAATTGGTTAAGCCCATACGGACAGGCGGGGCAGCTGCCGATTGCGGTGTATGCCGCGTTATTGATTGAGTTAGAAGCTCAAATTTTATAAGTTATCAACCGAGATATCACTTGTGAAACGGTCAATAAAGAGTAGGAATAGCAAATATTTGCTGGCGAAGGTGCCAACAGGCTCTGGAATAGTTTTTGCAGCATGTAGATATGAAAATAGATACATCAGGAAATGACTAGGATAATATGACGATTCAAAGACAGGTGAAAAGCTCACTTGTCTTTTTTTGCGTGAAAGGGAGATTGGGATGGAAATGAATGCGCAGATGCGTGCGCCGGTCTATGAGGCGTTGGAAAAACTGAAAAAAAGAAGGGTAGTACCATTTGATGTTCCGGGACACAAACGGGGACGTGGAAATCCGGAACTTGTAGAACTGTTGGGGGAAAAATGTGTCAGTCTGGATGTCAACTCAATGAAACCATTAGACAATCTCTGTCATCCGGTTTCGGTCATCAAAGAGGCAGAGGAACTTGCAGCGGAGGCATTTCGCGCCGATCATGCGTTTTTTATGGTGGGCGGTACGACGTCATCGGTACAGAGTATGGTGCTTTCCTGCTGTAAGGCAGGGGATAAGATCATCCTGCCGCGCAACGTCCATAAAAGTGTGATCAATGCGCTGGTCCTCTGCGGGGCGATCCCGGTTTATGTCAATCCGGAGGTAGATACGAAGCTTGGGATCTCACTGGGAATGAAGATCTCAGAGGTGGAGCGTGCGATCTTAGAAAATCCGGGGGCAGTTGCGGTGCTGGTCAATAACCCGACCTATTATGGCATCTGTTCGGATCTTCGGTCAATCGTAAAGCTGGCGCATGAACATGATATGCTGGTACTGGTGGATGAAGCACATGGAACACATCTGTATTTCGGGGAAAATCTTCCGGTGTGTGCAATGGATGCGGGGGCAGATATGGCATCGGTCTCCATGCACAAATCAGGAGGAAGCCTGACACAGAGCTCCCTGCTTCTGACCGGAAAAAATGTAAACTGGGAGTATGTCAGCCAGATCATCAATCTGACACAGACGACAAGTGCATCCTATCTTCTGATGTCAAGCCTTGATATCTCAAGAAGAAATCTCGCACTGCGTGGAAAAGAGTCGTTTGCCAGGGTGAGTCAGATGGCAGAGTATGCGAGGGAAGAGATCAATTCCATCGGTGGATTTTACGCTTATGGCAAGGACATGATCAATGGCGGCAGTGTCTACGATTTTGATGTGACGAAACTGTCGGTATACACCAGGGACATCGGTCTGGCAGGGATTGAGGTTTATGATCTGCTGCGGGATGAATATGATATCCAGATCGAACTGGGAGACATAGCAAACATTCTTGCCTACATTTCCATTGGAGACCGCATTCAGGATATCGAGCGGCTTGTGGGAGCGTTGGCGGATATCAAACGACTTTATTCGAAAGATCCGGAAAAGATGTTAAACACCGAGTACATCAATCCGACTGTACTGGTTTCCCCACAGACGGCATTTTATGCGGAGAAGAAATCACTTCCGGTACGGGAGACAGCAGGAAAGATCTGCGGGGAATTTGTGATGTGTTATCCGCCCGGCATCCCGATCTTAGCACCCGGAGAGATGATCACGCAGGAGCTGATCGAGTACATTATATACGCAAAGGAAAAAGGGTGTTCGATGCAGGGAACCGAGGATCCGACCGTAGAGCGGCTGAATGTGCTTTCGGATGAGAGACAGATATGGAAATAGGGGGAAGTGTGATGGGAATGGAACTTTGGTTTTCGGATTATCAGACAGAAAAAGTAAAAGTATCGGTAAAGGTACAGAAACAGCTGTTTGGTCTTCAAACCGAATTTCAGCGGATCGATGTGTTTGATTCGGATGAGTTCGGACGGTTTTTAAGTTGTGACGGAAGCATTGTTTTTTCGGAAAAAGATGAATTTATCTATGATGAGATGATCGTCCATGTTCCGATGGCAGTGCATCCGCATGTGAAAAAGGTGCTGGTCATCGGTGGTGGTGATGGCGGGGTTGCGCGTGAGCTGTCCTATTACAAAGAGATCGAAGAGATTGATGTGGTCGAGCCGGACCGCGTGTTTGTCGAGGTGTGCAAGGAATTTTTCCCGGATAACGCAAGAGGGCTCTCTGATGAGCGCGTGTCAGTGTTTTATGAAGATGGTTTGAAATTCCTGCGGTTAAAACATGATGCCTATGATCTGATCATCAATGATGCGATCGACCCGCTGGGACATACCGCCGGGTTATTTACAAAAGAATTTTACGGCAATTGTTATCGTGCCTTAAAAGAGGATGGCATCATGGTGTACCAGCATGGAAGCCCATTTTATGATGAGGACGAGGAATCCTGCCGTGGCATGCACCGGAAAGCGAGCAACAGTTTTCCAATCAGCCGTGTGTATCAGGCACACATACCGACCTGTTCTTCGGGGTACTGGCTGTTTGGATTTGCCTCCAAGAAATACCATCCACTGGAGGATCTGAATGTGAAGCGGTGGAAAGAACGCGGAATCAAGACCTGGTATTATACGACCAATTTACATAAGGGAGCGTTCATGCTGCCGAAATATGTGGAAGATATGTTAGAGGAAGAAGAAGGGAAAAAACGCCAAAAACAGGCGTAAAAATACACAAAGTCATAAGACAGAAAGTGAGGATGTTATGGGAAGATTATTAATTATCGGCTGCGGTGGTGTTGCAGGAGTTGCGATCCACAAATGTTGTCAGAACAGCAAAACATTTCAGGAGATCTGCATTGCGAGCAGAACAAAATCAAAATGTGATGCGTTAAAAGAAAAACTGGAAAAGACAACAGACACCGTGATCACAACGGCACAGGTGGATGCTGATAAGGTGGAAGAGGTGATCGCACTGATCCAGTCCTACCAGCCGGATGCGGTATTAAATGTGGCACTGCCATATCAGGATCTGACGATCATGGATGCCTGCCTTGCCTGCAAGGTTGATTACATTGATACGGCAAATTATGAGCCGGAGGATACGGATGACAAAGAGTGGCGTGCGATCTACGAAAAACGCTGCAAAGAGGAAGGGTTTACCGCATATTTTGATTATTCCTGGCAGTGGGCGTATCGCAAAAAATTCGAGGAAGCAGGGATCACGGCATTACTGGGAAGCGGTTTTGATCCGGGTGTGACCAGCGTATTTACCGCATACGCTTTAAAACATTATTTTGATGAGATCGAGACCATCGACATTTTAGACTGCAATGGCGGAGACCACGGTTATCCATTTGCGACCAACTTCAACCCGGAGATCAATCTTCGTGAGGTATCTGCAAACGGTTCTTACTGGGAAAATGGACACTGGGTAGAGACAAAACCGATGGAGATCAAACGCGAATATAATTTCCCACAGGTCGGAGAGAAAGATATGTATCTGCTCCACCACGAGGAGATCGAGTCTCTGGCAAAAAATGTGCCGGGCGTAAAGCGTATCCGTTTCTTTATGACTTTTGGACAGAGCTATTTAACTCATATGAAATGCCTCGAGAATGTGGGTATGTTATCCACTTCTCCAATCCAGTTTGAAGGAAAAGAGATCGTGCCAATCCAGTTTTTAAAGGCATTGCTGCCAGATCCGGCATCCTTAGGACCAAGAACGGTAGGAAAGACCAATATCGGCTGCATCTTTACCGGCAAAAAAGACGGAAAAGAAAAGACCATTTATATTTACAATGTGTGTGACCATCAGGAGTGCTACAAAGAGGTCGGCTCACAGGCAATCTCCTATACGACCGGTGTTCCGGCAATGATCGGAGCAGCTCTGGTCGTTGACAAGGTATGGGATAAAGATGGTGTGTTTAACATCGAAGAGTTTGATCCGGATCCATTTATGGAAATGTTAAATACCTATGGATTGCCATGGATCGTGGATGAAAATCCGCAGACAGTTGCGTAAGAAAAGAGGAAGAGGCAATGACACTGCAAAATGTTCCCACGCCATGTTATGTCGTGGATGAAAAGAAATTAAAAGAAAATCTGACCATACTAAACAGACTGGAGCGGGAAAGCGGGTGTCATGTGCTTCTGGCACAGAAAGCATTTTCCATGTTTTCGCTCTATCCGCTGATCGGGCAGTATATCAGCGGAACCACAGCCAGTGGACTTTATGAGGCAAGGCTTGGCTACGAGGAAATGGGGAAGGAAAACCATGTGTATGCACCGGCATATAAGGATGCAGATATGAAAGAGCTGGTAACACTTTGCGACCATATCGTATTTAACTCCTTTGCACAGTATGAGAAGCATAAAGAAACGATAAAGAATTACTGCAGTACACATGATAAAAAGATCAGTGTCGGACTGCGGGTCAATCCGGAGTGTTCCACACAGGAGGGGCATGCCATCTATGATCCATGCGCAAAAGGATCAAGACTTGGAATCTTACGGAGTGACTTTGGAGAAAAACTGCCGGATGGCATCGAGGGACTTCATTTCCATACGTTATGCGAGCAGAATGCAGATGACCTGATCACGACATTCCGCGCATTTGAAGAAAAATTCAAACCATATCTTGGACAGATCAAGTGGCTGAACCTGGGTGGTGGACATCATATCACAAGAGCAGATTACCAGTATGGAAAATTAAAGGATCTGATCCTTGAGATCCGGGGAAAATATGGCGTGGAAGTATATTTGGAACCGGGCGAAGCGATTGCATTGTCGGCAGGCTATCTGATGACGGAAGTCATGGACATCGTGCACAATGGGATGGACATCCTGATCCTGGATGCTTCCGCTGCGTGCCATATGCCGGATGTGCTTGAAATGCCGTATCGTCCGCCATTAAAAGACGGGCAGGAAGCAGGAGAACTTCCCTATACTTACCGCCTGTCCTCCATGACCTGTCTGGCGGGGGATGTGATCGGAGACTACAGTTTTTCCCATGAGATCAAGATCGGAGACCGGCTGCAATTTGAGGATATGGCAATTTATTCGATGGTAAAAAATAATACTTTTAATGGGATGCCATTGCCGGGAATTGCAATCTTAAGAGAAGATGGAAACGTAGAGATGGTAAAAGAATTTTCCTATGAAGATTTCAAGGGGCGGCTGTCCTAGAGAAGTGGAGAGGATGCATATGAATAAAAAAGAAAAAGGCAGTGCCATGGCAGAAACCCCGAAACGCGATGGATACCGGATGCCGGGAGAATTTGAGCCACACGCAGGCTGTATTCTGATCTGGCCGGAACGTCCCGGCTCGTGGAGAAATGGTGCGAAAGAGGCAAGAATGGCATTTTTGAATGTCATCGGAGCGATCGCAGAAAGCGAACCGGTCTATCTTGCGGCAAAGGAAAAAGATCTTATGCAGGCAAAGGCAGCAGTAGAAGGTCTTGTGGCTGCAAAAGAAAATCTGTGCCCAGTCACAGTGTTTGTGGCAGAGACAGACGATGCGTGGGCGAGGGATATTGCACCGACTTTTGTGACAAAAGAGGACGAAAAGGAACGTCTGGTGCGCTGTGTCAACTGGAGTTTTAATGCCTGGGGCGGCGAAGTGGACGGTCTTTATGCTTCCTGGGAAAAGGATGATGCCTTTGCGAAAGCGTTTGCGGCGTATTATGACTGCAACTGTTACGATGCCGCACCATTTGTGCTGGAAGGTGGAGCCATTCACAGTGACGGAGAGGGAACGGTGATGGTCACGGAGGCATGCCTGCTCAGTAAAGGGCGGAACCCATCGAAAAGTAAGACAGAGATCGAGAACTGCTTAAAGGAATACCTTGGGGCAGAGAAAGTACTCTGGATTCCGAGAGGAATTTATCAGGATGAGACCAATGAACATGTGGATAATGTGTGCGCGTTTTTACGGCCGGGCGAGGTGGTGCTGGCATGGACGGAGCAAAAAGATGATCCGCAGTATGCACTGTCCAAAGAAACACTCGATTATTTAGAGCAGGTCACCGATGCGAAGGGCAGAAAATTAAAAGTGCATAAGCTGCCGATCCCGGAAGTCCCGGTATGTGTGACAGCGGAGGAACTTTCGGGCTATACCTTTGAAGCGGGAGAGGACGAAAGAGAAGAGGGCGAGCGGTTAGCCGCATCCTATGTCAATTTCTATTTTTCCAACGGAGCAGTGATCTTACCTGCATTTGGAGGAGAAAATGAAAGATCCGACCGTCTTGCTGCAGAGCAGATGCAGGCACTTTGTCCGGAGAGGAAGGTAATACAGGTCTATGCAAGAGATATCCTGACCGGAGGGGGAAATATCCATTGTATTACCCAGCAGATCCCGGCAGGGAAACGTTCGTAGAAAGGGAGAAATAAAGATGCGAAAAGTGAAAGTGGCGGCGATCCAGATGCAGTGTAGCGATATGCCGGAAGAAAATTTAAAAAAGGCAGAGCACATGATACGAAAGGCAGCGGCAGAGGGAGCCAATATCGTATTGCTGCCGGAACTGTTTGAACGAACTTATTTCTGTCAGCAGCGGAGATATGATTTTTATGCGTATGCAAAGCCGGTTCTGGAAAATGAGGCGGTACAGATGGGAATGAGACTGGCAAAAGAGTTAGGAATCGTATTGCCGGTCAGTTTCTATGAGCGGGAGGTTAATAATCTGTATAATTCGATCGCGTGTATAGATGCGGATGGAACACTGCTCGGTGTTTACCGCAAAACGCATATACCGGATGACCATTATTATCAGGAAAAATTTTATTTTACACCGGGGGACAGTGGATTTACCACTTTTGCGACCCGGTATGGAACGATCGGAGTTGGCATCTGCTGGGATCAGTGGTTCCCGGAGACGGCAAGATGTATGGCATTAGCCGGAGCAGAACTTCTGTTTTATCCGACCGCGATCGGCTCGGAACCGATCTTAGAGTGCGACAGCATGCCACACTGGAGGCGCTGCATGCAGGGACATGCGGCATGTAATCTGATGCCGGTTGTTGCGGCAAACCGGATCGGAAGGGAAGCTGTTACACCATGTGAAGAAAATGGCGGGCAGCAGTCTGAATTACTCTTTTACGGATCTTCTTTTTTAACAGATGAGACGGGAGAACTGGTTGCGGATGCAGGAAGAGAGCAGGAAGAAATCTTAACTGCAGAATATGATCTGGATGAATTGCAGGCAAAACGGCTCGAGTGGGGGCTGTTCCGTGACCGGAGACCGGAGTGTTACGGAGCGATCAGTCATACCGGAAGATAAAATAAATCCCCTGACCTGAAAGGATATTCCAGGTCGGGGGATTTTTGAATCAGGGTATGTACTTATTATAATAACTGGATGCCGTTCTTTTCACAGACAGCAGTCATTTCTTCCGGCCACAGAGAAGACTGTACTTCTCCGATATGTGCCTTGCGCAGGAAGAACATACAGATACGGGACTGTCCGATACCGCCACCGATCGTATAAGGAAGTTCTCCATTGATGATCGCTTTCTGGAAAGGCAGGTTGGCACGCTCTTCACAGCCGGCTTTCTTTAACTGTGAGAGAAGAGCTGCTTTGTCAACACGGATACCCATGGAAGAAAGTTCAAGTGCAATATCCAAAACAGGATAGTAAACAACGATATCTGCATTTAAAGACCAGTCGTCATAGTCCGGTGCACGGCCATCATGCGGTTCGCCGTTTGCTAAAGCATCACCAATCTTCATGATGCAGACAGCACCTTTGGTTTTTGTGATGTAAAATTCGCGCTCCTTTGGAGTGTAGTCCGGGAACATCTCCTCTAATTCATCTGTGGTAATAAAGAAGATGTCATGCGGTAAGATCTCTTCGATATAATCGTACTGGATCGCCATGTATTTCTCTGTCTTGCGCAGGCAGTTGTATACGGTGCGGACGGTTTCTTTTAAGGTCTCAATGTTACGGTCTTCCTTGCGGATGATCTTTTCCCAGTCCCACTGGTCAACAAAGATTGAATGAATGTTGTCGGTTTCCTCATCACGGCGGATGGCATTCATATCGGCATAAATACCTTCTCCTTCGCTGAAACCATATTTTTTGAGTGCATAACGTTTCCATTTTGCAAGAGACTGGACAACTTCAGCATTACGTCCGTTCTGCTCTGCAATATCAAAGGTAACCGGGCGTTCTGTACCATTTAAATTATCGTTGAGACCGGAAAGCGGATCAACGAAAAGTGGTGCGGAAACACGGGATAAATGAAGCCGGTCGGCAATAATTCCCTGAAAAAAATCTTTTACTGTTTTAATCGCAATCTGTGTATCGTGCAGATTCAATTCTGAATGATAATCTTTTGGAATGATTAATCTGTCCATGCGTGGTTCTCCTCTCTGATGTACGCATTATAAACCTTATCTATTATAGCACAGCAGATTTCATTTTCAAGAATAGATAAGTTGTTTTTTAAAATAATACATGTATACGAAATCAGACAGCTTTGTGAGAAATATGTAAAATTATGGTTGCTTTTTGGGCGAATGCGTTGACGTTCGGGATAAAAAAAACTATAATAAATTTAATCTGTTAAAGGAAAAATAGACTAGGGAGGAAGATATGAAAAAACAGACAAAAAACAGGTTTGTATCTATTAAGGCAAAGCTGCTTGGGACGATTATTCCTGTGGTCGCCATTTTGATTGTAGTACTTTTAGTAGTTGCATATAACGTGTCGGCGGGAATTATCGAGAAGTATTCCCAAAATCTTTTAACATCATCTGTTTCCAATCAGGAATCTAATATTGAAGCGTGGCTGAATGAAAACCTGGCCGCATTCCAGATCGTAAAACAGACGATTGAACAGACAAAGCCGAACGAGGCAGAACTGCAGAAGATGCTGGACAGCTATTATGGTTATAATTCCAACTATTCAGAGGGTCTCTACATTGCAGACAGTAATGGAACGATCCGGAAAGCAGCAGATTCAACAAAGCAGGAAAGTGATGTATTAAACAGTACCTGGTACAAAGAGGGTATCACAAGGATCAATATGGCATATGGTTCCGCGTATCAGAATGCAGATGGCGTGAATGTCGTCAGTGCCTCCGGTATCTTAAATGATGGAAGCGGAGACATTAAAGTCATTTCCGCAGATATGACACTGGATCGTATTTCCGTTATCGTAAACTCATTTATCGAGATGGACAATGCAGAGGCATTCCTTGTGGATGCAAACAGCGGTATCATTCTGGCAAACCGTGATTCGGCCATGATCTCACAGAAGCTCGGTGACAGTGGACAGAGCACATTTTTCAGCGATGTGGCAGCGAAGATCGATGCAGGAGACTATAGTTTCTGCACATTAGATGGAAACATGACTGTATTTGAGGAAGTAACCGGAACCAACTGGGTGCTTGTTTCCTACATACCAAAGGATATCGTATTAGCAGATTTGGCACAGCTCCGTACGATCATGATCATCATCAGTGTGATCGCGATCATTATTTTATGTGTTGTGGTAGAGCGTGTTACCCATATGGTGATCAAACCGGTTAAGAAACTGACCAAGATCATCAAGGCGATGACGTCAGGAGACTTTACCGTATCCGTTCAGACCAAAGGCAATGATGAGATCGGTGTGATGAGCCGCAATGTGGAGAAGTTTATCGAATCCATGCGTGAGATGATCGCTTCTATGGGAGATATCTCAGGCAGATTAAAAGGACAGGCAGTCTCCTGTGATGATGTATCGCACAACATGAACGATGCAGCAAATATCCAGGCACAGTCCATGGGCGAATTAAACCAGACCGTAGACCAGTTGTCTGCTTCCGTTAATGAGATCGCAGAGAATGCAACCGTACTGGCAGGTTATGTGGCAGATACGAAAGCAGACAGCGATGCAGTAGAGGAAAAGATGCGTCAGACTGTAGAAGTTTCCGAAAAAGGAAAAGGAGATATGGAGCGTGTCGGACAGGCATTGGAGAATATCAGTACTTCCGTACAGAATCTGGAAGAGGCAGTGAATAAAGTAGGAACTGCATCCGGTGAGATCGTTCAGATCGTCCAGTTGATCGGAAATATCGCAGAGGAGACGAACCTTCTTTCCTTAAATGCTTCCATCGAGGCAGCAAGAGCAGGAGAGGCAGGAAAGGGCTTTGCTGTTGTCGCAACTGAGATCGGAAAACTGGCACAGAACAGCACCGAGTCTGTAGAAAATATCACAAAACTGATCAATGAGATCAACCTGCTTGTTGAGGATGCCGTAAGACAGGCAGCAAACAGCTCAGGAGAGATCATCGACAGTACAGAACTGATCCATACAGCAGTTGATACCTTTGATCTTATTTTCCAGAACGTACAGGATACCGGAAAACTGATCGAGGGCGTAGTAGAAAAGATCAATCAGGTAGATCAGGTTGCAACAAACGTTGCAGCAATTTCCGAGGAACAGGCAGCAAGCTCGGATGAGATCCTTGCAACCTCTGAGGCAATGCTTGCACAGGCAAAAGGCATCACAGAAAACAGTGAGCAGGTTGCAGAGCAGGCAAAACATTTGACCACATCATCAGAGAACCTGGCGGGACAGGTACAGCAGTTCCAGATATAGGAGGAAAAGACAATGAAGAAGTTTTTTAGCATGTTGCTCGTGATCGCCTTAGGTGTGGGTTGTCTTTGCGGCTGTGGAAATACGCAGGCAGCATCCGAAAACACAGACGGAAAAGGAGTGCGGATCCTGTTATCTCTCTCCACACCGGATACATTCCGTAATACACTTGTTGCACAGGCACAGAAAACAGCAGAGGAATGTGGAGCGACACTGGATGTATTTGATGCAGAAAATAATCTGGAGAATCAGGTAGAGCATATCAAAAAAGCAGTTGCAGAAGATTATGATGTTATCTTATGCGGACCGGTCGATGCAGATACCGGAAAAGAGATCACGGCACTTGCCGGAGATCTGCCGGTTGTCTTTTTCAACAGCTGCCCGGATGACAGCGTTTTAGTAAAGGACAAATACATGTATGTTGGTTCCAGTGAGGCAGTTGCCGGTCAGTATCAGGCAGATTATATTTTAAATGCACTCTCTTCCAAGGATGAGATCAACGTAGCTGTTTTTAAAGGTCAGAAAAATCACTCTGCAACCGATGGAAGAACCAAAGGTTTGAAAACAGGATTAAAAGAATCCGGCAAGAAGATCAATTATGTATTCGAAGATTATGGTTCCTGGGATCAGGCGACCGCAGAGGAATATTTCAATATCTTCTTAAAGACAGGACAGCCTTGTGATGTTGTGGCATGTAACAACGATTCCATGGCACTTGGTATTATCGATGCCTGCAAAGCTGCCGGCAAAGATGATGTCATTATCTTAGGTGTCGATGCGACAGCAGATGGATGTGCTGCGATCGAATCCGGCGATATGGACTTTACCGTATATCAGTCTGGTGTAGGTCAGGGAGAATATGCGGTCAAAACCGCAATTGCCATTGCAACAGGAGGCAGTGCTTCCCAGATCGAGGGCGTGACAGAGGATGGAAAATATGTCTGGGTACCATTTGAACCGGTAGACAGTTCCAATGTCAAAGATTACGAATAACAGAAAAATGGAGGATGGCAAAATGTGTCATCCTCTTTTTTTTTATGCAAAAATATAGTATTCTATAAGGAGCCGCAAAAGAGGGAGGCGAACAAATGGAGTATACACATGTGACACATACATTTGGACCAGTCTATGATCCAAATTCCCGGATTTTGATATTGGGCTCGTTTCCATCGGTAAAATCGAGGGAGCAGCAGTTTTATTATGGGCATCCGAAAAACCGTTTCTGGAGTGTGTTGGCAGCCCTGTTTGAGGAAACACCGCCGGAACAGATCGAGGAAAAGAAAGCTTTTCTGCTCCGGCATCGGATCGCACTCTGGGATGTGATCGGATCCTGCGATATCGTGGGTTCTTCGGACAGTTCCATCCGCAATGTTGAGGTAAATGATATTGGACGGATCTTAAATGAGGCTCACATAGAAACCATTTATGCAAATGGGGGCAAGGCATATCAGTTGTTTTTAAAGTATTGTGAAAAGGAAGGTATGCCGCCAGTCAAAAAGCTGCCGTCCACAAGTCCGGCGAATGCAGCATGGACGTTTGATAAGCTGTTACAGGCATGGGGAGAAGAAGTAAAGTAAGGAGAATGACGTGAAAAAAGAAGAGATGACGATACTGGATCTGATGTTGGAAGCAGTTGGAGTGGTGGCAGCTCTTGTCTACCTCGGACTGCAGGTATATTATGGATTGGCATATGGGGCAGATCTGCTTACGGTGCTGATGAATGCAGCCGTTTTGCTGCTTGTATATATGGGGCTAACATTGCTTACGATCTACCCGGAGCATGTCAATGGATTGACAAAAGAGATGTGCAGTGGCAAAATACGCAAATATACCATTCATATGGTCAGATACATCAAACTTATTTTTGTACTGGGACTTTTATTTGCAACAATCTGTGATGTCATGGGCCACCAGATCAACAGTGGATACAGCATCATTGTAGTGGTACTTGTTGTGCTGACAGCACTTTACTATGAGAGAAAGATCATTCATATTTTGCGTAAGAAGAAGTAAAACGGTGCAAAAGGAAAAGAGAGCAAAGGAAGAAAGGCATGGTTATTGCAATGGAGAAAAAAGAGATCAGACAGGAATTTCTGACAGGAGAAAGGGCACTGTTTCAGGGAAAAGATTTAAAAATATACGATACGATTTTTGATGATGGCGAATCACCGTTAAAAGAAAGTAACAATATCGAACTGTACGGAAGTATGTTCAAATGGAAATATCCGTTATGGTATGCAAACAATATCAAGGTAAAGGACAGCACCTGGTTTGAGATGGCGCGTGCGGGTGTATGGTACACCAATCATATCGAGATTGAGGACTGTGCCGTGGATGCCCCGAAGAATTTCCGCCGCTGCCATGACATCACGCTCAAAAATGTTTCCATTCCGGATGCGGCAGAGACGCTGTGGAGTTGTGATCAGGTAACCATGGAGCATGTGCTGGCAAGGGGAGATTACTTTGCCATGAACAGCCAGAATATGGACATCCGCGATTTTACCTTATATGGAAATTACTCCTTTGACGGTGTGCAGAATGTGGAGATCCACAATGCAAAGATGCTGTCAAAGGATGCGTTCTGGAACAGCGATCATGTGACCGTATACGATTCTTTTATTTCCGGGGAATATCTGGGATGGAATGCAAAGAACCTGACTCTTGTTAACTGTACGATCGAGAGCTTACAGGGCATGTGTTATATTGATAATCTTGTGATGAAAAACTGCAAGCTGATCAATACGACACTGGCGTTCGAGTATTCTACAGTGGATGCACAGATTGACAGTAAGATCGACAGCGTATTAAATCCGTCCGGTGGAGTCATCCGTGCAGACTATATCGAAAATCTGATCATTGAGTCCGACAAAGTTGATCCGGGCAAGACAACGATCATTTGTAAAAATGCAGAGCAGAAATGAGGTTCGTATGAAATATAATTTTGACCAGGTGATCAATCGAAGAAATACTAATTCCTTAAAATGGGATGTAAAAGAAAATGAGCTTCCGATGTGGGTAGCGGATATGGATTTTGAGACAGCACCGGAGATACAGGAGGCAATCCAAAAAAGAGCCGCACATGGCATTTTTGGCTACTCCATCCTTCCGGATGAATGGTATGAGGCATATATCGGATGGTGGGAGCGTCGTCATCATGTTACCTTTGAAAAGGACTGGCTGATCTTTACCACGGGAGTGGTTCCGGCAATCTCCAGTATTGTGCGCAAACTGACAACACCGGCAGAGAAAGTTGTGATCCAGACACCGGTTTATAATATTTTCTATAACTCCATCTTAAACAATGGAAGAGTGGTATTGGAAAGCCCATTACAGTACGATGGAAAAGAGTATCACATGGATCTTGCAGATCTGGAAAAGAAACTTTCCGATCCGCAGACCAGTCTGATGATCTTATGCAATCCGCAGAACCCGGCAGGAAAGATCTGGGACAGAGAGACGTTAGAGAAGATTGGAGAACTGTGTGCCAAATATCATGTAGTTGTGGTTTCTGATGAGATCCACTGCGACCTTACCGATCCGCAGAAAGAGTACGTTCCGTTTGCATCGGTGTCTGAAATCTGTGCACAGAACAGCATTACCTGTATCGCACCGACCAAGGCGTTTAATATTGCCGGAATGCAGACCGCGGCAGTGGTTGTTCCAAATGATACGCTGCGTCACAAGGTGTGGAGAGGACTCAACACGGATGAAGTGGCAGAGCCAAATGTATTTGCCGTGGATGCAGCAATCGCAGCTTTTACCAAAGGAGAGCCATGGCTTAACGCCCTGCGGGAATACATTGCAGAAAATAAAAAACAGGTGGTCGCATTCCTTGAAACAGAACTCAAAGAGATCACGGTGGTACTATCCGAGGCAACCTATCTTTTGTGGCTTGATTGCAGCCGTATTACAGACGATACCAAAACGTTTGCCAGATTTTTGCGTGAGCAGACGGGACTTTACGTTTCTGCAGGAGCACAGTATGGTGGAGATGGAAATAAATTTTTGCGTATGAATGTCGCCTGCCCAAGGGCAACCCTGGAGGATGGACTTACCAGATTGCAGCAGGGCGTTTTCGCGTACCGGAAAACAAAATAAGCTATCGGTTTAAAAGCCAGATGGATCGGGAAGAACATCCAGCCTATGCCAGATCAGGTTTTGACAGGAAGCCCTTTAAGATCTGTAACACGCCATTTTCCCAGTAAGGAGGGCAGGTGTCTTTGGCAGCGGCAATGACTTCTTCTCTGGCGTTAGACACGGCGTAGCTTAGTCCGGCGTTTTTTAACATCTCGATATCATTGAGGTTATCGCCAAATGTACAGGTCTCCTCTGGCAGGATGCCAAAATAATCCTGCAAGAAAGAGATGGCGGTTCCTTTGTTGGCACCGAGCGGAATGCAGTCTACCCATTCTTTCCCGGCAGCGGCGATCTTTGCCTTGTCTTTCCAGGTCGGGATAAAATGCGGCGCACACATTTCCTCGCAGGCATTTTTGTGGTAAACAGACAGTTTAATGATCGCATCCCCGGAAACGGAGAGAAGCGGCTCGGCTTCCCGTATATCAAATCCGTAGGAATCGCGGAGCCAGTGGAACATCCGGCTTCCGGCATTTTCAGCAAGACAGTAGTCAGGTGTGGCGATAAAACAGTCACATTGTGGCAGCTCATCCTGTACCATTTTACACATGCCCCTCCAGAGTTCGTCCTCCATGGGGTAAACTTTTAAGATCTGATCGGGTGTGCGAACCACAGTTCCGCCATCGCTGATATAGAGCAGTTTGTCTTTGATCGGAGCAAACAGTTTGTGCTCACTGGTGAATTGTCTGCCAGAACAGATCACGAACAGAATGCCCTGATCGACCAGTTGTCTGATCACGGTGAAATATTCCGGGTCAAGCTGCATGGTTCCATCTTTGAGGAGTGTGCCATCCACATCAGTTGCAATTAATTTTATCATGTGAAACCTCATTTCTATTATAGGAATGAGGTTATTATAGCTGCAGATGAGATAATTTGCAAATAAGGACTTTGTAAAATACGGGGCAGTCGTGCTATAATAACAAAAGCAAAAGATATTGTAACGGAGAACATCATGCAGAAAGAAACACAAGAACAGATGAAATATGAGATACGCCACCTGACCACAGGTGATCTCGAACAATACAATGCTCTGCTCCGGTATGCATTTCAGATCACGGAACAGGAGCTTTTAGAGACCGGATGGAGGGATGATGAAATCAAGCAGTCCAAGTTCCCGGTCTTAGAGCGTGCGGACGTGATGGGATGTTTTGACGGAGAGACGCTGATCTCACAGTTTGCTTCCTATCCGCTTGAGATGAATATTTATGGGAAAAAATTTGAGATTGGCTTTGTTACAAGTGTCTGCACTTACCCGGAATATTCAGGAAACGGCATTATGAAACAGCTGATGATACAGAGCATGACAAATATGCGGGATAAGGGGAAATCTTTCGCGCTGCTCTATCCATATTCCATTCCGCTGTATCATAAACTAGGCTGGGAGATCGTATCCAATAAGATCTCCTATACGATCAAAGATACCCAGCTGCCGAAGCAGCAGATCACAACCGGCTATGTACGCCGCGTTGACTGGGAAAATGCGGACTTTAAAAATCTGCACACACGGTTTGCGGCTGTGACACATGGATGCCTTTACCGCAATGCGCTTGCATGGGAAGAGTACTGGCGTTGGGACGAAGATGATACCAATGTAGCCATTTATTATGATCAGATGGGACAACCGTGTGGCTATATGGTTTATCTGATCAAGTTAAATGTGATGCACATCAAAGAGATGATCTATTTGAACAGAGAGGCGCATAAGGGGCTGTGGGCTTATATCCATGCACATGAATCTATGATCGATGAGATCCGGGGAAACACCTATTTCAGTGAGCCGATCGCATTTGAGATGGACGACGGAGATATCAAGGAAATGATAAGACCTTACTGTATGGGAAGGATCGTGGATGTCAGACAGTTCTTTGAAAAATACCCGTGTGACCCGGATGAAAAACCGGTGCGGATCGGATTTGAGATCAAAGATGAACTGCTTCCATGGAATAATGAAGATATCATCGTATTGTTTGAAAATGGAAAGTGTAAGATCGTGGATGAACCGGCAGACTACAGCGTGAAATTAAGCATCGGTACGCTGACTGCATTGCTGCTCGGCTATAAGACGGCTTCGCGACTGCTTGAGATGGAGCGGATTTCGGGAACGAAAGAGGCAATCGACCGGCTGGACGACGTGGTCTTTCATAAGATACCATATATTTCGGATTACATATAAAAATAGAATGAAAACCATGTGGAAATAAAATGGCGGAAAGAGGCACAGAAAGTGCATTGGAGGCGTTACAGTTTGAGGGGAGTGAAACGATATGACAAATCGTTATTTTGAAGAGGAAGAAATTCAAAAGGATGATCTTTATTTTATCTGTTATATGATCGAACGTGTCGCGCGCAGAATCCATCAAAGAAACAGCTATGTCGTAAATGCAATAAAAAAAGATGGTCTGTATCATCTGATCAGTCTGGCAAATGTTTTACATGCAGAAAATCCCGTAGAGGTAGAGGATGACTGGATCGCGACATATCATCTGGAAAATGGAGATTTTGATATAGCAGATGTGGATAAAGAACTGGTAGATCAGATCCCGTCCGTTACACAGATGGGAAAAGTATATCAGCGTTTGATTTTAGACACGATGCTTCCTGGAGAAAATTATATTGATGGTATCGTGAGAGTGTATAATAATGCCATATGTGATACGATCGATAATTATAATTGCAGTGCATATTATGAACCATCTTATATTATAGCAAGAGCGTATCAGGCAGGTGGATTTTAGAAAATACTCCGACCTAGCCAGTGAGTGTTTTACGAAATAAAAAAGGAACCCCTGACCATAATAAAATGGTCAGAGGTTCCTTTTTTCCCTTTCTAAGCGGAAAGCGCATTTTTCTTGACCTGTGCAAGTGCATTTGCAACAGGTGGAATACTGATCACGATCAAAGTTGCAATCGCTTCCGGAAGCAGATAAGTTGCATTGTAGCCTACGGAATACACGATAGCAGGTGTTCCTTCCGGTGCATAGGAACCGAAGAATACGACACCGGAGATCACGGCAAATATGTAGCGGCCGAATACGCCGACCAGATATCCAATCTGTAAGCCGTGTTTTTTATTTGCAAAAAATCCGGCAAGTCCTAACGCACCGAATGCCAGCGGATAATCTAAGATCATCTGTGGAATGGTGTAGAAGATAGGCTCCATGACAAACTGGACGAGACCATAGGAAACGGCAGTCATAAGTCCGACATAAGGACCATACCAGTAACCGATCAGAGTGATGAACAGCATACTGAATAAGGTAACAGAGCCACCCATTGGCAGGTTCGCGAATTTAATCATAGAACAGACAACGGCAAGTGCAATGGCAACCGCAGAGTAAACGAGCTGTTTTGTAGTGAGAACGGTTTTTTTCTCTGCATTTCTGTGACGGACGATCGCTGCAATGACAAGTAGCAGTGCAATGATGACAATGACGATCGCAATGCCAGGTGCTGTAAGTCGCACAGAACCGTCATCCCATGCGCCGATTGTTGTGGTAAAAAAGTCTTTCATAAAAAAATCCTCCTTGCAGATCATATTTTGCCAGGGGGATACGATGTTACAGGAGATCTGCACCATGTGCAGCCTGTCGGTTACTTCCTTACGCCGGTATTATCCGGTTCAAGTAATAAGGGTCGATGTGAAACATCTCTCAGCGTTGTGATGAATGAAAACATTCATGGTCTGCGCCCCTAGCATTTCTGATTCAAATTGTACGATTATCAATATAACAACATGCGAGTGGAAAGTCAACTGAAAAATGTGAGACAAATTGTCAAGAGAAAAACAAAAGCGGTTGACAATCTATGCTTTTTCCTGTATTGTAAACCATATGCAATCAGGAGGTTTACAAATGAATAAGACAAGAAATCTGATCTACTGCGCCCTTTTTACCGCACTCATTGCAATCGGAGCATTTATCAAGATCCCGATCCCGGTGGTTCCGTTTACACTGCAATATCTGTTTACCATGCTGGCAGGACTGCTCTTAGGTTCCAAACTGGGATGCCTGTCCGTGGTCAGCTATATGCTGCTTGGACTGGCAGGTCTGCCAATCTTTTCGGAAGGCGGCGGACTCTGGTATGTATTGAAACCAAGCTTCGGTTATATCATCGGCTTTGTAGTCGGTACCTTCGTTACCGGATGGATTGCTGAGCATATGAAGAAAAAGACGATCCTTCGTTATCTTTTCGCAAATCTTGCCGGACTGATGGTAGTCTATGCCTTCGGCATGATATATTACTACTTTATCTGTAATTATGTGATCAACACTCCAATCGGTGTATGGCCGCTGTTTCTCTATTGCTTCCTGCTGGCTGTACCGGGAGATATTGCTTTAAGTATCTTAGGAGCTGTCATTGCCAAACGGGTGCGTCCGGTCATCGGCCTTCACGCTCTGTACCCGGCAAAAACAACTGCAAAATTATAAAACCTGAATCTACAAGGAGACACAACATGGATGTACTTGCACTTGCAAAAGAAATTATTGACGGGAGAAGACTGACCAGAGAAGATGATCTTTCCTTCTTCCTTACCTGCGATCTTGACGATCTTTGTAAAGGAGCAGACCAGATCCGCGAAGCGCGCATCGGTGATAAGGTGGATCTTTGTTCCATCATCAACGGACGAAGCGGACGCTGCCCGGAAGACTGTAAATACTGTGCACAGTCTGCACACCACCACACTTCCTGTGAAGTTTACGATTTTCTTCCGGAAGAAGAAATTCTCGAAGCCTGTAAGATGAATGAGTCTGAAGGTGTTGACCGTTTTTCCATCGTCACCGCCGGAAAAGCTCTGACAGGAAAAGAATTTGATCAGGCGATCCATGCCTATGAAACCATGCACAGAGAATGTAAGATCGATCTCTGCGCTTCCATGGGATTTCTTTCTGCTGAACAGCTTCATCGTCTTCACGAGGCAGGCGTGACCAGCTATCACCACAATATCGAAACCTCCCGCAGAAATTTTCCGAACATCTGCACTACCCATACTTACGACATGAAGATTGAAACTCTCAAAAAAGTCAAGGCTGAAGGCATGTGTGCCTGCTCCGGCGGTATCATCGGCATGGGCGAAACCTGGGAAGACCGTCTGGATATGGCAGTGAGCCTTGCTGAGCTTGGAATTGATTCCATCCCGATCAACGCTCTGATGCCGATTCCTGGAACTCCACTGGAACATCTGCCGGAACTTTCCGAGCCTGATATTCTTCGTACCATTGCATTTTTCCGTTATATCAATCCGGAAGCAAATATCCGTCTCGCTGCCGGACGTGCCCTTCTTACCAATGACGGCGAAACTGCATTTAAGGCCGGAGCCTCTGCTTCCATCACCGGCAATATGCTGACTACCGTTGCCTGTGCTACGATCCGCA
>URUD01000015.1 GCA_900550935.1 uncultured Roseburia sp.
ACAGTTGCCTGTAGAAGGAAGTGAAATTTCAGAAGGAATCTATGCACCGACAATTCGATATCATAATGGGCTTTTTTATATGATAACAACGAATGTCAGCTATGGAGGCAACTTTATTGTGACAGCGGAAAATCCTGCAGGTCCGTGGTCAGATCCATATTATCTGGGAGAGGATGCCCCTGGAATTGATCCGAGTCTTTTTTTTGATGAGGATGGAAAGTGTTATTACTGTGGTACAAGACCAAATCCAAAAGGGGTGCGTTATAATGGAGACTGGGAAATCTGGGTACAGGAACTGGATTTAAAAACAATGAAACTGACCGGGGAAAGTATGGCAATCTGGAAAGGCGCGGTCAAGGATGTTATCTGGCCAGAGGGACCACATCTCTACAAAATAGATGGATATTATTATCTTATGCATGCAGAGGGAGGAACCGGTCCAGAGCATAGTATCAGTGTTGCCAGAAGCAAAAATCTGTTTCAATGGTTCGAAGGGTGTCCGAGAAATCCGATTTTTAGCCATCGTAATCTGGGAATGAATTACCCGGTTGTATATGCTGGGCATGGAGATCTGGTGGACGATGGACATGGAAACTGGTATGTTGTCATGCTTGCATCCAGACCATGCGAAAGACACAGCAGTATGGGGAGAGAAACGTTTCTTGCGAAAGTAACCTGGGAGAATGGATGGCCGGTTATTGCGGAAGGAGTAGGACATCTGGAGAAAGAACTTGAAATTCCTATGAAGGAGATACGGTTGACAGAAGAGGTAAGTGCATCGGATTATATTCAGTTCTGGGATACTAAGTTAGACAAACGTCTGGTTGGAATCGAGAGTGTGAATGAGGAGACGTATTCTCTGAAGGAGCGTGAAGGCATGTTAAGACTCTATAACAGAAAGGAACGTATTGCGGAAAAGAGTAATTGTGCTTATTTGGGAGTACGACAGAAGAGTTATCAGTTTTATGCGGAAACTGGAGTAGAGTTTGAGCCAGTAAAGGAAAAGGAAACGGCAGGTATGGTATTATATCAGAATCATGCCAATCATCTTCGTATGGAAATCAAGAGAAGAAATGGGAAAAAATGCTTTGCAGTGACAACCTGTATCCAGGGAAAGGAAAAAATCATCTCTGAGGTACAGATGGATGATGAGAAAAAATTTGCAAAAATTCGTATTCAATGTGACAGACAAAAAGCATGTGTATGGATCCAAACAGGAGAAGAATGGATCGAATGTGCAAAAGAGATCAGTCTTCTTCCATATACAACAGAGGAAGCCGGAGGATTTGTCGGATGCACGATTGGAATGTATGCATCTGCAAATGGGGCAGAAAGTTCAAATCATGCGGATTTTGGCTGGTTCGTTCAAAATGCAGTCTAAAATGGCATTGCAGAAAGTCGGCAGATTACATATAATAGGTGTATACAGTGAGGGCAGGCAAAAAAGTCTGCTCTCTTTCGGTTGTGAGGAGGATGTTTTGTGTCAGCACCGCGATTATAATATGAGGAGAAGGTAGTTATGGGAAAACTGTTGCAAAGAATAGAACAGTGCATGGACAATCTTACGATCAAGAAAAAATTTTATGTTTTTTATATTTTATGTGTTTTAATTCCGCTGATAGTCACAGACAGTGTAGTGTTTTTTATGATCAGCAAATTTGACCAGGAGCGCAAAGCACATGAGATGGCAAACATTGCAAACGCAGTGGAATACAGCATCAGCAATGTGGTTGGAAATGTAGGAGAAATTGCAAATAGCATTTACACAAACAAAAATTTTAATAATTTCTTATCCAGAGAATATGCAGATCCTGCGGAGTATGTTTCTGCTTATCAGGATTTTTTTGGTGACACATTGTTAGAAAATGCGTTGGGAATGAACAGTATGGTTTTTACATTGTATACAGATAATAACACGATTGTAAATGGTGGCAGAGTCAATCGGCTGGAAAACATAAAAGGAACACAGGCATATCAGCGTTTGAATGAAAGCGGAAAAAGCAAGGGCATTTTTTTTGTTTATGATGATAGTAGTTCAAGAATGACAAGGGAACGCAGGCTAATTTATTTGCAGAAAATGGACTTTTTTGATACGAAGGCAGAAAAGTATTTAAAGATAGAATTTGATTACAGCAGTATGGTTCGGATACTTAGGAATATGAAATATGATAATGAAGTGCTGATCTGTGAAGGCGACAAAATTGTTCTTTCCAATGGAAATTATGGGAACTATGGAAATGACTTTCAAAAGATAGGGGAAATTGCAGAGGGGGCATACAGCCAGTCATTTAGTTTTTATGGAACAGAACTTCAGATTTATGTAAGAAAAGCAGAAAATGGTTTCTGGAATGGGATAAAAAATGAAATGCCAATACTATTGCTTCTTGTGATGGTAAATGCTCTTTTCCCATTTTGCTTCGTTCAGATTTTTAACCGGTCGTTTACGAAGAGAATTACCGAGTTAAGCAGGGTATTTAAGTCTGTGGACAGTGATCATCTGATCCCAATGTATCATGAAGGAGGAAAGGATGAAATCAGCAGTATGATTCGAAATTATAATCGAATGGTAACTCGCACGAATGAACTGATCCAGACAGTATATAAGAATAAAATAAGAGAGCAGGAAATTCTGGTTGGCCAGAAAAATGCAGAACTTCTGGCATTACACAGTCAGATTAATCCACATTTTTTGTTTAATGTTCTTGAAAGTATCCGTATGCACAGTATTCTGAAACAGGAAAATGAGACAGCGGATATGGTGGCAAAGCTTGCTATCATGCAAAGACAATATGTGGAATGGGGAAATGATTCGGTAAATATTACAAGCGAAATTGAATTTGTAAAAGCATACCTTGCTCTTCAGAAATACCGATTTGGAGACAGGTTGAATTATAATATAGATGTAGAAGATACGTGCAGCGAATATAAAATTCCCAAATTAACAATTGTAACATTTGTGGAAAATGCCTGTGTACATGGGATTGAGAGTAAATCTTCTCCCGGATGGATATTTGTCCGGATTGCCGGAAAAGAGGGAAAACTTTATATTGAAATTGAGGACACCGGGAGTGGAATGGAAGAGGAGAAACTTCTGGAATTAGAGAAAAATATGAGAAATGCCAGTCTTGAAATGTTAAAAAGTAATGGAAGAGTTGGGATTTTGAATGCCTGTGTCCGGCTTAAAATGATGACAGAAAACCAGGTTGACTTCCAACTGGATGGGGAAGAGGGTGTGGGAACCACAGTTTTAATTCGCATACCAATGCAGTATGTATAGGGAGGACTAAAAATGTTAAAGGTATTGTTGGTTGATGACGAACCGTTTATTTTAGAGGGATTAAAACTTCTGATTGACTGGGAGCAGGAGGGATATGAGATTACCGGTACAGCAGTAAATGGATTGGAAGCATTGGAGTTTTTAAAAAAGGAGCGGGTCGATCTGATCATTGCGGACATCAAGATGCCGCAGATGACAGGACTGGAACTTTTGGAGAAAATTCGAAAAGAAGCGTTATCGGATGCCTGTTTTGTCGTTTTGAGTGGATATGCGGAATTCGGGTATGCGCAGCAGGCAATGCAGAATGGGTGTACAGATTATATTTTAAAACCGGTGGATCAGGAAATATTACTGAAGGTGTTAAATAAGGTAATGGTATTGAGTAACAGAGAAAAGTCAGATATTGAAAAGAATCGTAAAATGAAACAGGCATATCTGGCAAGGCATATCATTTCCCTTGTTCAGGGGAAGTTTGATCAACTGAATTTGGAATATGTCCGCGAGCACATGGACTGTACCCAGGGTGTCCGTTATGTGGAAATTCAGATGGAGGAGATTTTTGATGAAGAGGGAAGCACTGACCAGGAAATGAGAGTGGCACAGCGTACACTGTATCATTTGTGTATGGAATATCTGAAGGAAGATTCTGATTTATGTGTGTTTGATGTGTCAGTGAATGAAAAAATCTATGATGTCGGATTTTTATATTTTGATCGTGTTGCAGAAAAAGCGAATATGATGGAAGAGGAATATCTGGAGCACTTTCGGGAGTATCTTGAGGTTAATATAAATAAACCAATTATTATGCTGGTGGGGAAAAAAGTTCAGGACATCAGCAATATTGCAAGGTCGTATGGAAACACCTGTATGCTTCGGTCTTTTCAGGGATTTCGTACAAAAAAACAGATTTATTATTATGAAGAAGAAGTCCAGGTGTCACCGGATGGACTTGTTCTGTGTAAAGAAAGCTTAGATGGACTGTTGAAAGTGATTGAGCAGAATAATCACGTTGGAATTCGCAGTGCAGTGGAATTTTTCTATGAAGAGATGGGGAAGATGGGAACCTGCGGTGAGACAATGACGTTGAATATTAATTATCTTTTATTTCAACTGATCCATCTTGCGTGCGAACAGGATGATGATGTGAATCAGGAGAAAATCTTAAGACTCATTAGTGAGAGCAGCTTTGAGACAGGTATAAAGAGGGGGAGCAAGGCACATTTGGCACGTTTTGCCTGTGAATATGCGGATTATCTTTCACAGCTTCGAAAAAACGTATCCCGGGGTGTGCTTAGTATGGTAGAAAGGGAAGTAAAAGAAAATTTTGCATCAAATATCACATTGAAAAGCCTGAGTGAAAAATATTATGTGAACAGTGCGTATTTAGGGCAGTTGTTCCGAAAAAAATATGGACAGTCTTTTAAAGACTATCTGAATAGCTATAGGATGGAACAGGCAGCGGATTATCTGATACATACAGATAAGAAGATTGCACAGATTGCAGAAGAAGTAGGATATCGTGATCTGGATTATTTTGTGAACCGCTTTATTCAGGTAAAAGGCTGTACACCGGCAAAGTTTCGTAAGAAAATGTTGTGATGAACAAAACGAAAAAGAAAGAGATGAAACACAAAGCTACATGGTCCATCCGGGCACAGGCGAATAAGACGATCAGTAATAATGTGAAACTTCTGGAACTTCTTTCAGAACTGGACTATGGTGAGGGGGTTATTTGATGGAGAAACTGGTAGAGAGTATGGAAGCTGTCAGTGCCGATATGGAGGCAATGAATCAGGATCGCCATAATACATTAAAATCGATTAAACGGATCGGAGAATCTTCAGAAAGTACGGTGAAAGCCTCAAGCGAGATCAGTCAGTATCTGGAGAGCCAGATGAAGTCCGCAGAGGGACTGAAGAAAGAAACCGAATTATTGCAGGAGAGCATGAATCAGCTCGAGGATGCAATCGGAACATTCAGATTATAAGTTTATAAATCCCCTTTTTACCGGATGAACCGGTAAGGAGGGGATTTTGCTTTAAATATAATATTCTGGCTGGATCACATCTTCAATCCGGCAGCAGCTGCTGCGCAGCAGGAGCTGTCCTTCGAGTTCGATCCGGATCATTTCTTTATGACCACCACGGATCCGGTCAAGCAGGACCAAAAGGGCAAAACGTGCCATATTTTCTTTCGGGAGCTGTACCGTAGAAAGCATGGGAGTGGTATATTGTCCCTCCTCAATGTTGTCACTCGAGATGATCGAAGGGCGGTATAAACTGCTTTTGAACTGATTTAAGCATTTCAACATACCGATCGCGGTGATATCATTTGCACAATAGATCCCCGTAGGTGGTTCTTTTAGTTTCACAAACTGCTGCATCGTCTGAAAGCCTTCTTTTTCGGTCTGATGCGTTTCAATAACATACTCCGGGTAGAAGTCAATCGCATTTTTCCGGAGAACCTCACAATATCCCTGATAACGTGCTTCCTGGTGGCATTTTCCCACGTAAGCTATTTTTTCATGTCCAAGGCTTACAAGGTGATTGACCGCCATGGAAGCTATTTTTTTGCCGTCACAGATGACCTCATCAATGGCATAATTCGAAGAATTACGGTTGATTGCAACAATATTTTTATAGTATTTTTGCAGCAGTTTAATGACAGAGGGATTGCATCTTCCAATAATGATGAGTCCATCAGCGGTTTCTACGGAATCGCCTGTGATCTGGCGGATCGCTGCCTCAATCGCAGGCCGGTCGCATTTGGTATCATCAGAAAAATTGGACTGATACCATACTTTGGAAAGAATACAGCCATTCTTATGGATCTGTGTTTCCACAGCACGTAACTGCTCTTCGAAATAGGGATCGGAATGGATCCCATCCACCCTTGTAATGAGGATTTCAATGAGATAATGAGTATGCTCTAAATGACTGCTCCCTTTTTTCAGATTACGGGCAGCCTCGTTTGGCGTATAGTTCAGATCCATGGCAGCTTTCCAGATTTTTTCACGCATGCCAGGTATGGCGCATTTATAGGATGGATTGTTTAATACACGTGAAACGGTTGCGGGAGAAGAACCCGTCATTTCTGCAATTTTCTTGATCGACATAAGAAATTCCTTTCTGAAACGCATATCAATAACATAGTATTTCTATCGGTATTATATCATATAAGGCAGAAAGGCAGAAGAATAAAATGTGAAATCGATTTCACGATTCTGTCGATCCTGACGTTGATTTCCAT
Organism: uncultured Roseburia sp.; assembly: GCA_900550935.1. Taxonomy (GTDB): domain Bacteria; phylum Bacillota; class Clostridia; order Lachnospirales; family Lachnospiraceae; genus Roseburia. Next base: position 6,527 of record URUD01000015.1, read on the forward strand.
TTCAAAACGTATATTTTCCAATGAAAAAACAGGAAAACAGATGAAATCCAGAGAGCAAAGGCGAGTGCGAGAGAACGATTTCACGAATTTGGCTGGAAAAGGCTGGAAGGAAACCATATAATTCAGACCATAAAAAACCTGCACCGAAACGAGGGGAAAGAAGGGATGAGAAAATGGAAGAAGAAAAGAAAGTTGTGATCCGTGTGGAACATCTGAATAAAACATATCTGGTCGATAAACAGCCGGTAGAAGTCTTGAAAAATGTATCCCTTGAGATCAGAGAAGGAGAATTCATCACGATCGTGGGACACAGCGGTTGTGGAAAAAGCACATTATTAAAGATCATATCCGGTCTTTTAAGTTATGAGGATGGTATTGTCGAGCGAAACGGACATAAGGTAGAGGGACCCGGACCACAGTGTGGAATGGTATTCCAGAACCACAGACTTCTCCCCTGGTTAAAGATCAAAGAGAATGTCGGATTTGGACTGGAGGGAATGTCCAAAAGTGAAAAAGAGGCAAAGGTGATGCAGCATATAGAACTGGTCGGACTTGCAGGATTTGAACACAGTTATCCGTCACAGCTGTCAGGAGGCATGGCACAGAGGGCAGCCATTGCAAGAGGTCTGGTAAATAATCCAAAGATCCTTTTATTAGATGAACCATTTGGAGCATTGGATGCCTTAACCAGGATCCAGATGCAGAAAGAGATCATCCGCATAAAAGATCAGCAGAAGACAACGATGGTGATGGTAACGCATGATATTGACGAGGCGATCGTGCTTGGTGACCGGATCGTTGTAATGTCCGCAAGACCCGGACAGATCAAGGATGTGATCAAGGTGATCGCGGCAGGGCATAAGAGAAACAGTGCTGACTTTGATTACTATAAGAAGAAAATCTATAACTATCTGTTTGAAGAGGCAGACAATGAACTGGAAACAGATTATGTGATATAAAGGAGGAAACTTATGAAAAGCGTAATACGAAAAACCATACTGGCACTTATCCTGCCACTTGTGATCGTTGCAGCGTGGATTTATGCAACAACGTTTTTACAGATACCAGCCGGGATCCTACCCAGTATCCCGCAGGTATGGAGTGCAGGTGTGGAGATGATATCTTCCGGGCAGCTGCAAAGTGATCTGCTGATCAGCCTGGTTCGTGTATTAAAAGGATTTCTGGTATCGGCAGTTTTGGGCGTGACACTTGGTTCTCTGATCGGAATGTTTCGCCCGGTAAGAGAAATGCTGCTGCCACTGATCACAGTGATCCGGCAGATCCCGATGATCGCATGGATCCCACTGATCATCCTCTGGTGCGGGATCGGGGAACTTTCGAAAGTCGTCATCATTGTGCTGGCAGCATTTTTCCCCATTCTTGTCAATACAGAAAGCGGTATTGCGGGAACGCCGGAAAGCTACCTTGAGGTGGCAAGGCTTTATAAACTAAATCCATGGAAAACATTTTGCAAAGTATATCTGCCGCATGCACTTCCGCAGATCTTAGTGGGATTAAAGCTTGGGCTTGGCGTTTCCTGGATGGCAGTTGTGGCAGCGGAGCTGATCGCTGCTGTATCGGGGATTGGCTACCGTATGAGTAATGCAAGGAGCCTGATGCGACCGGATATCGTGATCGTGTGCATGATCGTTGTCGGTTTGGTTGGAATTGGTATGGATAAGGTGATCGGACTGATCTTTGGTTCTTTTACACCATGGAAAAAATTAGAAAACAGGGAAGGGAGAAAATAAATATGAAAACAAAAAAATTAAAAACAATGGTAACAAAAATGGCAGTCACTGCAGCAACAGCAGTTCTTGTGGCAGGGGTATTTGCCGGATGCGGAACAGAAAAAAGCGCGAAAGAGGAAACTGGGGATGCAGTGCAAAAGACACTTAAGATCGGAGTGGGAGGCTCAGAGGATTCCGGGTATGTGTTAGAGCTTGCAGCACTTGCAAAAGAAAACGGTTATCTGGACGAGGAACTTGGAAATGTGGGATATACCGTAGAGTTTGTTCCATTTGCCAGTGCCGGTCCTGAAATTAATGAGGCATTGGCATCCGGTGCGGTGGATGCAGCAATCTATGGGGACTTCCCGGCATTTACAAGCAAGAGCAACGGGATAGACAGCACGATCATCGCAACGGTAAACCAGAGGATGCAGTATGGTGTGTTAGCCGGAAATGATGAGATCAAGACCGCAAAGGATTTAGAAGGAAAGAAAGTGATCTATTTACAGGGAAGCGTGCAGCAATATTTCTGGGAAAAATATGCCGAGGCAAACGGAATTGACACCAGCAAGGTGGAAGTGATCAACAGTACCGACACGGCATCGTTATTGCAGACAGGTGCGGCAGATGCGGCGGCAGGAAATATCTATGTGGAAAAATATCTGGAAAATATGGGAGTTGGGAAGATCTTTGATGATGGAAGCAGCACCGGTGTGTATACCACACATGTTGTGACGGTAAAAAGTGACATTTTAAAGGAGACACCACAGGTGGCAGTGGCGATCAATAAAGCACTGATCCGTGCCTATGAGGATGCAGTGGCGGATAAAGAGGCGTTCTATGATGCCGTTGCAACAAAAAATATGCCAAAAGAGATCATGAAATCCGAATATGCTTTTGATGAATCGTTATGGTATCTGTCACCGGAGATCACAGACGACACCAGAGCTTATTACGATGGATTAAATGACTGGCTGTATGACCATAAGATCATTCAGAACAAAGTGGATGTTGCATCTTTTGTGGATGGTCAGTATTACGAACAGGCAAAACAGGAACTGGAAAAATAGCAGGAAGAGAGGTATGGTATGGCAAATGCAAATGTAAAACCGGCAACCGCATACACAAAAAACTGGAATAAAGAACAGAAGAGGAAAGCGGATCCAGTCTATATTGAAGAAGAAAAACGATATTACCAGACAGCAAAGCAGCATCTGCTATTGTCCCTGCTGGAAAAAGAAGAGGGGGAAGATCTGTGGACGGCACCGGATGATGTCAATCCTTATCTGTGGCAGCATCAGCAGACAAACCACATTGCAGGCATTTTCTCATTGTCGGGAAAAGAAGTTGTAATGGCAGGTGGCGTGGATATCGCCACGATCCTTTTTGTAAAGAGTAAAACAGGATGGGTGATCGTGGATGCTGGAGCTTCGGTGGAAGCGGCGAGGTACTGCATGGAACTGGCAGAAAAAGCAACCGGAGAACAGATCGCAGGAAAGATCCGCGGCGTGGTATACAGCCATTCCCATTTTGATCATTTTGCAGGAGTGGGAGCCTTCATCCCGGATGAAAATAATCCGGAAAACATCCCTGTGATAGCTCCGGCGCAGTTTGAAGAATCCAAAATAGAGGATCATTTGTATGCAGGGGTTGCGATGTCAAGGAGACTGCAATATCAGGCAGGGATCTTAAATCAGGAAGACACGCTGAAAAAGAAACTTTCCACACCCATCCTGCAGGGGGCATATTCCTATGTCGAGCCAAATACCTGGATCGATACTTCCAAAACACTGGAAGTAGATGGATTGACGATCGATTTCATTGATACACCAAATACAGAGACGATCGCGCATATGGCAGTTTATCTGAACGATTATGATGTCCTTTATCTGGGAGATAACAGTATGGGAATGCTTCATAATACCTACACCATGCGGGGCGCAGTGGTAAGGGATGCAGACTTCTGGAGCAAAAAATATTATGAAATGTATCTGAAGTATGGAGCACGTGCGAAGGCTGTGGCACAGGGACATGGGATTGCACACTGGAATACGATAGAAGACCCGGATGTAGTGAAGAAAGTGCTGATGGATAATGCAGCGGCCTATAAATACATCAATGACCAGTCCCTGTTTTATGCAAACCAGGGATATACGATGAACGAGATCAATACAGCATTTAAAGTTCCGGAGTGCATACAAAGAGTCTCTTATATCAGACCTCACTACGGTTCGTACCGCTTTAATGCAAAAGGTGTCTATCAGAAATATCTTGGCTTTTATGATGGAAATCCGGTTCATCTGGAAACAGCCAGTGAAGTGGAAACGGCAAAAAAATTTGTGGAGTATGTTGGTTCGGCAGAGAAAGTGTTAAAAAAGGCACAGGAAGATTTTGACAGGGGCGAATACCAGAGCTGTGCAGTTGCTTCAAATTATGTTGTATTTGCAGATCCGGACAACATGCAGGCGCGCTATCTGTGTGCGGATGCCTTAGAGCAGCTTGCCTATATGGCAGAATCGTTTCTCTGGCGGAATGCGTACCTGACCGGTGCTGCGGAGCTTCGGAATCCGGGACTGTCAGAGAAGGCAAGAGATGTCATGAACAACAGCGTGGAGGATATCACATCACAGATGCCGGCAGAGCTGATCCTTGCAAAGCTGGGGATCGCGATCGACTGCAACCGGGCGGTAGATGAAAACCTTACCTTTATTTTAAAGATAGCAGAAAACTTAGGAGAGGATGCAGACGAGATCTTTTTGCTGAAACTCTATAAGGGAACCTTACACTATATGCGTTTAGAGGCGCAGACAGAGCAGCACGGGGATGGACTGCCGGTTGTGACTACAACGACAGAAGGCTTGTACGCACTCTTTTCCAGAGAAGAAAAGCTGGATGGATCTTTGTATCAGACCAGACACTTATCCATACTGGAAAAACTGCGCACGTATCTGGTTGATTTTTCAGAGTATCGGGAATTTCACCTGATCGAACCATAGAGACAATAGATTGGAGGAAACAAAAAATGGCAGACAGAAAATTTACAGGAACCATAGGAAGAACGCTGCAGGGAACCCGGTTTTCGTATGAGGTAACAGAAAGGCTTCCCAAAGATGCACCGAATGTAGTCTATATTTTGATGGATGATATGGGATTTGCACATCTGGGATGCTACGGCTCTAATATCCGTACACCGAATATCGATTCTCTTGCCAGTCAGGGACTGCGGTATAATAATTTTCATACGACGGCAGTCTGCTCTGCAACAAGAACCAGTCTTTTGACCGGTGCCAACCACCATGCCGCAGGATGCGCATCTTTGATTGAATACCAGACCGGATTAAGCAACGGAGCAGGACGGCTGAACCCGGAATATGCAACGGTTGCGGAGATCCTGCATGAGTATGGATACGCAACGTTCTGCTCTGGAAAGTGGCATCTTGCAAGTGAAAAAACACAGGCAGGGCCTTATGACAGCTGGCCATTACAGAAGGGATTTGACCGGTATTATGGATTCTTGCATGGAGAAAATGATCAGTTCCATCCACATCTGGTGCGGGATAATTCGCTGCTGACACCGGAGGAGGAAGCACTACGGACGGATCAGAAAGACTATCATTTCTCCAAAGATATTGTGGACAATGCGATTGAAAATATTTTCACGGAAAAGAATGCGTTTCCGGAGAAGCCATTTTTCCTGTATCTGGCATTTGGAGCAATGCACGCGCCGCATCATGCACCAAAGGAATATATCGACCGGTACAAGGGAGCGTTTGATGATGGATGGGATGAAAAGCGGAAACAGTGGTTTAAAAAGCAGAAAGAGATCGGGATCATTCCGCAGAATGCAGAACTGACCGAACGCAACGAATATGTCGATAGCTGGGAGAGCCTCAGTGCGGATGAGAAACGCTTATATGCCAGATATATGGAGGCATATGCAGGAATGTTAGAATATACGGATGAACAGATCGGCAGGTTACTGGACTATTTAAAAGAGATTGATGAATTTGAAAATACCATTTTTGTCTTTTTATCGGACAACGGAGCAAGTGCAGAGGGTGGAAAAAACGGAAGATTAAACTGCTTTCAGGGAATGGATATTTTTGAGAGAGAAAATGAGGTGGAGCGCAGCTTAAAGCATTATGATGAGATCGGCACCGAGGAGGCGTTAAACCATTATCCGACCGGCTGGGCAAATGCAGGAAATACACCATTCCAGTGGTATAAGATCTGGGCACATGAAGGTGGGATCAAAGATCCACTGATCGTATCCTATCCAAAGAAGATCAAAGACTATGGCGGCATACGGGGACAGTATCATCATGTATCGGATATCACGCCTACTATCTTGGAGATGATCGGGATCACAAAACCACAGAGCATCAAAAGCGTTGCACAAAAGGATTTTACAGGCATCAGTTTTGCATATACTTTTGCGGACAGGGAAGCGGAAAGCAGGAAACATGTGCAGTATTATGAGGTACTTGGAAACCGGGGCATCTATAAAGATGGATGGAAAGCGGTTGTCAATCATGTCTTTTCGGGATCTTATGCAGAGGATCAGTGGGAACTCTATCATGTGGAAGAAGATTATTCGGAAAAATATAATGTGGCGGAGCAGTATCCGGAAAAATTGCGGGAACTGCAGGATGAATTCCTGATCGAGGCAGCCAGAAATAATGTTTTCCCGATGTTAAAAAAGGCATTCCATACATCAAAGGACAGTGCATCCGAACCGGTATACGGGAAAATCCCGTCAAGGGAAGTACGGCTGGAATTTAAGGGAATCATCAGGCCGTATGATATTGCAGAGAGCAACCGGATCGATCTGGATACGACAAGTTACCATTTTTATGCAAAAATCACGAGGGAGAGCGAAAAAGAGGAAGGTGTTATCTTCTCTGGTGGCGACAAATTTTCCGGTTTTACCCTTTATATCAAAGACAACCGCCTAAAATATGTGTATAATTATGCCAAAGAGCGGTATGATACGTTGGAAACCGAAAAAATTCCAACCGGTACGTTAGAGGTCGCATATGATTTTATCTTCAAAGAAGACCGGAGTGCGGAGGTAAAACTGTATGTCAATGATGTGGAAGCAGGAAGCGTCTTTATACCAAAGACATACTATATGAAGGGATTTTCCTCTACGATAAAGGCGGATAAATATACGCCTGTGTCACCGGAGTATGAGGTACCATTTGAGTTTACCGGGAAAATACATAAAGTAGTTTTACAGCAGACCCCGGGAAAAACGGATGAGACGAAAGTGTTAGAAAAACATTTACACGCGGAATAACAGAGAAAGGAAACGATATGCCAGCAGCAAGTATTTTGATCAAACCATGTTCATCAAATTGCAATATAGACTGTAAGTATTGCTTTTATAAAAAGTTATGCCATACAAGAGAATCATACAGCAAAGGGCGTATGTCGGATGAGACATTAGAAAAACTGATCTCTCAGGCATGTGCCTATGCAGATGGACTGGTATCCTTTGCATTTCAGGGGGGCGAACCGATGTTAGCTGGCATTGAGTTCTTTCAAAAAGCAGCAGCGTTGCAGCAAAAATACAGTAGAAAAGGGCTTAGAATTGAGAACACCATTCAGACGAATGGTGTTCTTATAGACCGGGAATGGGCGCAGTTTTTTGCGGAACATGATTTTCTGGTAGGAATCTCACTGGACGGACCGCGCAAGATCCATGATGCGTATCGCACGGATGCGAATGGAAATCCTACCTTTACCCGGATCATGAATGGGATCGCACTGCTAAGAGAGCATGGGGTACGGTTAAATATTGCAACGGTGGTAACGGAGGAACTGGCGCATCAGGCTGCCTATCTGTATAAATTTTATAAAAGGAACAACTTCTCCTATGTGCAGCTGATCCCATGTATGGGAAATTCGTGGGAAACAGATGGAAGGATTGCGGAGGCAGAAAACGAGTTTTCTGTAAGACCGGAATCTTATGGTAGATTTTTAAGTGAAATATTTGATCTGTGGTACCCGGATTTTTGTGCAGGGGATGATATGGAGATCCGCACATTTTCCAATCTGGCTCAGATGGCAGCGGGATATCCGGCAGAAGAATGTGGGATGAACGGGTGTTGCAGCTGTTATTTTGTGGTAGAAGCGGATGGCAGTGTCTACCCGTGTGATTTCTACTGTACGGATGCGTATTGCCTTGGCACAGTGGAGAAACCATTTGAGGAACTCTTAAAAAATAAAAAAGTTGGGGAATTTATCGGGTATTCCAAAAGAAAGCCAAAAGAATGTCTGCAGTGCCCGTATTACCGGCTGTGCAGGGGTGGATGCAGGCACTGGAGAGAGCCTGATTCACAGTTGAATTATTTATGTGCCGGCTATCGCATCTTTTTTGAACATTGCGAGAGCCGGCTGGATGTGTTGGGGAAAATGATCTTAAGAAAAGGATAACAGAGATCAGATATGGAACACATCAATCAAAAATAACATTGCCAGTCCATAGTAGGTTATGACTGCGACCAGGTCATTTACGGTCGTGATCAGAGGACCGGAGGCAACGGCAGGGTCAATGTGGATCTTATGGAAAAACATCGGGATGATGGTTCCAATCAGACTGGAGATCACCATTGCCACAATCAGGGAGACACCCACACAGCCGGAGATTAAAAATGCTGAAAACCAGGCATATTTTTTGAATAAGTGAATGTAAATGCCAAGGAACAGCAGTGCCATCAGTCCAAGGCTGGCACCGTTTAAAAATCCGATCTTCATTTCTTTCCCAAGTAAAAACAGTTTCTTTTTGGCGGTAAGGTTCTCATCCATCAGCACACGGATGGTTACAGCCAGGGACTGTGTTCCGACATTTCCGGCCATATCAAGGACCAGAGACTGGAAACAGATCACGATCGGCAGGACTGCGACAACGGACTCAAACATGCCGACGACCGAGGAAACTGCCATCCCAAGAAACAGAAGGATGATGAGCCATGGAAGCCGCTTTTTCATGCTGACGAGAGTCGGCTCTTTTAAATCCTCTTCGGAGGTAAGACCTGCGAGCTTTGCATAATCATCCCCCATTGCATCATCAACGAGTTCTACAATGTCGGTTGCGGTCAGGATACCTGCAATCTTTCCCTCTTCGGTCAGAACGGGAAGGGAATCTTCTTCGTAATCTGCGATTTTTTCGATACAGACATCAATTTTTTCATGTTCCAAGATATAAGGGTAGGAACTGCTGATGATGTCACTAAGATCATCATGTTCCCTTGCAACAATCAGGTCTTTTAAATCAATGGCCCCGGCAAATTTTTCATTACTGTCTACTACATAGATGGTGGAGATATTGTCATGTTCGCCAGCCTGCCGGATGAGAGCACTCATTGCCTCGCGGATGGTAAGGTTGTCCGGGATGCAGATGAAGTTGTTGGTCATACAGCTTCCAATCTCATCTTCATCGTAGGAGAGAAGTCTGCGGACATCTTCTCTTGCATCATCATCCAGACGTCTGACGATCTCCTGTTTTTTGGCTTCCTGCAGATCATCTAACACATCCATGGCATCGTCGGCATCCATATAGGACATGACCTTTGCAACGCGTTCGATGGGCAGTTCGTCCAGGTATGCTTCCGCATCATCCAGATAGGAAAAGATCTCAGCGACCTTTTGCACACCCAGTATGCCATATAGGTGTTTTCTTTCGTCAGCGGTCAGTTTTGTGACGGCTTCTGCAATATCTTTTTCATGGTAATCAGACAGTTTATCACGCAGGATGGCTTCTTCTTTCGTGCTGCGGATGATCTGGACCAGTTCTGTTACATAATCTTTTTCCGGTGTTATTTTTTTTCTCACTGTTACCTCCTTCTTGCCCGAAAAAGGGCATAAAAATACATCGCCTCAGATGATTGTGATGGTAAGGATTCTCTGATGCGATGTAAGAGGACATAACAAAATAGAATGAGGCTACGTCAATTTCATGGGCAGCCACATTCTGCATTGGTATCTTCTGTTATCGCATCGACTACTTCGTCCTATACAATCGCAACTATCCATGAAAATTCACCTCCGTTTTTTAAAAATATCCTGTTGATTGTAGCAGAAAAAAATGAATTTTTCAACCCGGGTTTGCGGCAGGAACAAAAATTTGGAGATTGCGGCAACGTTTATGATGCCGACATATCCGACAGAAGAACAGTACTTTGAACTGGCTGATAAAATAATAGGATTCAGTCAGATCGACAATGATACACATCTGGAATATGGGATCTTTCTGGAAAACAATCTGATCGGAATGATCAATGACTGTGGATTTGATGATGAAACAATAGAGATTGGCTATCTGATCCATCCGGACTATAAGGGAAATGGATATGCTACAGAGGCACTTGGTGCGATATTATCTGAGGCAAAAGAAATGGGCTTTCAAAAAGCGGTTGCAGGTTTTTTTGAAGAAAATGCGGCAAGCAGAAAGGTGATGGAAAAATGTGGCATGCATTTGAAGCAGACCATTGAGGAAGAAGAGTATCGTGGGAAAGTACACAGATGCCTTTATTGTGAAATAGAGCTATAAAAAAACTGCCACTCGACAGAGTGACAGTTTTTTTACCCTCTAATCCAACTATTATGCCTGTTTACCAAATGTTGTTTTGCGGAGCACAGCATAAATAATGACTGCATACACGCCACCGATCAGGGCTGTGATCAGCTGTGTGACCGAAAACTGAAGCTGTAATGCGTGCATCATTGGCTGCATTTTTTCCGGAAGCATGTTTGGAAGAATGATAAGAGAGATCAAAATTCCCATAAACAATGCTTTAAGTACAGCACCGACTGCGATCGATACCGGAAGACCGGCAGTTTTTCCACATTTTCCACGGAGAAGTGCTACTGCAACAACAAGGATGATGTTTCCGATCATGATACATGGGAACATTGCCGGAATGGCTGCCATGATCGGGCTTCCTGTAATGAAAAAGGAAGTGATCGGGGTAATGATACTTAAAATGATGCCACAGACAGGTCCGGCATAAATGACGGTCAAGATCAGAGCGGCATTGATGATCGGTCCGGTAAGATAGACACTTAAATTTTTGAAAAACTGGCTGACAATGCAGATCGCAAGCAGAACAGCGGTTGTAGTGATTTGTTTCGTGGTTAGTTTCATAACAAAATCCTCCTTCATATTTGTACCAACGAAATGATACTCCTATATGGAAGCAAACGCAACTGCTTCTTTTTTGAATCTGCAAAGTTTTCTGATAAGAAAAAAGGAAATAGCGTTTGGACGCGGAATATTTATAATGTAAACACTGTGAGGAGACGCCTATGTCAATAAGGGAAGAAATGGAACGAATGGAGCGGGAAACGCTGAGTCCTTATGCAACCCTGAGTGAAAACTCAAGAGGAAGGGATATTCCGGAGGAGCCTTGTGATATCCGGCCGGTATTCCAGAGAGACAGGGACAGGATTTTACATTGTAAAGCGTTTCGCCGTCTGAAAAATAAAACACAGGTATTTTTAACACCGAAAGGGGATCATTACAGGACAAGACTGTCCCATACCCTCGAGGTGTCGCAGAATGCCAGAACGATTGCAAAAGCATTGCGGTTAAACGAAGATCTGGTGGAAGCGATCGCATTGGGGCATGACCTTGGACATACCCCATTTGGTCATGCCGGAGAGTATGTGCTCAATGAGATCTGTGAAGATGGCTTTCGTCATAATGAACAGAGCGTGCGTACGGTGGAAAAATTAGAAAAGGACGGTCAGGGATTGAATCTGACGTGGGAAGTCCGGGATGGTATCTTAAATCACCAGTCCAGACTGATGCCGCATACGCTTGAGGGCAAGATCGTAAGACTTTCCGACAAGATTGCCTATATCAACCACGATATCGACGATGCGATCCGTGCACAGGTGCTGACGGAGGATGATATTCCACTGGAACTGAAAAAAACACTGGGATTTTCCACCCGACAGAGACTGAATACGCTGATACATAATATCGTAATGAACAGCAGGGATAAAAACGATATCGTAATGTCTTCCGAGGTCGAAGAGGCAATGATCGAACTCCGTAAATTTATGTTTGATCATGTATACAAAAATCCGATCGCAAAAGGAGAAGAGGTCAAGGCAAAAGAAATGCTAAGACAGTTATTCTTCTTCTATATGGATCACATTAATCTGTTGTCGGAGAAGTACCTTAGAATGTTGGATGAGGGCGAAAAACAGGAGCGTGTCGTCAGCGATTATATCGCAGGCATGACAGACCAGTACGCCATCACGAAGTTCAGCGAATATTTTCTGCCACAGGCTTGGCAGGTCGACGGATATTAGTAAGCTGCAGGAGAAGCCTGTGGCATGCACAGTGCCTGGCAGGTCGACGGCTATTAATTTTATTTTACGGAGGGAAAGATGCCATATTATTCGGATGACATTGTCGAGGAAGTACGTTCCCGGAATGACATTGTAGACGTGATATCACAATATGTGCGTCTTCAGAAAAAAGGAAGTACTTACTTTGGACTGTGTCCTTTTCATAATGAAAAAACAGGCTCTTTTGCGGTATCGCCCAATAAACAGATGTACTACTGTTTTGGATGCGGTGCCGGTGGAAATGTTTTTACTTTTCTGATGGAATATGAAAATTTTACCTTTGGAGAAGCAATGGAGTCGCTGGCAGAGCGTGTGGGAGTGGAGCTGCCCAAACGCGAATATACATCTGCCCAGAGACAGGAAGCGGACAAACGCGCAAGGCTGCTTGAGATCAACAAAGAAGCAGCCAGATATTTTTATTCCCTGCTGCGGAGTGAGCGGGGAGCACATGCGCTTTCCTATTTTAAGAAACGAAATCTGACCGAGGAGACGATGCAGCGGTTCGGGCTTGGCTATTCGGATCAGTACAGTGACGATCTTTACCGGTATCTCCGCAAAAAGGGATATGAGGATGAGATCTTAAGAGAATCCGGACTTGTCACGATCGATGAGAGACGGGGCGGATATGATAAATTCTGGAATCGTGCCATGTTCCCGATCATGGATGTGCACAACAAGGTCATCGGTTTCGGAGGGCGCGTCATGGGAGATGGAGAGCCCAAATATTTAAACTCTCCTGAGACCAGGATCTTCGATAAAAGCCGTAATCTTTACGGATTAAATATCGCAAGAAGCACGAAAAAAGACCAGCTGTTACTCTGCGAGGGCTATATGGATGTGATCGCCTTACATCAGGCAGGATTTGACAATGCGGTTGCCTCGCTGGGAACGGCTTTAACAAGTGGACATGCCAATCTGTTAAAACGGTACACCAAGAATGTCTACCTGACGTATGACAGTGATGGCGCAGGTGTGAAAGCCGCACTGCGGGCGATCCCGATCTTAAAAGAAGTAGGGATCAATACGAAGGTCATCAACATGCAGCCATACAAAGATCCGGATGAATTTATCAGTGCGCTTGGCGCGGAGGAATATCAGAAACGGATCGACCAGGCAGAAAACAGTTTTCTGTTTGAGATCCGCATGCTCGAACGCAATTATGAGATGAACGATCCGGCTGGAAAATCTGCATTTTTCAAAGAGGTAGCACAGAGACTGTGCGGTTTTCCGGAAAAAGTGGAGCGAGATATTTACATCGAGGCAGTCGCGGACAAATACGGGCGGAGAGCCGAAGACATCGAGCGGATGGTCAACGAATACGGGGCAACGATCGGTGTGGCGGGAGACCCGGGCGGAGTGAGGGCACCCCGCGAGACGACAAGGTTAAAGACCGGTATCCATGAGAAGAAAAAAGAAGATGGAATGAAGCAGTCGCAAAAGCTGCTTCTGACGTGGCTCATTGAGCATGCCGGATTATTTCCTAAAATAGAAAAATATATCACACCAGAGGACTTTACAGAAGAAATCTATCGAAAAGTGGCGGAAATCCTGTTTTTACAGTTTAAAGAGACAGAAACTGTCAATCCGGCGCAGATCGTGAGCATGTTTCAGAATGAGGAGGAACAGCGGGAGATCGCAGGACTTTTCAATGCCAGACTTCAGGCTGGCGGGATAGAGGAAGAGGAGACACTCGATAAGGCATCCTTTGAAAAAGCGTTGAAGGAAACCATTTTACGGGTGAAACAAAACAGCATGGAGTATCATGCTAAAAATGCAGCTCCGGATGATATGGGAGCACTGCAGAAAATGATAACGGATAAGAAAGCGCTCGAAGAATTAGAAAAAGTGCATATTTCCGTAGATTAAGGACAAAATACTAGAAAACTTGAGAGGATGAAGCAAAATGGCAAAGAAGAAAGAAACCGGCGAAACGAATGTTGCAGCAAACGCAGCAAAGACAAAGGGTGTCGCAGCAAATGCAGCAACTCCGGAAGCAGACGCAGCCAGAGAGAAATTTCAGGAGAGATTAAAAGAACTTTTAAATTTAGCCAAAAAGAAAAAGAACATGTTAGAGTATCAGGAGATCAGTGATTTCTTTGCGGACATGCAGCTGGATGCAGAGAAATTCGAAAAGATTTTGGATTTCCTGGAGGCAAATAACATTGATGTGCTCCGTATCACGGATGATGATTCCGATGAGGACATTTTGCTTGAGGTAGACGATGAGGAAGAGATCGAGGTAGAAAAGATCGATCTGTCTGTACCGGATGGCGTATCGATCGAGGACCCGGTCCGTATGTATTTAAAAGAGATCGGTAAAGTACCGCTTTTAAGCGCAGAGGAAGAGATCGAACTCGCAAAACGTATGGAGTTAGGAGATCAGGAGGCGAAAAAACGTCTTGCAGAGGCAAACTTACGACTGGTTGTTTCCATTGCAAAACGTTATGTTGGACGAGGCATGCTGTTCCTTGACCTGATCCAGGAAGGAAACTTAGGACTGATCAAAGCAGTTGAGAAGTTCGATTACCGCAAAGGATATAAATTCTCCACCTACGCGACATGGTGGATCCGTCAGGCAATCACCAGAGCCATTGCAGATCAGGCACGTACCATCCGTATTCCGGTTCATATGGTAGAGACGATCAACAAACTGATCCGCGTCAGCAGACAGTTATTGCAGGAGTTAGGACGTGAACCGACCCCGGAAGAGATTGCAGCAGAGATGAATATGCCAGTAGAGCGTGTGCGTGAGATCTTAAAGATCTCGCAGGAGCCTGTTTCTTTAGAGACACCGATCGGTGAGGAGGAAGACAGCCATCTGGGAGATTTCATTCAGGATGATAATGTGCCGGTTCCGGCAGATGCAGCAGCATTTACCCTGTTAAAAGAGCAGCTGGAGGAAGTGCTTGGAACCCTGACCGAAAGAGAGCAGAAGGTCTTAACTTTACGTTTTGGACTGGAAGACGGACGTGCCAGAACGTTAGAGGAAGTAGGAAAAGAATTTAATGTAACGCGTGAGCGTATTCGCCAGATCGAGGCAAAGGCACTCCGCAAACTGCGTCACCCAAGCAGAAGCCGTAAGTTAAAGGATTATCTGGAGTAATGGTAAAACTGTCAAAACGGCTGACGGCTGTGGCATCTATGGTATGCCAGGATCAGATTCTTGCGGACGTAGGGACAGACCATGGATATATCCCCATTTATCTGATGGAGCAGGGCAGGATAACAGGTGCGATTGCGATGGATATCGGGAAAGGTCCCCTGGAACGTGCAAAAGAACATATAAAGATGTCAGGCATGGGTGATTACATACAGACCAGATTATCAGACGGTCTAGCTGCACTACAGGTGGGAGAAGTACAGTCCATTGTGGTAGCCGGTATGGGTGGCGGTCTGGTGATCCATATCTTAGAAGAGGGAAGAAAAGTGGCGCAGGCAGTAGAAGAACTGATCTTACAGCCACAGTCCGAACTGGAAAAAGTGCGTGATTACCTGAGAGAAAATGGCTATACGGTAGAGGCGGAGGACATGGTATTTGAGGATGGAAAATATTATCCGATGATGCGTGTCAGATACACCGGAAAGGTGACAGAAGATAAAAGGATCACCGCTTTGCGGAAGCAGATGAAAGAACAGATGCACCTTGATGAGGCACAGATAGAGGGGATTTTTGCCCGGTATGGGGCAGGACTTTTAGCAGAGAAAAACGCCACGCTTTTTGCATATCTGCAAAAAGAACAGCATACCTATCAAGTGATCCTGGAAAATTTAAAGGGACAGCCATCTTCTGCAAACATTCTGGAAAGACAAAAGGAAATGCAGGAGAAAATGCTGCAAAATGAGCAGGCAGGAAGCCTGTTTGAAAGGAATGAGGGGTGACGACCATGGGAGAAGCAATGATTACCCTGAACATTCAGGGAAAAGAAAAACAGTATCCATGTGGCATAACATTTTTAGAACTTGCAAAAGAATATCAGAAGGAATTTTCGGATGATATTGTACTGGTTTTATATAACAACCGTTTGAGAGAACTGCGCAAAAAGGCAGATAAAGACGGCAGTCTGGAATTTATCACGACTGCGGATAAGACCGGACGAAAAACGTATCGCAGAAGTGTAACGCTATTGATGCAGCGTGCAGTGCATAACCTGTGGGGAACAGATCAGGTCATTGTGCATGTGATGTATTCCATCGGACAGGGCTATTACTGTGAACTGGTCAAAGCAGGAATAAGCATACTGCCGACCGAGCAGATGTTAGCTGACTTAAAACAGGAGATGGCACATCTTGTGGAACAGGATATCCCGATCGAAAAAGAGAGCATGAACACGGATGATGCGGTCGCACTGTTCCATGAGCTTGGTATGACAGATAAAGAAAAACTGTTCCGTTACCGCCGCAGTTCAAGAGTCAATGTCTATAAGATCGGGCATTACAGAGATTATTTTTATGGTTTTATGGTGCCGTCGACCGGTTATCTTGAAACCTTTGATGTAAAAAAATACGAAGATGGCTTTATGCTGTTGTTCCCTTATAAAGAGACAAAGAAAGTGGCAGAATTTAACCCGTCAGAAAAATTGTTCCATACATTGAAAAAGTCCCGTGAATGGGGAAAAATGCTTGAGATCGATACGATCGGAGCATTAAACGATGCGATCGCACAGGGCAGGATGCAGGAAATCATCCTGACACAGGAAGCATTATTTGAAGAGCGGATCGGTCAGCTTGCAGAAACGATCGCAAACTCTTCCGGCAAGAAATTTATCATGATCGCAGGACCGTCCTCTTCCGGAAAGACAACGTTTTCACACAGACTTTCCATACAGCTTGCGGCAAAGGGATTAAAGCCACATCCGTTTCCATTGGATGATTATTATGTTGACAGGGAACTCTGTCCGCGTGATGAAAACGGCAACTTTGATTTTGAGTGTCTGGAGTCTCTGGACGTGGAATTATTTAACCATGATATGAATGAACTTCTGGCAGGGAAAAAAGTCGATCTTCCGATCTTTAATTTCAAAACCGGAAAGAGAGAATACAAAGACAAGACCATGCAGCTTGGCAAGGATGACGTATTGGTCATTGAGGGCATCCATGGTTTAAATGATAAACTGTCTTATACGCTTCCGGCAGAAAGTAAATATAAGATCTACATCAGTGCACTGACCCAGTTAAACATTGATGAGCATAACTGTCTGCCAACTACAGATGGCAGGATAATCAGACGTATTGTGCGTGATGCAAGGACCCGAGGAACTTCGGCAAAGGAGACCATTGCCATGTGGGATTCAGTACGCCGTGGAGAGGAAAAATATATTTTCCCATTCCAGGAGGGCGCGGATGTCATGTTTAACTCCGCCCTGATCTATGAACTTGCGGTATTAAAGCTTTACGCAGAGCCGCTCTTATTTGCAATCGACAAAGATTGTCCGGAATACATTGAGGCAAAGCGTTTGTTAAAATTCCTGGATTATTTTCTGCCGATGCCAAGTGATGGGATCAGCCAGAATTCCATTATCCGTGAATTTATCGGTGGCTCCTGTTTTCATGTATAGGGGTTGCAGTCTGGCAGGAAAAAGTGTATAGTAGAAAAGGTTTAAGTAGGACAAATGATCGCGGCCCGGCATTGCCGGGGTGAGGAAAGTCCGGGCTTCACAGGGCAGGATGCCGGATAACGTCCGGTAGAGGCGACTCTAAGGATAGTGCAACAGAAATATACCGCCCCATGTCTTAGACATGGAGTAAGGTTGGAAGGGCAGTGTAAGAGACTACCGCCTCTCTGGTAACAGGGAGGGCATATGTAAACCCCATCCGAAGCAAGACCGAACAAAAGCGTTGACGTGGCCCGCCAGCTTTAGGTAGGTTGCTTGAGGTGACTGGTAACAGTCATCCTAGATAGATGATCATTCCGGCTGTGTTTTCACAGCTTAGACATAACCCGGCTTATCGACCTGCTTAAATCTTTTTAAAAAGAAAATAGACACGAATTGATTTTGCTCGCAATGCGGGCAATTTATGTTATATAGGAGAAATTATTAAAAAATGGAGAGTAGCATGGGCGATATGGTGTGGTTAGAGGAATGTCTGAAACAGGCAAAACAGATGGGAGCATCCGAGGTACATCTCATCGAGGGCAGACCGGTAAGGTACCGTGTGGATGGGGAACTTCATAAAGGAATGGGAGAAAAACTTCCGGGATCCGCAATCCGTGACTGGTTAAATGATGCGCTGACAGAGACACAGAAAGCGGCATACAAAGAAAACGGAGAACTCACGTTTACCGTTACGAAAGACGGACTGTTTCGTATGAGAGTACAGGCATATCGCCAGAGTACCGGAGATGCGGCGTGCCTTCATCTTCTTCCACTCTGCCCGCCGGCGACAGAAGAACTTCTGATCCCGGAAAAGATTCGTGAACTGTTACAACAAAAACGGGGACTGTTTCTGATCGCAGGTGCATCCGGTGCCGGAAAGACGACGACGATGGCAGCTCTTACCGGGGCACTTTTAAAAGAATCCGGAAAGAAGATCACAGTTTTAGAGGAAAACACAGAATATCTGTATCATACAGAGGAGGAAAATACTTCTCTTCTGGTGCAGAGAGAAACTGCAAGTCATACCCAAACGATGGCAAACGGTATTAAAACAGCACTGTTGCAGGATTCGGATGTGATCACGGTGTCCGAACTGGGTGGAGCAGAGAGCTTAGAAGCAGCAGTCAGGGCAGTTGAGATGGGACGCCTTGTGCTTGCAATCGTGGATGCCGAGGATAGTTTTCTTGCAATCGAGACACTATTGTCTTATGTAGATGAGCGGAATGTGGCAAAAATGCAGCAGAGACTTGCAAATGCATTGATCGGAGGTATGTCACAGCAGCTTTTGCCAAGGGAAAACGGAACAGGCAGAGTGGCAGCGTATGCCTATTATACAAATACGGATGGCGTGAAAAATCTGCTCCGCGAGGGAAAGATGGGAGCGTTGGCTTCCATGTTACAGAGCGGCGAGCGTGTCGAGGGAATGAGCATGGAGGATGCGGTGTATGAGCTTTATATGCAGAGTGTGATCTCCTCCGAGATGGCGGTTTATTACGCGCCGGATCCGAAAGAGATGCAGCGGAAAGTCCGTTTGTTCTGATAAATATAATCAAAATCTAAAATGTTTCTTAAAAGACAATAGGTTGGTTGACGTTCCATTTTTTAGGGCTTACCATTAGTGTAAATACGAAAGGATGGGATGGCATGAAAGAAAAATTTCAGCGTTTTATGATAGGAAGATACGGAGCAGATCAGCTTTCAAGAGCTTATCTGATTACGGCACTGGTTCTTTGCATTGTATCGATGTTTGGTAGGACCGGCATTTTATACTGGGCTGGGATCGCCCTTTTGATCTACGCATACTGGAGGATGATGTCCAAAAACATCTCCAAACGTTATGAGGAGAATCAGAAATACCTGAACACGAGATATCAGGCAGCCGTCAAATGGAATAAGACAAAGACCCGTTTTGCGGAGAGAAAGAGTTATCGTTTTTACAAATGCCCGCAGTGCAGCCAGAGGGTGCGGGTACCAAAGGGAAAAGGAAAGATCTGTATTACCTGCCCAAAATGCAGAACAGAATTTGTAAAAAAGAGCTGATAAAGGAGATTTTTTGTGTTTGGTTATATTAATATCAATCAAAAAGAATTGTCAGAGGAAAGCAAAAAAGCATATCAGGCATATTATTGCGGGCTGTGCAGAAAGCTAAAAACAAACTGTGGTGCAAAAGGGCAGATGCTTCTGGACTATGATATGACATTCCTGATCGTTCTTCTGACTGGTCTTTATGAGTTGGAAAATGAATCATCTGAGATGGTCTGTGCACTTCATCCGACCAAAAAGCGAACCATCTGGACGAATGAGGCCACCGATTATGCGGCGGATATGAACCTGATCTTAGCATATTATAATCTGATCGATGACTGGAAGGATGACAAGTCCTATCCGAAGAAGGCATTTGCCAAAATGCTGGAAAAAGATTATAAACGTGTCCTGGATAAATATCCCAGACAGGTAAAAGCGATTGAAAGCTACATGGAGAAAACACAGGAAGCGGAGAAACGCGGCGAGAGCAATCTGGATCTTGTGGCAGGACTGACCGGTGAGATGTTGGGTGAGGTGTTCTGCTGGAAAGAGGATGAATGGGCAGGAGAACTCCGTACTCTCGGATTCTACATGGGCAAGTTCATTTATCTGATGGATGCCTACGAAGATTATGAGAGTGATGTGGAAAAGAACGCGTACAACCCATTGGTCTTTATGGATCAGGAAGAGACACAGGATCTGGATACCTGGTGCAGGCTGATCTTAACCAGTATGATGTCAGAGTGTGCAAAGTCTTTTGAGAGACTGCCGATCCTGCTCCATGCGGATATCCTGCGCAATGTACTTTATTCCGGAGTCTGGACGAAGTTCGAATATCTGCAGCTTAAAAAGAAAAAGACGAAAGAAAAAGCAAAGAAGAAATCACGAAAATAACGAGGTTTGAGATATGACAGATCCTTATCAGGTGCTTGGTGTGCCGAGAAATGCCTCGGATGACGAGATAAAAAAGGCTTACAGAGCATTAAGCCGTAAATATCATCCGGATGCGAATGTAAATAATCCAAACAAGGAACAGGCAGAAGAAAAATTCAAACAGGTGCAGCAGGCGTACGACCAGATCATGAAAGAAAAGCAGCAGGGAGGCGGCTATGGAGGCGGTTACAGCCAGAATGGAGGCTACAGTTACGGCAGCAACCGGAGCTATCAGAGAGCCGGGGATTCTGTACAGATGCAGGCTGCGGCAAATTATATCGTAAATCACTGCTATGCAGAGGCACTCAATGTCTTAAATGGCATTCCGTTTGCAGAGCGCAGCGCGAGATGGTATTACTACAGTGCGATGGCAAACCAGGGCGCAGGAAACAATATCGTGGCAAGAGAACATGCGACAAGAGCTGTCGAGATGGAACCGAGCAATCTGGAGTATCGTCAGTTCAAACAGCATCTGGATAATGGCGGTGCATGGTACAGCAGTATGGGAAGCAGCTATGAACGTCCATATGCAAGTGCAGGTAACTGGTGTCTTAGCATGCTGTTATTGAATATGATCTGTAACTGCTGTTGTTGCAGACCGTTTTAGATGAAACTTGGCGCACCAGACACAGAATTGAGAGTGATACATGAAAAAAATTAAAATGGATTTGCTTCAATTATACAATACGGTAAACACTATTCTAAATACGATTGATTTCAACGCTTTATTCAAGGGATTCCATAAGTATAGATTTGCATTATACACAAGCAAAGAAATTATCATTGACGGAAAAGTCCTTTCTTATCAGGACAGCTTCAGAGGAAATACAGCAGTATTTTACGAGGGTGAATACATTGCTATATGGAATATCGAATTCGATCCGATTGATGATCCCGAACAACTTGCATATTGTTTGATACACGAAATGTTCCATTGCCATCAGTATACGAACAATGAAACTCGTTACCCCTCTGATTTTGAACTACTTAATTATCCCGATGACGTTGAAAACTTTGTAAACAAATATAATGAAAACAAGTATCTTGCCGATGCTTATGAGCAGCGTGATATAGAATTATTGCGTAAATTTGCTTATATCCGTGAAATCCGTTATAAGATCTATCCTTCTATGGTGTGTCAGGAACTGAGGGCAGAAACATTAGAAGGAATGGCAGAATATATAGGCTTGAAAGCATTGAAGCTTATCAATGTCGAAAAATATCGTGCCATTGTTAATGATTATCTTGGAAAACTCAAAGCAGAAAGCGATCTGTTGTTTGATGTAAGAAGAATATCATATTTTACCGGATCAATCTATTTCCTGTGCCTGGAGCAATGCGGCTTTTCGGTCAACAATGTTTTCGAAAGCGAAGAAACGGCATATGAACAAAACTGCCTTGATATTACAGGCGTAACAGCGAAGATTATTCCTTACAGTTTTATTTTGAACAAATACAAACAACTCCGGCAAGAAAAAAGGGCGAAAGTCGAGGAGCATATCAGGCACTCCAAATACATAGAGAGCGATGCTTTTATTTGCGGCTATGATCCTATGAATATGTTCCGCATTGACGATGTGGTATTTTGCAGTTATTTTGTTTGTATAAACGAAAATGATGAGGTAAAGACAATCAATTCTGCGGTTGCCTTAAAATTGGCGGAAGGTTCAGACCGAAGCATTGTTGGATATTACCTTTAAGTTGCGAAGATTTTATAAAACAGGCAAGTATAGGGAAACAGAATCCCTTGATAAAAGCTCAAGCGCATCAGTTGCATCCTACAAGAACGCCAGACTGTAAGGTCTGGCGTTCTTGTAGGTCTAGCGTTTATTTGTATATTTCTCTTCGCAGTATTTGCAGCGGTATACTTCTTTTTCCGGGTCGGTCAGGATGAAGATCTGGTCTAATTCCTGCTCGATCGAAGTGATACAGCGCGGGTTTTTACACCGGATGACATTTTTGACCTGTTTTGGAAGCTGAAGTTCCTTTTTGGCAACGATCTTATTGTCCTGAATGACATTTACGGTGATATTGTGGTCGATAAAACCGAGGATATCAAGGTCAAGGGCTTCGATCGGACATTCTACTTTCAGAATATCCTTTTTGCCCATCTTGCTGCTTTTTGCATTTTTGATAATGGCAACACTGCAGTCAAGCTGGTCTAATTTCAGATCATGGTAAAGACGTAAACTCATACCAGGCTGGATGTGGTCTAATACAAATCCTTCCTGGATTCCACTGATATTTAACATAATGTAAACTCTTCCTTTCAGATAATCGGTTGCATGGATTTATACCTGGATCTCTAACAGGGTAAGGATGAGTGCCATACGGACATAGACACCATACTGTGCCTGTTTGAAGTAAGCTGCTCTCGGATCGTCATCAACTTCGACCGAGATCTCATTGACACGCGGAAGCGGATGGAGTACTAACATATCCTCCCTGGCGAGATCTAATTTTGCTTTGGTCAGTACATAGAAATCTTTTAAGCGGATGTAATCCTCTTCGTTGAAGAAACGCTCTTTCTGAACACGGGTCATATAGAGTACGTCAAGTTCCGGCATGGCATCTTCGAGGCGTTCACACTCGGTAAATGGAATGTTGTTTGCCATGAGGACATCTTCTCGGATATAGCTTGGAATACGCAGCTCTTCCGGTGAGATCAGAACAAAACGGATGCCCGGATAACGGATCAGGGCAGCAATCAGAGAGTGTACGGTACGGCCGAATTTTAAATCTCCACAGAGTCCGATCGTCATATTGCCAAGGCGTCCTTTTAAGGAACGGATCGTTAACAGATCGGTTAATGTCTGAGTGGGATGTTGATGACCGCCATCACCGGCGTTGATTACTGGAATAAGAGATTTCTGGGAAGCTACAAGAGGTGCACCTTCCTTTGGATGACGCATAGCACAGATATCTGCGTAGCAGGAAATAATACGAATCGTATCGGAGACGCTTTCTCCTTTGGCAGCGGAACTGGAATCCGCACTTGAAAAACCTAAAACAGAACCACCAAGATTTAACATGGCAGCTTCGAAACTAAGTCTGGTTCTTGTGCTTGGCTCATAGAAGCAGGTGGCGAGTTTTTTGCCGTCACATGCGTGGGCATATTTTGCCGGATGCTTCTCAATGTCGTTGGCAAGGTCTAACAGCTTGTCCAACTCTTCTACGGAGAAGTCCAACGGGTTCATTAAATGACGCATATAATCCTCCTTAAACGATATAGCCTCATTGGCATTTTTACTATCATATAATAATCATATGATAATTTCAAGAGAGCAAATTATTTACGTTATATTGACAAAATAGAAATGTATTTTCAGAAAATTTTGTCGCTTCATTCACGATCGTAGAAGGTTCACAAACATTCTGTTATTTTTGGTAATCTGCGTTTTCGTGAACGAGGATCCGCTCAAATAAAAGCCCTGCCAGCATCCAGAATGGCGCGTAATCCAGCCGGATGACACCATCGATATTTGCTTTTGCATCGCTGTAATCCCATGGGCAGAGTTCATGTTTTTTTAACAGGGAACCGCTGAGATATTCAAAGGAAAAGATGCCAAGTGCATAGATACTGCCGCGTAAAAGGATTGGTTTTTCACGTAAAAGTTTAAAGACAGGAGCAATGACAGCCGCCATACCATAGATGGGGAACATCCAAAGAGAAGTCCTTCCGATCAGCCGCTTGTCATGTTTTAAGAGGGAACCGGCAGAGGTAAACACGATCTCCATGCACCATCCGGTAAGACCACAGATACAAAAATCTTTTCCAAACATAGCAGGAATCCTTTCTTTTTTCGATAGTGGATTACATTTAGTATCTGTCAAAAAAAGAAAAACATACGAAAAGAGCGGATAACTTGTAAAAAGAGAAATTACAGCATATAATAAAACAAGTGTATTCGAAAGGTGTACAATGCAGTTAAACAAATTAATAGAGCATGTGTCCTATGAGAGCGTGCACGGCAGCCCGGCAATACAGATCACAGATCTCTGCTACGATTCGAGAAAAGCGAAACCGGGGTGTATGTTCGTCTGTATCCGGGGCACACAGTCCGATGGACATGATTATGTGTTAGATGCAGTGGAACGGGGGGCTGTGGCTGTCGTGGTCGAGAAAAAGCGTATCGTGTGCGCTGCTGCAAACCGGGTACTTTATACAAAGACGGAACGGATCTGTTTTGATACGCTGTTACATACTTATCAGGCTGCAATCCTGGTAGTACCCCGGAGCAGACTGGCACTGGCAGAATTATCGGCAGCATTTTTTGATTTCCCGGCAAAGAAGTTAAAGATGATCGGGATCACCGGGACAAAAGGAAAGACGACGACGGCTTTTTTTACAACTGCGATCCTGCGGGAAGCCGGATACAAAACCGGCATAGTCGGCACGGTATGTCTGGACGATGGAAAACAGGTAACGTCATCGGAACACACGACACCGGAGAGCTACGATCTGCAGAAAATACTGTTTCAGATGGTGGAAAACGGCTGTCAGTGCTGTGTGATGGAAGTGTCCTCACAGGGGATAAAAATGGATCGTACGGCTGGCATTTTTTTTGATATTGGTGTATTTTTGAATATAGAGCCGGATCATATCGGTGCAGCAGAGCACGCTACATTTCTGGAATATCTTTACTGCAAGAGCAGACTATTGCAGCAGTGCAGAGTTGGGATCGTAAATCAGGATGATGTCAATACCTATAAGGTGCTGCGCGGTCATACCTGCCAGCTCGAAACTTTTTCCATGCGCGAGGGCATTGCCGGAGAGGCGGACATGGTGGCAGGAGAAACCTGCTTTTATATGGAGCAGGGGGAATTGCACAGCCGGTTCCGGTTAAGAAAGGGAACGCACAGCATGCAGCTTACGATCCCGTTTCCTGGTATCTTTAATGTATACAATGCGTTGGCAGCCACGCTGATCGCCTCTCATTTTAATGTGACAGAAGAACAGGTAAAGCGGGCACTGCAGCATCAGACGATCCCCGGCAGATGCGAAAACCTGCATATTTCAGATAAATATGTGTTTCTGATCGATTATGCGCATAATGAGATGAGCCTGCGCAATCTGCTGCTTGGTTTAAAGCAGTTTAAACCGGGGCGGCTGATCGTGATATTTGGCTGCGGGGGAAACCGTTCCGGACTGCGCAGAAACCGGATGGGAGAGACCGCAGGACTTTTTGCAGACATTACGATCCTGACATCGGATAATCCAAGATGGGAGGATCCGGAGCGGATCTTAGATGATATTGAAGAGGGCATCCGTGATACCGGAGGCAGTTATGTTCGTATCACAGACCGCAGGGAGGCAGTGCGATACGCTGTTTCAATTGCAGAGGAAAACGATATCGTAGTGCTGGCAGGAAAAGGACATGAAGACTATCAGGAGATCAGAGGAGTCAGATATCCGATGACAGACCGGCAGCTTGCAAAAGAGGCAGCCGGAGAGCAACCAAAGGAGTAGAAACAGGAAATGGCAGAATATGCGAATATCATTGTAGATATTTCCCATGAAAAATTAGATAAGACGTTCCAGTACCGGGTTCCGCAGCAGTTAAAGCAGACTATCCGGGAGGGGATGCAGGTATCCATTCCTTTTGGTGCAAGAAAGATCAAGGGCTTTGTGGTAGAACTGACGGATGAACCGGCTTATGAAGTCGACAAGATCAAAGACATCTATGAGGTTGTCAAAAACGGGGTCTCGATCGAAAGCCAGATGATCGCGCTGGCAGCCTGGATGCGGAAAAATTATGGCGGAACCATGAATCAGGCATTAAAGACGGTGCTTCCGGCACGTGTTAAGACAAAGGAACTGGAGAAGAAGATCGTCCGTCTGGCACTGCATCCGCTTGAGGCGAAAAACCAGCTCGCGGAGTACGAGCGTAAACATTCTGTTGCAAGGGCAAGACTTCTTACCGCTCTCTTAGAGCAGGGAGAACTGGAGTGGAATGTCATCACGCAGAAACTGAATGTGACAACAGCGGTCATACGGGCGATGGAGGAAGCCGGCATCGTAAAGGTGCTACGGACGACTACATACAGAAATCCGGTCGGGCATCTGTCACAGAAAGGCTATGATAAAATATTAAATGAAGAACAGCAGCAGGCGGTGGATCAGATCGTATCGGACTATGAGAATAACATCCGAAAAACCTATCTGATCAAGGGTGTGACCGGAAGCGGCAAGACGGAAGTCTATATGGAACTGATCTCCCATGTGATAAAGCACGGAAAACAGGCAATCGTGCTGATCCCGGAGATCGCACTGACCTATCAGACCGTCATGCGTTTTTATCATCGGTTCGGCGACCGGGTTTCTATCTTAAATTCCAAGCTTTCCCAGGGAGAGCGGTATGACCAGAGTCTGCGCGCGCAAAACGGAGAGATCGATATTATGATCGGACCGCGTTCCGCGCTGTTTACCCCGTTCCCAGATCTCGGCCTCATTATCATAGATGAAGAACATGAGACTTCTTATAAGAGTGAGACTGTTCCAAAATATCATGCAAGGGAGACTGCAATCGAGCGGGCGCGCATGAGCGGAGCAAGCGTGGTGTTAGGTTCCGCAACACCATCCGTGGACAGTTATTACTATGCAAAACAGGGCAGATATGAGCTGATCGAGTTAAAAAAACGTGTGATGGAAAAACCGCTTCCAGCCTGCGAGATCGTCGATCTGCGCGAGGAATTAAGGAGAGGGAACCGTTCGATTTTAAGTGACAGTCTTTCAGAGAAAATGGAGGAGCGGTTAAAAAACGGGCAGCAGACCATACTTTTTATCAACCGGAGGGGAATTGCAGGCTTTGTCTCTTGCAGAGCCTGCGGTCATGTGATAAAATGTCCGCATTGCGATGTATCGTTAAGTCAGCATGCAAACGGCAGTCTACTCTGTCATTATTGTGGGCACAAAGAGCCGATGCCAAAGGCCTGTCCGGTCTGCGGATCGCGCTATATCGGAGGCTTTAAAGCAGGAACGCAAAAGATCGAGCAGGTTGTAAAAGAGCGTTTCCCAGCGGCAAGAGTACTGCGTATGGATTTCGATACGACAAGGAGCAAAGAGGGACACGAAAAGATCTTATCGGCGTTTGCCAATCAGGAAGCGGATATTTTAGTCGGTACACAGATGATCGTAAAGGGACATGATTTCCCGAATGTGACACTGGTTGGTATCCTTGCCGCAGACATGTCACTGCACAGCGGTGATTTCCATGCAGCGGAGCGGACATTTGAACTGCTGACCCAGGCGGCAGGACGTGCCGGAAGGGGAGATCTGCCCGGAGAGGTTGTCATACAGACTTATACGCCGGAGCATTACAGCATTGTGACCGCAGAGAAACAGGATTATGAAGCGTTTTACGAGCAGGAGATCGCCTATCGCAGGATGTTATCCTATCCGCCGGTTTATCATATGCTTGTTATCTTATGTACCTCAGAAGAGGAAACAAAAGCATACGAAGCGGCAAAGACGATCATGGATCATGTGGAGAGGCGGCTGCTTGAGGTATACCAGAAGGAACGGGTCATTCCGATCGGACCGGCGGATGCGGCAGTAGCAAAGGTCTCGGATGTCTACCGGAAAATTGTTTATCTGAAAGCAGAGCAGTACCAGATGCTTGTGACAATAAAAGATGAAATAGAAGAACTGATGCAGGAAAACCGTCAGTTTTCCGATGTAACCGTTCAATTTGACTTTAATCCGACAAGTGGGTTTTAACAGAAGAAATGGAGGAAAAGAAAATGGCACTTAGAACAATTCGTATTCAGGGAGATCCGGTCTTAGAGAAGGTCTGCAAGCCGGTCTCGGAGGTAACAGAAAAGATCAGGGATCTGATCGATGACATGATCGAGACCATGTATGAGGCAAATGGCGTTGGACTTGCAGCACCACAGGTCGGCATTTTAAAGAGGATCGTAGTCATTGATGTCGGGGAGGGACCGATCGTGATGATCAATCCATGCATCCTTGAGACATCCGGAGAACAGACCGGAGATGAGGGATGCTTAAGTCTTCCGGGCAAAGCAGGCGTTGTGACAAGACCAGATTATGTAAAGGCAAAGGCATACAACGAAGATATGGAAGAATATACCATCGAGGGAACGGCACTTCTGGCAAGAGCCATCTGCCATGAGTTAGATCATCTGGATGGACATATGTATACAGAAAAAGTAGAGGGACCTTTGCATGAGGTCACCTACGAGGAGGAAGAATAATATCAATGAGAGTAATTTTTATGGGAACACCGGATTTTGCGGTGGAGACATTGGAAGAAATCATAGCAGCAGGACATGAGGTCGTGCTTGTCGTTTCACAGCCGGACAAGGCAGTGGGAAGAAGCAAAGCGTTAAAATACACTCCGGTAAAGGCATGTGCGATCGAGCATGGGATTGAGGTATACCAGCCGGAGCGCATCCGTGATACCGAGTGTGTGGAGCATCTGAAAGGGTATCAGCCGGACATTATAATTGTTGAGGCCTTTGGACAGATCATCCCGAAAGTCATTCTGGACATGCCAAAGTATGGCTGTATCAATGTGCATGCATCTCTTTTGCCAAAATACCGTGGTGCCGCACCGATCCAGTGGGCAGTCATCAATGGCGATAAAGTGACCGGTGTTACCACCATGCGCATGGATGAGGGACTGGATACCGGTGATATGATCTTAAAAGAAGAGATAGAACTGGCAGAAGATGAGACAGGAGGAAGTCTGTTTGACCGCCTTTCCAAAACAGGTGCCACACTTTGTGTAAAGACCATGGAAGCGATCGAAAACGGAACCGCAGTCTATACACCACAGGACAGCAGTCTTGCCACACATACCGCCAAGATCCATAAAGAACTTGGAAGTATCGACTGGACGAAGCCAGCAAAAGAGATTGAGTGCCTGATCCGCGGACTGGATCCATGGCCAAGTGCATACACAAGACTTGGCGATAAGACCTTAAAGATCTGGAAGGCAAAAGTGCTTGACGAGAACACAAAAGCTGCACCGGGATGTCTGGCGAAGGTAACAAAAAATACCATCTGGGTACAGACCGGAGAGGGTGTGTTGTCTTTACTTGAAGTACAGTTAGAGGGAAAAAAACGAATGACGACAGAGTCGTTCTTAAACGGATATACCGTGGAAGAGGGAACCTATTTTAAAAAGGGATAATGGATCAAACAGAAAGGAAGGATTGGAATGCCATATTATTACTATTACTGGGATCCGACATATTTTCTTGTGATCATCGGAGCTGTGATCTGCATGATCGCATCGGCAAGAGTGAAAAGTACTTACAATAAATATTCACAGTACCGCAGCATGACCGGAATGACAGGAGCACAGGCGGCAGAGCGTATTTTAAATGCGGCAGGGATTTATGACGTGGAGATCCGTCATATTTCCGGAAACCTGACAGATAACTATAACCCGGCAAAAAAAACATTAAATCTTTCGGATGCCGTGTATGGAAGTACCTCGGTTGCAGCAGTGGGAGTTGCTGCCCATGAGTGCGGACATGCGATACAGCATCAACAGGGGTATGTTCCGCTCAGTCTGCGTGCAGCAATCGTTCCGGCTGCCAATCTTGGCTCTACACTGGCATGGCCGTTGATCTTGATCGGACTTTTCTTTAATGGAAATACAGCATCGTTTTTGATCAATCTTGGAATCATCTGTTTCTCATTTGCAGTGATCTTTCAGCTTGTGACCCTTCCGGTAGAATTTAATGCCTCAAGAAGAGCACTTGTTATGCTGGAAAAACAGGGAATTTTGGGAGACAGTGAATTACCGTACACGAAAAAGGTATTAAAGGCAGCCGCGCTGACCTATGTTGCGAGTGCAGCGGCGGCAATCTTACAGTTACTTCGTCTGGTAATTCTGTTTGGAGGAAGAAACCGGGATGACTGATGGAGTAAATTTAAGAGAACTGGCACTCGGTGTTTTAATGGAAGTGACCAGAGAGGGCAGCTACAGTCATCTGGTGCTGCGTGCGGTTTTGGAGAAATACCAGTATCTGGAAAAACAGGAGAGAGCCTTTTTGACAAGAGTTTCCGAGGGCACCATCCAGCGGATGATCGAACTGGATTATATCATCGATCAGTTTTCCAGAGTAAAGGTAAAAAAAATGAAACCGGTGATCCGGAATATTCTGCGGATGTCTGTCTATCAGATGTTTTATATGGATTCGGTCCCGGATCCAGCGGCGTGCAATGAAGCGGTGAAGCTGGCAAGAAAAAAGGGATTTTCTTCTTTGAGCGGATTTGTAAATGGTGTGCTCCGCAATATCAGCAGAAACAAAGAGACGATTATCTACCCGGATGAAAAGAAAGATCCGGTTTTCGCCTTATCCGTCCGCTATTCCATGCCGGAATGGATCGTAAAAGAGTGGATCGGGGCATATGGCGTGGAGCAGACAAAATTCGTGCTGGCAGCGTTTTTAGAAGAAGAACCGATCACGATCCGCACCAATCTTTTAAAGACCACACCGGAACAGTTAAAGGAACGCCTGATCGCAGAAGGAGTCACGGTACAGCCTTTAAACGATACAAAATACAAAGGGCTTTCTTATGCGTATGCAATTTCCGGTTTTGACCATCTGCGTGCCCTGCCGTCCTTTCAGGAAGGACTTTTTTATGTGCAGGATGTCAGCTCAATGATGGTTACAGAACTGGCAGAGGTAAAAGAGGGTGCGTATGTCATTGATGTGTGCGCGGCACCGGGTGGAAAAAGCATCCATCTTGCAGAAAAAATGAACGGCACCGGAATGGTGGAGGCAAGAGACTTAACCGATTACAAGGTGTCACTCATTGAGGAAAATATCGCAAGACATCAGCTTTCCAATGTAAAAGCGGTCTGCATGGACGCTACGGTCTTTCAGAAGGAGTCGGTGGAGTGCGCTGATGTCCTGATCGCGGATCTGCCCTGTTCGGGGCTTGGTATCCTGCGGAAAAAGACAGATATCAAATACCGGATGAGCAAAGAACAGCAGCAGGAACTGATCGCATTACAGCGGAAGATCTTAGATACGGTGTGCACTTATGTAAAACACGGTGGTACCTTAATCTACTCGACCTGCACGATCAATTGTGGAGAAAACGAGGAAAATGTGGCATGGTTTGTGGAAAACCATCCGGAATTTGAACTGCAAGAGGAAAGACAGCTCTTTCCGGGCGAAGGACCGGGAGACGGGTTCTTCCTGTCGAAACTGATTCGAAAATAGGTGTAAAATATGCAGCAGGAAAAAGTGGATATCAAATCCATGAATATAACGGAATTAAAACAGTATATCGAGGAACTGGGTGAGAAGGGCTTTCGTGCCAGACAGATTTATCAGTGGATCCATCAGAAACAGGTTTCTTCTTTTGCAGAGATGACCAACATTTCAGCATCCCTGATACAGAAACTGGAGGAAAACTGTTTTCTTACAGTGCTACAGAAGGAAGACGTGCAGATATCCAGACTGGATGGAACAAGAAAATATCTGTTTGGACTTTTTGATGGCAATGTCATCGAAAGCGTCCTGATGAAATATAAACATGGCAATTCCGTCTGTATTTCTTCGCAGGTAGGCTGTCGGATGGGCTGTCGGTTCTGCGCCTCCACGCTGGATGGATTGCAGAGAGGGCTGACCGCAGCGGAGATGATCGACCAGATCTATCAGATCGGGAAAGACATCGGAGAGCGTATCTCCAATGTGGTCGTGATGGGAACCGGAGAGCCGCTCGATAACTTCGAAAATTTGTTAAAGTTCATCGAACTTTTAACGGATGAGAACGGACTTCATATCAGCCAGAGAAATCTGACTGTATCAACCTGTGGCATCGTGCCAAAGATCAGGGAACTTGCAGATCACAAATTGCAGATCACACTGGCGTTGTCACTGCATGCTTCCAGTCAGGAAAAACGACTGGAACTGATGCCGGTTGCCAATAAATACGAGCTTTCTTCTGTTATAGAAGCCTGCCGTTATTATTTCGAGCAGACCGGACGGAGAGTCAGCTTTGAGTACAGTCTGGTTGCTGGGGTCAATGATACGAAGGAGGATGCAAGGGAGCTTTCCGAGCTGATCCATGGGATGAACTGCCATGTCAATCTGATCCCGGTCAATCCGATCAGGGAACGCGATTTTGTGCAGCCTGATCTGCACGCAATCAAGGCATTTCAGAGCCGGTTGGAAAAGAACGGCATTACCGTTACGATCCGCCGGGAAATGGGACGTGACATTGACGGGGCATGTGGACAGCTCAGACGAAAACATATGCAGAAACAGACAAAAGAATAGACGAAAAAACAGGAAAAAGAAGGGCAGGAGAGTGTATCTCTTGCTCTTTTTGTGCTTGTGTGTTAATATTAGAAGATGTGAAAATGTGTGGAGGCAAAAGGGATTAGAGGACAGATTTTAGAAAGGTAGGAATAAAATAGGATGAAGACGTTTTCCATGACGCATATCGGACAGCGACGGGAAATGAATCAGGATTACATGTATACGTCAGAGACTGCTGTTGGAAATCTGCCGAACCTTTTTCTGGTAGCAGATGGAATGGGCGGTCATGCAGCAGGAGAATATGCTTCCAGATTTACCGTGGAAAAGCTGGTAGAAAAGATAAAAGAATCATCACAGACAGAGCCGGTAGCACTGATGAAAGAAGCAGTGGAGCAGGTAAATGCCATGCTGCTTGCGGAGGCAAATGCAGACCGCGCAAAGGCAGGAATGGGCACAACGATCGTTGCAGCAACTGTAATAGGAGAGAGACTATATGCAGCAAATGTTGGCGACAGCAGGCTCTATGTCATTAACGAGGAGAGCATTACACAGATAACCAGAGACCACTCTCTGGTAGAAGAGATGGTACGGTTAGGAGAGATGAATAAAGAAGATGCCAAGGATCATCCGGATAAAAACATCATAACCAGAGCAATTGGAGTGATGCCGGAGGTGGCACCTGATTTTTTTGAGATCAGTTTAAAAGATCAGGATATGATATTGATGTGTTCCGACGGACTTACCAATATGATCAATGATATCGACATCAAGAAGATCGTACTGGGTCAGAGGGACATTGTGGAAAAAGCAGAAAAATTAGTGGAAACCGCAAATCAAAATGGTGGCAGGGATAATATTACGGTAGTCTTAGTAGAACCGTTTTCTGATGAGGTGAAAGTATGTTGACAGAAGGAATGTATATAGCGGATCGCTATGAGATCATAGGAAAAATTGGTGCTGGTGGTATGTCAGATGTCTATAAGGCAAAGGACCTGACACTCGGCCGTTTTGTTGCGATCAAAGTGCTCAAAAGTGAATTTTCAGATGACATCAACTTTGTAACAAAATTTCGGACAGAAGCACAGTCAGCAGCAGGATTAGAACATCCGAATATTGTAAATATCTATGATGTCGGAAGTGAAAATGGAATGCACTACATTGTAATGGAATATGTAGAGGGCATTACCTTAAAGACTTACATCGAAAAAAAGGGACAGCTGTCTTTTAAAGAGGCAGTCAGCATTGCAATACAGGTTGGCAGAGGAATCGAAGCTGCACACAATAAAAATATCATCCACAGGGATATCAAACCGCAGAATATCATGATATCCACAGAGGGAAAGGTAAAGGTAACAGATTTTGGTATCGCCCGTGCAGCAACTTCCAATACCATCAGTTCTGATGTGATGGGTTCCGTGCATTATTCATCTCCGGAACAGGCAAGAAATGGATTTGTGGATGGCAAGAGTGATATCTATTCACTGGGTATCGTGATGTATGAGATGGTAACAGGACGTGTGCCGTTTGACGGAGATACCACGGTTGCAGTAGCAATTCAGCATTTGCAGGAAGAGATGGTTCCGCCAAGTGCCTTTGCACCAAATCTTCCGATCAGCATGGAAAAGATCATTTTAAAATGTACGCAAAAAAGTGCGGATCGCAGATATGAGTCGATGACAGCTTTGCTTGCAGATTTAAGGAAAGCACTGATCAGCCCGGATGAAGATTTCGTTGTGATGGTTCCGCAGGCAAGTCAGGATAAGACCAGAGTCATCGGTGCAGATGATCTGAGCAAGATCCAGAAACAGGCAGGAAGTGTCTATTTAAAACAG
The DNA here is from genome assembly GCA_900550935.1 of uncultured Roseburia sp. GTDB lineage: Bacteria > Bacillota > Clostridia > Lachnospirales > Lachnospiraceae > Roseburia. The sequence goes on from URUD01000015.1 coordinate 41,255, forward strand.
GAAGAAAAACTTCCGAAGATACAGCCGGCATATGAGGAAGAGGAGCCGGATGACGATGAGGATGAATACGATGACGAAGAGGGCGAGATCAATCCGAAATTAGAGAAAGCGATCACCATTATGGGAATTGCAGCAGCAGTTGTCATTGTGATCCTGATCATTTATATTGCAGTGCATCTGTTTGGAGGTATTTCTTCCGGAAAGAAAAATACTGCAAATACAGAGACAACACAGACAGAGACACAGAAGGACAGCGGCACAACAGAAAAAGACAGCAGCATCAAAGATGGTGTTTCCGTTCCAAGCGTAGCAGGAATGAGTTTTGATGATGCCAAAGCAGAACTGGCAAAATATAACCTTGGCATCCGTCAGGCGGGAACCGTTTCTTCGGATACAGTGGACAAAGATCTTGTGGTAAGCCAGCAGCCGGAGGCAAATGAGACCGTAGAGAAAAATTCTACGATCGAGGTAACGTTAAGCAGCGGAAAGGGCAGCATTGATGTCCCCAACGTGGTTGGCAAGAGCGAAGCAGATGCAGTCGCAGCACTTGGAACCACCTTTAACTGTAATAAATCTTATGCTTACAACTCTGATGTTCAGGAGGGGTATGTTATTTCCCAGAGCCCGGAGAGTGGTACACAGGGAAAAGAGGGCGATACGGTTACTTTGGTGATCAGCCAGGGAGAGGAACTGGTGACGGTTCCAGATGTAACTACAACTTATAAGTCAGAGGAGCAGGCAAAAGCATTGCTTTCTGATTTTAACGTAAATGTTACAACAAAATACAGCCAGACCGCAGAGGGGATTGTCATCGGACAGAGTATCGATTCAGGGAAACAGGTTGCAAAGGGAACTTCTATTACGATCACTGTCAGCCTGGGAGAAGAGCCTGCAGAGGTGGTAACTACCACAACTTACAAGCTGAATATCCGCATTGAACTTCCGGCAGATTCTTCTAATATTTCCGGTGCAGATATCGTACTGTATGGAAAATCCGGTGGTGTACTGGCATCGTGGCCGGGAAAATCCGTTTCAGAGTTTGGCAGCGATGGACTGACACTGACCAAGACAGGTCTGTTAGAGGAAAGTGGTTCCATTGTGATTACCTGGATCGACCTGAATGGAAATGCATGTGGAGAGCAGACCAATAACATTACATTCCAGAAGGAATCATAAGCAGGGGAGTTATGCAGGGAAAAATCATAAAGGGAATTGCCGGTTTTTACTATGTCCATGTGGCAGAAAATGGCGTTTATGAGTGCAAGGCAAAGGGAGCCTTCCGCAATCAGAAGATAAAGCCTCTGGTCGGGGACAATGTAGAGATCGCAGTGATTGACGAACTTGGGAAAAAGGGAAATATAGAGCAGATCCTGCCACGGAAAAACGAGCTGATCCGCCCGGCAGTCGCCAATATTGATCTGGCACTTGTTATTTTTGCAGCCGCAAAACCAAAGCCAAATTTTAATCTGCTGGACCGGTTTTTGATCATGATGGAGTATCAGAAAGTGCCGGTCACGATCTGTTTCAACAAAAAAGATCTGGTGACGGAGGAAGAACTTTCATCCATCTGCCAGATTTATGCAGACTGCGGTTATGATGTCCTGACAGTGTGTGCAAAAGAAAACATCGGAATGGAAAAACTGCATGCGGTATTATCTGGAAGGACAACGGCGGTAGCAGGACCGTCGGGAGTTGGGAAATCCTCGATCATTAACCGGTTACAGCCGGAGATCGAGATGGAAACCGGAAGCATCAGTAAAAAGATCGAACGGGGACGTCATACGACACGCCATTCCGAGATCATACCGTTACAGGAAGAACACACCTATATTATGGACACGCCCGGTTTTTCCACGTTAAATGTTCCGGGATTTGAAAAGGAAGAACTGGCACAGTACTATAAAGAATTTTCACAGTATGAGCCGTATTGCAGGTTCCAGGGGTGCAGCCACATCCATGAGCCGAACTGCGGGGTCAAAGAGGCACTTGCGGAAGGAAAAATCTCACAGGTGCGGTATGAAAATTACAAATTACTGTACGAGGAACAAAAAGACAGGAAACGATACTAGAACGAAGCAACAGGAGCATGGAGGAAAAAATGAATTGTTTATCACCGTCGATTTTATCCGCTGATTTTAGCAGATTGGGAGAACAGATTAAAGAACTGGATGAGGCAGGAGCACAGTATGTCCATATTGATGTTATGGATGGTATGTTCGTGCCGAGCATTTCCTTTGGTATGCCGATAATCCGTGCAATCCGTGGATGCAGTGACCGGATCTTTGATGTGCATCTGATGATCGAAGAGCCGGGACGCTATATTGCAGATTTCGCGGAAGCCGGAGCGGATCTGATCACGGTCCATGCAGAGAGCTGCAAGCATTTAGACCGTACGATAGAGTCAATCAAGGAAAGAGGACTGTTGGCAGGGGTGGCATTGAATCCGGCAACACCGGTTTCTGCGATCTCCTGTCTGCTTGAAAAAGTGGATATGGTGCTGATCATGACAGTAAATCCGGGCTTCGGAGGTCAGAAACTGATCCCTTATACCGTAGATAAAGTACGTGAGTTAAAACAGCTGCTGGATGAAAAAGGCTTAAAGACAGATATTGAAGTGGACGGTGGTATCAACCTGTCCAATGTCAGGGAAGTCATGGAAGCGGGAGCCAATATCATTGTGGCTGGAAGTGCTGTTTTTAGCGGAAATGTGACAGAAAACACCGAGAATTTTTTAAAGATCATCAATGGTTAGGATGAGAGAGCATGAAACATTTTTTTGTTATATCCGGCGGTACGATCAAGGATGATTTTGCACTGGAATATATGGAGAGTGCAGAGGAAAAAACACTGATCGCAGCCGATTCGGGAATGGATTTTTTATATCGGAATAACAGAAAGCCGGATGTGATCGTGGGCGATTTTGACTCAGTGGAGTCTGAAGCTCTGGCATATTTTAGGACAAAAGAGGGAATCACCTGGTATCCTCTGGTGCCGGAGAAGGACGATACGGACACCGAATTTGCAGTGCGCACAGCACTTCGGATGGGAGCAGAGAAGATCACAATCTTAGGTGGAACCGGAAGCCGCCTTGATCATGTGTTTGGAAACGTGGAACTGCTCGGCATCGGGATGGAGCAGAATGTCCCGATGGAACTGGTTGACGCAAACAATCGTATCCGCATGATAAAAAGTGGGATCACGTTAGAAAAGAGCAGCCAGTTTGGAACTTATGTTTCGCTGATCCCCTATACGGAATGTGTGCAGCATCTGTACCTTACCGGGTTTAAATATCCGTTGGCGGATGTCACTTTAAAAGGATTTTGCAGTCTTGGTGTCAGCAATGAAATTGTGGAAGATACCGCAGAAATCCGGTTTAACGGAGGAATTTTGCTCGTAACAGAGTCGAGAGACTGAGAAAAGTACCCCCTGGCAGATTGCCAGGGGATTTTTTTGTTTTTTTCAATCAGGTACAGTACCGAAATGTTTTATCTGTGGCAATCCGGGCAAAGATGAGTCCTAAGGGGAGTGCCAGAATGATAAGCAGTGCGGATGCAAGCCATGAGGCAGCAACCGTCAGATTCATAATTCCAAGGTTATAAAATCCTTTATACAGATACAATCCGGGGACCATGATCACAATGGATGGAACCGTGATTGAGATCCTTGGGTATCCGGCGACTCCCTTTAAGGTGGAGGCAAGAATTCCTGCGATAAAGGCACCAATAAAGGCAGCGGCAGCCGGCGGAAATGCAGAAAGATCGATCAATTCCAAACGTATCGTATTTGATACAGCACCTATGATACCCGCAGCGGTAGCAAGCCGGATAGGACTGTTAAACATAATAGAAAATCCTAATACCCCTAAAAAGCTGGCTAACAGACGAAGGACGATCCATTGCCATAATGCCAGATTTAAAGGAAGAAATGAAATTGGTTTGAGTCCAAGCAGCATAGCAAGGATCCAGGCGGTCATAGTTGCAACTGTTATAATGAGCAGGGAATACATGAGTCTTTCCATTCCGGAACGCATATCCAGTTTGGCAAGGTCGATCCCACTCGTGATAAATGGAAAACCTGGAATGATAAACAGCATGGAACAGATATATCCGGATTCGTGCAGGAAGTTTACGGAAAATATGATCTCCAACAGCTTTAGCAATGCTGTATAGGTAAGGCAGGCGGCGGATACAGAGGAAACAATACATAAAAATAAAGTAAAGTGATGTTTGGAAAGTTTGCATCTTAAATAGTTCCCTGTTCCGGCTCCGACAAAAGCACATAACATTTCAACGATGCCGCCACCAAGGAGGAAGGTAAAAGCACCACATGCCAATGCGGCAGAAATGGCAAGTGCAGCAGGAGAATATAATCCATGGATCCGTTCAATCTCATCCAATACAGAATGTATTTTTTCACAGCTTTGGGTAAGATGACATTCTTTGAAATCGGAGATAAACTTTTCCAGACGATTCAGCTGTGAAGTGTTGACACCGGTGTTTGTCAGACACAAAGACTGACTGAAGCTGTTGTTTCCATCAAAGCAGGTGTAATTAATAGACATAAGTCCGATATCAACGGTACAGGTGATGGACATAAGTTCTGACAGTTCGTTCATTGAGCTTCGTACCCGCCAGGCACCTGTTCCACAGGCAAGCATCATGATACCTACCCGTCCTATGACAGATGCCTTTGCGGTCAGATCTGCCTCTGTGATAGGGGCAGGGTCTGTTTTATCGGCATAATCATGCCAGTGGATTTCCATATGATTTTTTTTGATGACCGGCTGATGATTGACAGTTCTCATATTGTGCTCCTTCTATTGATTATAGATCCAGGATATTGCTTCCGGCTGATTTTAGCATTTCTTCACGGCAGGATAGAACGAGTCCGTCTATGACACCAAGGTGTTGAAGCATTTTCGCTTCAAATTGATGGATGGGTAAAAGAACACCAAGTTCATCAAAGGGTTTGCCGGATCTGCAGCCAGATTCCTGACCGTAGTAAACAATGGCAGAAAATGCCTCCTTTTGTATTTCATGAAACGTAGACCAGATTACGTCATATGCCTGTGCTTCCGTCAGATTCATTTTTTTCGTGTCCGGAAGAGCATATAATACAAGGACTCCCCGTTCTTTATTTTCGGGTTGTTCGCAGATATTCATGCCGGATGTATAATACCGGATGAGATCATAACCATCTGCAAGATAAAGTTTGGAGCGTGGAGCAGCATGATGTGATTCGTAAACTTCATGAAATTTTTTATATTCATGTTTGGTAACCAGCTCTTTTTTATCCTCTAACAGATTTCCGTCTGCATCGGTTAATAAGACCGGATTCTCACCGGATTTCCCGTGAAAACGTTTTGGGATCAGATATGCTTCTTTCAGAAGATCAAACATGCTGCGATTACACAGTTCCAGTAATACCGCACTTACGTCCCCATTTTTGTACGCATTGAGCAAAACTTCTGCAAAATGATGCGGATCTGGATCAGCAGATCTGTTGTCATCGGATAAATGTTCATAAAATATTTCTGCGAGCCTTTCGCAGGATTCGTTTGAGGAAAGGATTCTTGAAAATATATTTTCAACTTCTTCTTCTCTTGGCAGTACCAAAGACATAAGATCATCTCCTTAAAAATTCTTTGAATGGATTAATTTTTAACATGTATTTCCTGATTGCAGTAAATGCATCTGTATTTTTTAGAGGCGGACATCCTGAATATGTGGTCACAGTTTCCTTCCACATTCGTGATGCAGCGTGGATTGCGACACTGAATGACATTTTTTAATTCATTTGGTGGAATAGGATGAAGTTTTTGAGTGACCACCCCATCTTTTATACAGATGAGGGTAATCCCATCATCCAGATATCCCAGAATATCCAACTGAGGGAGCGTTGATATTCCCTCAATTTTGATTAAATCTTTTTTCCCATATTTTTTACTTTTTACATATTGTAAAAGAGCAATGGACTGATGGATGGTTTCAAGGTGTAGAAGCTGATATATTTCCATGCCTCTCCCAGCAGGAATATGATCGATGACAATTCCGTTTTGGATGGACTCTACGTTTAGCATGACAGCACCTCCTCTCCGGTTATTGGGTCAGGAATGTCGAGCAGTGCCATAATAAGTGCCATTCTGACATAGACACCGTTTTGTACCTGATCAAAATAGGCTGCCCGTTTGTCCTCATCTACATCAAGAGAAATTTCATCGATCCTCGGGAGAGGATGGAGAACGGGCATATCTGGAGATGCAAGCCGGAGCTTGTCTTTGGTTAACATATAGGTTCCTTTTAACCGGATATAATCTTCTTCGTTAAAGAAACGTTCTTTTTGCACACGTGTCATATATAAGAGATCCAGTTTAGGTAAGGTATCTTCCAGACTGGTCACTTCATCGTATGCTATATTTGCAGGCTTGAGTGTATCCTCGATTAGATAATCAGGTACTCTCAATTCATCCGGAGAGATAAAATAAAAATGGTTATCTGGATATCGGACAAGACTGTTTACGAGCGAATGAACTGTACGACCGAATTTTAAATCCCCACAAAATCCAATAGAAAGGTGGTCAAATCTGCCTTTTCTCTGACGGATCGTCATCATATCAATTAAAGTCTGTGTCGGATGATTGTGACCGCCATCTCCGGCATTTATAATCGGTACGTTTGAATACATGGAAGCGCGTAGGGGGGCACCTTCTTTTGGATGTCGCATAGCAATAATGTCGGCATAACAACTGACTACGCGGGCAGTATCAGCAACGGTTTCCCCCTTGGTTGCACTGGATTGGTCTGCACCGGAAAATCCAAGAGTACGGCCACCAAGATTTAGCATGGCTGCTTCAAAAGAAAGGCGGGTTCTAGTGCTCGGCTCATAGAAAAGCGTTGCAATTTTTTTACCTTCAGCAACATGAGCGTAATCGGATGGATGTCTGGAAATCCGATCTGCCAGATCCAAAATCTGGATGGTTTCTTCTTTGGTAAGATCCAATGGATCAATTAAGTGTCTCATAGCCATTCTCCCTTTAATAAGTATTGATCGCGCTCTGCTCCTACGGAAATAAATTGTATTTCGTGATCCAGCAACTCTTCGAGATAAGTGATGTAGGATTTTGCATTGTCAGGAAGTTGAACCCAACTGTCACAGGAAGAAATATCTTTCTTCCATCCCTGCATATATTTGATCACTGGTTCGTAGGAATCCAAATTTTCCAACGGATCAAATTCATCGATGAGTTGTCCGTTTTTGCGATAGCCAACAATGACCGGTATTTCGTCCAGACTACCAAGCACATCAAGTTTTGTCAGCGCAATTTTATCTGCATTCTGACATTTTAGTCCATATCGGCTGGCAACAGCATCAAAAGGACCAACCCGACGTGGACGTCCCGTAGCTGCTCCATATTCGCCACCTGACTTTCGAAGCAGTTCCATCCATGCTTCAGGCATTGCATTTTCTGCTACAAACGGACCCGCACCAACACATGTGGAGTATGCTTTTAAAACACCAACAACATGTTCGAGCTGTTCCCCTGGGATGCCGGCTCCGATCGGACCATAGGAAGAAATTGTAGAAGAACTGGAGGTGTATGGGAAAATACCATAATCGATATCCCTCATTGCACCAAGCTGGGCCTCCAGAACGACTTTTTTCCCGGATTTAAGAGAACTTTCCAGATAGGCACCGGTATTGCAGATGTAAGGAGCAAAGATTTGGGCTTGCTTCCTGCACCAGGAAAGCAAAGCTGGATAGGACATAGGCTCCTGGTGGTAACATCCGGCAAGTTCCAGATTTTTTGCTTCTAATATGGTTTTTAGACGTGTCTGCACATTTATTTCTTCAAGATGCAAAAGATCTCCGAGCCGAATGGTTTTTTTGCGGTATTTATCGCTGTAGGCATAGGCAATGCCACGTTTGGTTGAACCAAATGCAGAGCCTGATTTAGCAAGGCGGTCTTCTTCCAGTTCGTCTTGTACACGATGCCATGGCATGGAAATGGTAGCTTTTGAGGATAACTTCAGATTGTCAGGAGTTACCTGGATTCCTTTTTCCCGGATCTGAGAAATTTCTGCTGCCAGATGTTCTAAATCTACAACCATACCATCACCTAATATGCAGATTACATTAGAGTGCAGGATACCGGAAGGAAGAAGATTCAAGACGAACTTTCCCTGTTCTGTTACGACGGTGTGTCCTGCATTATTGCCACCCTGATAGCGAACAACAATATCTGCTGTTTCGGCTAACAGATCGATCACTCTGCCTTTTCCCTCATCACCCCAGTTGATACCTGTTACTGCTGTTAGCATATTGTAGCCTCCTTTGTGTTGCTTTTTTTATCCTGATTTATTATACTGACAGTACAGAAATATGTAAAAACTATTATTGATATAGCTGTCATCAGCTTTGTTTATGCCAGGGAGACAATGTTATGAATGTAAATTTTGAATATTACAGAATATTTTATTATGTTGCAAAATATAACAATTTTACCAAGGCAGCACACGCATTGGGAAACAGTCAGCCCAATGTCACACGGGCAATGAATTGTCTGGAGAGTGCAGTTCAATGTACGCTGTTTGTCCGCACAAATCGTGGCGTGCAGCTGACCCCGGAAGGGGAACGGCTCTATACGAGAGTGGCAGCTGCAATGTCGCTGTTTCAGGCGGCAGAAGACGAAATGATGGAAAGTGCAGAGTTGAAACAGGGGAGTATAGCGATCGGAGCAAGCGAGACGGCACTTAGTATTTATCTGTTAGAAAAACTCAGGCGTTTTCATATAGAATATCCGGGCATCCGGCTTAAAATATATAATCATTCGACTCCACAGGCTGTGCTGTCAGTCAAAAGCGGTGAGATTGATTTTGCAGTTGTAACAACGCCAACGCAGGCAAATGAGCCATTGAGGGAGGTGAAATTACAGTCATTTCGAGAGGTTTTAGTGGGGGGAAGAACATTCACTGCGCTGGGAAGCCAGGAACTTAGCTTAGTGGAACTTCAGGATTATCCATTTATCTGTCTTGGAAAAGAAACGATGACATACCAGTTTTATCGTGAACTTTTCTTAAAACATGGATTAGAATTGAAACCAGATACAGAGGTAGCTACCACAGACCAGGTCCTCCCATTGGTGAAATATGAATTAGGACTGGCATTTCTTCCGGAGCCAATGGCCAGAAAGTCTATTGCACAACATGAGATTATCCCGATTACATTAAGGGAAGAGATCCCGGAAAGGGAGATCTGTATGGTATATGATTCGAAACGACCAATGAGCGTGGCTGCACAGAAATTGAAAAAAATATTAGTGGAAGAAGATATAAACGGGACCTTTGGGAAAAAAGTCTTGACTTAAAGTATACTTTAACTTGTATGATAAGGCAGCAGATGCGGTAAAAGCAGCGACAGAGATCGAATACCGGTTCATCGATACCGCACAGGCATATGAAAACAAATGCAGAGGTAGATTTTGAAATCACTGTGGAAGATATGGAGACACTTAAGAAGTTCAAGAAAATCGAGAATTATGGTGCAAACAGCGGTTTCCCAGTATATGGAGGAAAACTTTAATGGAGGAAACAAAATGTTCTTACAGGAAGACAATTCATATAACGATATAAGGCAAAAATCACTGAACCAATGGCTTGATGAAATGGAAAAACACGAGGACATTGCTGTGCGAGGCGGTGTGAAACTGACTCGTGAGTATATACAGTATTTAAATGATGAAATAAATCGTCTTAAGGAAGAAAATGCACTTAAAAATGAGTATCTGAAAAAGATGTCTAAGAGACAGTAAATGGAAAACTCTGGAAAGAAAATGCAAAATAAAATAGGATCAAGTATAAAATACGGACTTCTGGGTGAGGTCCGTATTTTTTTCTATAGAAAATACCATGTTACGTTAAAATACGAAAACTGTGATTTTTATAGAGTAAGAGGCAATATCACTAAAAATTAGAATTGTAGAAGCCCTTTCACAAAAAAAGAGGGACAAATTTTGTTACATTTTCACAAAGATAGTAAGAAATACTAGAAACTTGTAGGAATATACTTTATACTACAAGAGAAATGTTTCTGGATAAATAAGAGTTTAAGGAGAATGAGTTATGAGAAAAAAAGAAATTGCAAAAAAAATAATGGCAGCACTTATGGTGCTTGCTATGTTGGTTACAAATTTAATGGTATATCAGCCGCAGACGGTAGAAGCGGCAGCAAAGAACCGGATTGTTCTGGAAAACAAATATAAGACACTGTATGTCGGAGAAAGCTACACCATGAAAGCATCCGCTTTCTATAAGGATGGAGAGTTACAGGCATCGAAAAAGAAAAATTACGATACAAGACTTCTTGCTTATAAGTATTTCCGTTTTTCTTCCAGCAATAACAAGGTTGCAACGGTGTCAAAAAAAGGTGTGGTAAAGGCAAAGAAAAAAGGCACGGTTACCCTTACTATGACACATATCTATGATCACAGAATCAAGACATCTGTGAAGATGCAGGTAAAGGCAAAGAAAAAGGGTAAGATCACTCTGGCGCAGAAATCTGCCACGATCGGGGTTGGTAGTACCATGAAGATCTCTGTAAAGAGTGTTAAAAACATGGGTGGAAAGGCAATGAAGTACACCACAAGTGATAAGAGTATTGCAACGGTATCAGATAAGGGTGTTGTTATTGGAAAGAGTGCAGGAGAAGCAACAATCACAGTAACCTCTGTATTGAATAAGAAAAATAAAACCACATTTAAGGTAACTGTAAAATCTCAGGACTTAGTAGACACTGTAGTTGATCCAACTGGAACAGCAAAAATCATATTGGCACAGAATGAGGTAACCCTGGCACCGGCAAGCAGTTTTGATGGAGAAAGTGGACATGTAGATTGCCATTTCTGCCGTTCTGCACTGGCAAACAAAAAGAGGTATGGACAGGCACAGATCAAGGTAAGCCGGGTAAGTGGTTTATCAAGCAGTGCGGTAACTTATCAATCAAACAATACCTCTGTTGCAGAAGTATCTTCTACCGGATTTGTAACACCGAAGAGGGCAGGTGTTGCAGTGATTACGGTGGCATCTAAGAGTAATCCGGGAGTTACGGCAGAGTATAGGGTAACTGTTAAAAATTTGGCTGCATATGTGATGTATCAGGATTTTGATAAGCTGAGATTGGAGCCGGATGAAAATGATGATGTAACAAAAGAGGGATATCGTTGGACAGATCTTGGATTTGAAGTATTCCCTACATCTGCAGAAAACAGAAATTACAAAGTTGTAAGTGACAATGAAGCTGTTATCGAGGTAAAAAATACGTATGATGAGTATGGTGATTCGGTTTGTACACTTATCCTTAAGAGCAAAGGAAAGGCAACGCTTACAATCAAATCAGATGATGGATATGTCACAGAAAAATGGACGATCGAGGTATGCAATGGAGACCACTTATATGGTGTAGGTGCGTACTAGAAGGATAATGGGAGGAGATAGAAATTTTTAACAGAGAAAAAAGAAAATATAGAAACATGGGAAAAAGAGTCATGGCAGCGTGTGTATTGCTAGGTGTTACATTACTATTGGGTACTTATGTAAAAGCAGCCAATGCAGTGGTATCAAACTCAACGGCAAAAGGTCAAAAAAAGGTTGTCATGACGGACAATGGATCGAATGGTGGTATTTTTGTCGGGCGATATAAGTTTAATTATACCGGAAACTGCAACTATTATCAGGAGCTTGGAGATAACAGTGGTGTCTGGGAAATAGATAAGAGCAAGATAAAAAACACCGGAAGTACAAAGGCAAAGAAAGAAGCAAAAAGTGTTTTGGGAAGCAGTATTACCAACAGTACAACTGCAAAGTTGAAAAAAACAGGCAACAGCAATGGAAACATTAAAGCAGCCTATCTGGTATGGCAGACCAGACAGCCGGTGGGAACCGGAAAAGAAGGACAGGCGATTGCAATGGTGGATCCGAATGGGAAAGCCTATAAAGTCAGTGCGGCAGCATCTGTTGTAGATCGGCGTAAGGCAAAGGGTGCCTGGGATTATAATTCTATCTATTGTCTGTATGCGGATGTAACAAATATTGTGACCGGAAATGCCAGTGGTGGAAAAGGTAAATTTGGTACGTATACGGTCTGTAATCTTCCTATCTGGGATTTAAAGACCTCTGCGAATACAGGTGGTGGTGGTGGTTCCTTTGCCGTGTGGGAGCTTGTCGTGATCGAAGAGGGTAACGATTTTCCTATCCGAGCTTGTACTTTATCGATGACAAGTACTTTTTCATTGGATGATAATCTGGATGCGATCAGTTTACCGATAAATACATCATTAGGAAGATATGTAAAGACCAGAGCCAATGATGGAAAAGAAGTGACCGGACAGCTTTTCTTTTCCGGATCGGGAAAACAAAACAGCAAGACCAGTAAATATGAGACAACATTTTCGATGCAGAATGATAAAAAGAAAACAACTGGAACACTTACGAAAACAGGGCAGATGGGAACGGAAATTTCCGGAAGTTCTGTCTGTGTCAGTGTGACAGACTTTAGTGCAAAGAAATTTTATGATTCATCCAGTGCAACATTTGCCCTGAAGGGTCAGTCTTATGTCAATGGTGCAGGTGTGACAGTATATCCGTATGCTTCAGTTTATATGCTTGGTATGGCGGTAGACGTGGCGCAGCCGACATTTTCCGGTGGACAGGCAACCACAGTAAATGCAGACGGAACAGTAACGGTCAGTGCTGCAGATGGGAATGTCATTAAGAATACGACAACCAAACAGGGCGAAACAGGATATTATAAGGCAACATTTACAGTTGCATTGGACAGTGCATTAGAGCCGCTAGATACTAATAATTTAATTTTGACATATTATAATGCGACAAATAAAAAAACGTATCAATTTAATGGTGAGTATAATAATCACGT
>URUD01000016.1 GCA_900550935.1 uncultured Roseburia sp.
CGTCAACATATCAGTTCATTATAAAAATATCAAATTTTTGTCTTGACAACTGAGCCATTATAGGGTTTAGTGGATAAATATAAAATCCGTAATGAAACAGAATTTAAAAATATGGCTGAATTTATGATGGATAATATTGGTAATTTGCTGTCACCTAATAATGTATGCAATTGTTTAAATAATAGTAAAAGCTCAGTCACAAGAAAAACGGTATCTAGATATATAGAGTATCTTTGCAATGCTTTTTTATTTTACGAAGCAAAACGGTATGATTTGAAGGGGAAAAAATATCTTGAAAATAATTGTAAATATTATTTAAGTGATACATCTTTTCGTTTTGCAATTAATGGTACTAAAAATATGGACTATGGTCATGTATATGAAAATATAGTTTATTTAGAATTATTGCGTCGTGGATATGAGGTGTATGTAGGTAAGCTATACAAAAAAGAAATTGATTTTGTGGCAAAGAAAGGAGATGAAGTAATATATATTCAGGTAAGCGATTATATAGGAGAAGAAAAGACTTTTGAGAGAGAATACACACCACTATTAGCAATCAAAGATGCATATACAAAAATCATCATCGCACGAACTCATCATGAAATGTATAAGTATGAAGGTATTCTTATTTATGATATTGCAAGATGGCTTCTTGATGCATGATAGTTTAACATTCTATGCGAAAGCAATGAGTAGCTCTGGAAATGTGTAGGCAGTCCCCGGCATATAACACATATGCAACACTACCAATCACAAATACCTTATTTATGGGCTTTCCATGTTCTACAAATATTATCAATAACTTTTGTTATATTTGGAGGAAAATATGGATGAATACGGATACACAGAGGAAGTTGCATGGAAGCGTCCCAATGTCTGACGGCGAGATTGAGGCATTGATGGAGCGTATCGGATCTGACAACCTCCGCGTCGCCTACGGTGAAATGCTGGACGGCTGTAAACGTGATCCAGAGAGGGGAATCTGGTTTTTATCATCACATCCCTGTTAGCAGTTTGTTATGACTTGCTATTTGTGATGATGCCTTATAAGTGATAAATCCACTTTAGGATAATACATAGAAGGAGAAAAAATTATGAAATTTAAACAATTTAGTGTTGCCGTGATGACAGGATGTATGGTATTGACTTGTGCCGGATGTGGTACGTCTGGGGAAAATCAATCTACAAACATAACAAGAACACAGGTAGACATGCCGATAGAAACTTCTACTGAAGAAATATGCGTAGAACCGATCCAGAGCATGTATGATGTCAATGATCTGTCTAACAGTGAGTTTGCAGCGTCATTTACCGCGGATGATGTAAAAACACAGGAGAACCAGACGAGCATTCATCTGACAGCTTATGATTATGAGCAGTTTAACGCTTCAGAAATAGAAAATCTGAAAGTTGGTGATACTCTGGTGATTGACCAGAAAGAAATGAAAGTTGAATCGGTGGAGCCACAGAGTGATAGCTGGATTCAGATAAATGGCGGATTAGAGCAGGATGGATGCGATTTATACAAAGGCGAAGATGGATTGTATTATGAGATGCAGCTGGAATCTAAAAGCTACCAACCGATGACGCAGCTAGATTTACCCCTGACAAAGAATTTCGTCTTTATGGATTCATCAGACCCGGATAAACAAGGGCAGAAATATAATACAGAAGAATTTTTGGATTTGTTAAAAGATGATGTTTATGGTTTTTATCCCAATAATTCCACAGTAACAGTGGAGAATGGAGAAATTACTCAGATTACAAGAAATTTTATACCGTAAAGCTACATCAAAGTACAATATAACAGTCATCAAATGATGCAGTATTCAATGTCAGAGTTTAACAGGAAACAGGATAAAAGTGAAATGGGGAAAAACTATGGACAACACAAAAAAACTTGCAATCGAAACCATTGTTGACCGGGAGATCAGGCGGTTTGCGGACAGCTACCGGACTCGTTTTACAAACGAGGTTGATGATCCGGATGGTGTCATAAACAGTAAAAAGAATAATTGTTTCGTGGCAGAGCTGGGAAAAGAATTTATGTTTTACAGCGCGTTTGTGAGAAGTTTTGACAGTTCTTTTGGCAAGGTATTGGAAAAAATCGGAAATGAAGTGGCGAAACTGTCTTATGATGTGAGAGGAAATATCGATTCCTTTTTACTGCCGCAGCAGTCACAGCATATGGACTATATCATATTAGAATATGAAAAACACCGTAAACCGAAAACAACGGATTATAGCGAATTTGTGTGTATGATACCGGATGATATCAGGAGCTTTCAGAAGTCACATGTGACGGATCATTATTTTTACAACGAAAAGAAAAAAGAACATTACCTGATCGAATTAAAAGCCGGTGGAGATCTGGAT
Source organism: uncultured Roseburia sp. (assembly GCA_900550935.1). Lineage (GTDB taxonomy): Bacteria > Bacillota > Clostridia > Lachnospirales > Lachnospiraceae > Roseburia. The sequence continues at coordinate 2,380 of URUD01000016.1, forward strand.
AACAAAAAAGCAAAGACAGAAAAACTGGCTTTGCTGCAGGAATATTTTATCCTGAAAAATGCGCTGCGAGACAGACCGGATGAAACCGTAAAGATCTATTTCGGCACGGCTTATAACAAATATGGCGAGGAAAGCGAGTGGCGGCAGGAGCGGGTAAAGCAGTTCTTTGCGGAGGAAGAACTGCTTATAGGAAAAGACTATTGGAACTTTGTCTGTGATGACCCGCAGGGATTTGAGATCGTGTTTGCGCAGTATGCGAAAAGCGCGGGGTACATCAAGGAGACTTTGGAGCAGATCAAAGGACTATATTTCAGAAGCTAATAACACACACAGGATCTGAAATTCAAGATCATAATCGACATCGAGCAGCTCTTTTAACTTGCCGATCCGGTAACGGATGGTGTTTGGGTGCTGAAAAAGAGCAGAAGCGGTCACATCAATGTCAAAATGATGTCGTACAAGCTGATCCAGAGTGTTTTTTAAAACATCGTTTTTCTGATTCGAAAGAGCAACGGTTTTTTCCTCTAAGAACGCACGCGAATAGCGGTCTTTATAGAGCGGGAAGATTAGATGGTAAAGCCCCAGTTCACTGTAGGTTAGCGTGGATTTATTGCGTTTAGCAGCTGTATGGCAGGTGTGGATGCTGCGTTCGATCGCGATATCGATGTCGGTTAAGGGAAGTGCGCGGTCACTGATGCCGGCAAAATACGAAGAAAGGTTCAGTTCGATCATAATATTGTTCCAGATACCGGAAATAGAGGATTCTTCTCCAAAGCATAAGAGAAGGATCCCTTTTTTATATTTTAAGATGCGCAGATTGGCGTTGGTTTTTAAGTGCCTGGAAGACAGCATAAGCTTATTGATGTTTCGTTCCAGGGAAAATTCATCAATATCGTTGTGGGAAAGCAGGTACAGGGCAGTGACCATTTCACTGTTTTGCGTAGTTTCTTCGTCAGGAAAAAGAGAGCGGATCAGATCTTTTCTCTGTGAAATATGAGAGGAATCTGAGAGAAACGTGTCGATCAGATCTTCATAATAATTATAGTTGGCAGAAGAACGCAGATGGTCCGTTATATTTAAAATAACATCCTCGATGTAAATATCATTGAAAAGAAAAACAGGAACCTCGGATCTTTCTGCCAGCGCGATGATATCATCCGGTAAGGACTCAAAAAATATCGTTTTGATGGCAAAGGCAGACACACCGATCTCGATCAGAGCTTCGAATGCCGGATAGATCTTGGACACATCATTTTTGGCAAAGAGGAGATTGGTAATGACGAAATCCCCTTCATGAAACCCACTGAAATCGCCTTCGATTCCTTCGTAATCCAAAATAACGACGTTTGATATATTGCGGTACAGACCTTTGGAACCTGCCACCAGAACCAGATTTTTTAAAAAATCAAATTTTTCAAGAGATGCTACATCAAGCATACCGTTCCCCTCCATTTCCAGAAAAAATCGTAAATCAATAGATCTACCATAACATAAATTTGTAAAAATTACAAAAAATGAGAAGAAACTTTGTTTTTCATCCATTGAAAGAAAACGGATAACTTGGTATAAGTATAGCTATGGAAAGCGAAGGAGCTTGCAGAAGAGATTCTGCAGGCTCCTTTTTTGCTATTTGGAAATGGCAGAAGGAAGGATGACGGCAGTTATGAGAGACGAGATCCTGGCATTGACCAGAGAAATGGTAGCAATACCGAGTGTGAATACAACAGAGGGCGAAAAGGCGATCGCGGTTTTTATCGAACAGTATTTAAGAGAAATCCCATATTTCACAGAACATCCCGGGCAGGTCGTGATACAGAGACTGAAAAATGACGCCCTGGACCGCAGAAATGTGTTTGCACTGCTTCGGGGAGAAAAGAAGGAAAACGCAAACACAGTCATTTTCCATGGACACACAGACACCGTTGGGGTTGAGGATTATGGAGAACTGCAGAAGGATGCGTTTGATACGCAGGCACTTGCAGAAAAACTTGGTCAGATAGAACTCCCAAAGGAAGTCAGAGAAGATCTGGAATCGGGGGATTACCTGTTTGGCAGAGGAGCCTGTGACATGAAGAGCGGGGATGCGGTATTTCTTGTACTGCTTAAGCACATAGCAGAGCACGTAAAAGAATTTTCCGGAAATATCCTTCTTTCCCTTAATCCGGTCGAGGAAAACCTGCATACAGGGATCATAGAGGGGATTGACGTGATCGAAAAACTGAAAGAGCAATACGGGCTTACCTATGTACTGGCGATCAACAATGATTACACCTGCCCGATGTATCCGGGAGATACGAGTCAGTATATCTACACAGGAGTGGGAGGAAAACTGCTTCCATGCTTTTATATCCAGGGAAGAGAAACTCATGTGGGACAGTGCTTTGAAGGGTATGATCCCACAACGGTGGCAGCCAACCTGACGTCAGCGATCAATTTAAATCCGGAATTTTGTGATTCTTACAAAGGAGAATATTCACTGCCGCCGGTCGCACTGAAATTGAAAGATTTAAAAGGCTGGTACAATGTGCAGACTGCAAAGGAAGCCTTTGTGTATTTTAATTATTTTGTCCATGATACCGGAACGGATGAAGTGATACAAAAGTTTGTGAAAACGGCACAGCAGGTCGTGAAAGATACCATGAGATCGGTAAATGAGAACTATCAGAAATTTTGCCGGATATCGGGCAAGGAATACAGCCCGATCGCAGATGAATGGACGGTCATGACATATGAGCAGCTGTATCTGCTTGCAAAAGAAAGATGCAGCGATCTGGAGAAAGAATTAGAGCGGATCACGAAAGAACGGCTGGCGGAGCAGGAAGATAAAAGAGAGATCCCGATCCATCTGATCCGGATGATGCTTGCAAAGGCAAATCTGCACCACCCGGTCGTCGTACTCTATTTTGCCGCACCGTATTGTCCGCATAACACATTAAAAGAACAGGAGGAAGCGATCTTATCAAAACTCAGACAGATCACGGAAGAAATGAAGAAAGAGGAAGGCATTTCCTATCAGATATGCCAGTTTTTCCCGAGTCTTTCGGACAGCAGTTATCTGGCAATCGATGACAGTGAGCAGGCGATCGAGGTACTTCGGAAAAATTTCCCGCAGATGGAACAGCTTTATCCACTGCCGTTTTCACAGATGAAAAAACTGGGAATCAAGGCAGTAAACTTTGGTGTTCATGGAAAGGATGCCCACAAATGGACAGAACGGCTTTATATGCCGTACAGTTTTGAAGTTTTACCGAAACTGATCAGAAAGACATTAGAAAGTTTTTTATAGGAGGATGAGAAAATGTTTGTAAAGGATGGCACAGGTATATTGAAAAAAGTATTGGTTTCCAAACCGGAGTTTTTAAAACCGGCTCCCATCAATGAGATCGCCAGAAAGTGGAAAGATACGACAATGGATGTGGAAACCATGCTGCGGGAGCATCAGGAATTTGTGAACGCATATCAGAAAGCAGGGGTTGAGGTCGCATATTTAGAGCCGGATGCGCAACGACCGAATGCAGTATTTGCAAGGGATTTTGGCGGATGTGTCAAAGAGGGATACATCCTGGGACGGTTTAAACTTGATATGAGATACCGGGAACATGTTGATTATAAGAAACGGATGGAGGAGCTTGGGATCCCGATGATCGGCGAGGTGAAAGAAGGGCTTTTTGAGGGCGGCGATTTCATGTTTATGAATGAGCATTGGATCGCAGTCGGCATGGCAGACCGCACCAATGAAGCCGGATTAAGGGAATTAAAAGCGATACTGGAGCCGCTTGGATATGAAGTGACAGGGGTTCCGTTAAAACAGGAATACCTGCATCTGGATATGTGCTTTAACCTGGTGGATGAACATCTGGCGGTATCTTATCAGGATGGGCTGCCACAGGAGTTTCGGGAACTGTTAAAAAAGCGGGATATTGAGATCATAGATGTGCCGGAAGAGGCGATCTTTCTGCATGGCTGTAATCTACAGGCACTGGGAGGACACCGGGTGATGTCCTTAAAACGAAATGAGAGTGTCAACGAAAGACTGGCAGCAAAAGGAATGGACGTCATTGAAGTTGCAGTTACGGAGATCCTGAAAGCGGGAGGCGGACCGCATTGCATGACATTCCCACTCATACGGGAATAACAAAAAAACACACCTGATTGATGTAGAAACTAAGGGGAAATCTATAGAAAAAGGGTGAAAACATGAAAAAGAAACTTGGCGTATTATTTTTAGTGGCACTTTGTACGATCGCGATGGCAGCCTGCGGAAGCAGTAAGACATTGGATGAGACAAAAACGATCAGCACGGTAGAAGATCTGGAAGGAGCAAAGATCGGTGTTCAGCTTGGAACGACCGGAGATATTTATTCTTCCGATTATGAGGGCGATGAAGCCGGAACAACGGTAGAGCGTTACAACAAGATGGCGGATGCCATTCAGGCATTGAAGCAGGGCAAGATTGACTGTGTGATCGTGGATGAACAGCCGGCGATCGCGGTGACAAAAGACAGTGGCGACTTAAAGATCCTGGATGAGGAATTTGTCTCCGAAGATTATGCGATCTGTATTGCAAAAGGAAATGAGCAGCTGAAAGAGAAGATCAATGAGGCACTTGGCGCGCTGAAAGAAGATGGCACCATAGCGGACATCATATCAAACTATATTGGTGAAGAGGCAGGAAAACATCCATATAAAACCCCGGCGGGAACCAGTTATGACAACGGAACACTGGTGGCAGCCACCAATGCAACATTCCCACCTTATGAGTATTACGAAAATGAAACCGTGACAGGAATTGACATTGATATCATAACAGCGATCGGTGACAGACTTGGGATGAAAGTCGAGATCTCGGATATGGAGTTTGATGCGATTATAAATTCCGTTAATTCAGGAAAAGCGGATGTCGGCATTGCCGGGCTTACGGTTACGGAGGACCGGCTGAAATCCATTGATTTTTCTGATACATATACGACATCCAGGCAGGTCATTATCATAAAGGGAGACGGCATGGGAAACCAGCTTAGCCTCAGCGAGAAATTTAAAAATAACTTTATCAAGGACAGCAGATGGAAATACATTGCAAAAGGTCTGGAAAATACCTTGATCATTGCAGTCTGCTCGGCAGTGCTTGGTATTTTACTTGGATTTTTGGCAGCGTTTGTCCGGGTAACCCATGACAAAAATAAGAGTCTTGGATTTTTGAACCTGATCTGTAAAGTGTACCTTACGGTGGTAAGGGGAACTCCAATGATGATACAGCTTCTGATCATGTATTATGTGGTATTTAAGGCGGTCAATGTGGACAAAGTACTGGTTGCAGTCATTGCATTTGCCATAAATTCAGGAGCCTATGTCGCAGAGATCTTAAGAAGCGGTATCATGTCGGTGGATCAGGGACAGTTTGAAGCAGGACGGAGCCTTGGACTGAGCTATCACGTTACCATGATCTATATTGTTCTGCCTCAGGCGATCAAAAACGTTCTGCCGGCACTGTGCAATGAGTTCATTACCCTGCTGAAAGAGACATCGATCTGTGGCTATATCGGACTCAACGACCTGACCCGTGGAGGCGATATCATACGAAGCAATACATTTGACGCATTTATGCCCCTTGTCTCCGTTGCTGTGATTTATCTGATCTTTGTGCAGCTTTTGACGATGGGAGTAGCAAAAATGGAAAGGAGCCTGAGAAAAAATGAACGCTGAGACATTATTACATGTAGAAGGACTGACTAAGGCATATGGAGACAATGTCGTACTGGAAAATATATCAACGGAAATAAAAAAAGGGGAGGTTGTGGCGATCATCGGACCCTCCGGTTGTGGAAAATCCACTTTTTTAAGAAGCCTGAATCAAATGGAGCAGATCACGTCGGGAAGCATCTATTTTGATGGCGTGGATATTACCGGAAGCAGTGTGGACATAAACCAGATCCGGAGCAGGATCGGGATGGTATTCCAGCAGTTTAACCTGTTCCCGCATATGACAATAAAAGAAAATATCATGTTTGCACCGGTAAAGTTAAAGATGATGTCAAAAACGCAGGCAGCGAAAAAGGCAGAGGAACTGTTAGAGAGGGTCGGGCTTTCCGACAAGGCGGAAGAATACCCGGATATGCTCTCCGGTGGACAGAAACAGCGGATCGCGATTGCAAGAACGCTTGCCATGAACCCGGATCTGATATTGTTTGATGAACCAACGTCAGCACTCGACCCGGAAATGGTAGGCGAGGTGTTATCCCTGATGCGGGAATTAGCGCAGGATGGAATGACCATGATCGTGGTGACACATGAGATGGGCTTTGCCAGAGAAGTGGCAAACCGGGTCATGTTTTTTGATGAAAGAAAGATCAGGGAAGAGGGAAGTCCAAAGGATATTTTTGAAGATCCAAAGAGCCCGAGATTAAAGGAATTTTTATCCAAAGTATTGTAAAAAAGGTAGCAGAGAGGAAGAAACGAAATGAGTATTTTTTTAGTAGATGAGTACAAAGATATGGAACCATATGTTCCGGGAGAACAGCCGAAAGATAAACCATATATCAAACTGAATGCAAATGAGACATCCATGCCGCCATCTCCAAAGGTCTTTGAAGCAATTTCCAAAGGGGAGATCTGGAACATGAGCTATTATGCAGATCCACATTGCCACGAATTTCGTCAGGCAGTGGCAGAAGTATATGGAGTAACAGAGGAAGAGGTGTTCGTCGGAAATGGAGCAGATGAGGTACTCAGTTTTGTACTGATGAGTTTCTTCCGCCGCGGCATGAAGATCTATTTCCCGGATATTACCTATGGATTTTACCGCACCTATGCCAAAACTTACGGGCTTGATATGGAGGAAATCCCGGTAAAAGAAGATTTTTCGATTGATATTGAAGATTACATGGATCTGGATGGGGATATCATCTTTGCAAATCCAAATAATCCGACCGGGCTTACGATACCGGTGGCAGATATCGAGCGGCTTGTACGGAAAAATCCAAACAGGATGGTCATTGTGGATGAGGCATATGCTGATTATTCGGGAGAAACCTGTCTTCCGCTTGCAGTGAAATATCCAAATCTTGTTGTAGTGAGGACGTTTTCAAAATCACGTAATATGGCAGGAACACATATCGGATTTGCGGTGGCATCAAAAGAGATCATAGAGGACATGAACAAGATCAAATTTTCGTTTAACCCGTTCAACCTCAATTCCGTTACGATGGCAGCGGGGATCGCGGCAGTAAAAGACACAGAGTATCTGCATCACTGCGTAGACCGGATCGTAAAAAACAGAGAGCAGTTTAAAACGGATTTAGAGCAGCTTGGCTTTCATGTGGTACCATCAAAAGCAAATTTTGTATTCTGCTATCATGATGCGATCGCTTCGGATGTGCTCTGCGACAAATTAAAGGAAGAGGGCATCCTGACCAGACATTTTGCCGATGAAAAGCTGACCAGATACTTAAGGATCACAATCGGAACCGAACAGGAGATGGCAGTTGTCCTGATCGCGATCCGTGAGATTTTAGAGGAACAGCCTGGGTTGCAGCAGGAAAAAGAGAGAGCAGGTGTTTGCCATGAAAAAGAAAATTTTAATATGCGATTATCCAAATGCGCTGGAATGTAATTATGAACCTACCATGCAGAGTGTAAAAACCGCATGGATGTCAAGAGGAAAACAGCAGGAAACAGAGCTTGAATTTGAGGTATATGCCTACGAAGGGGATGCTAAGCTGATACAGAAATTACAGGGAGTAACCGGACTGATTACCGGATTTCTGGAAATCGGAGAGCACATACTGGCAGAGGCAGAGAGCCTTTCCTGTATCTCGGTAAGCGGAGTGGGATATTCCAATATTGATATGGAAGCGGCAAAACGGCATGGCGTGACGGTGTGCCACATCCGGGAATACTGTACGGAGGAAGTGGCAGAGCATGCGTTTGCCCTGATCGGAGCCTTAAACCGGAATTTAAAGTATTATACGAACAAAACAGAGCAGGAAAAAGAGTGGAAATACCATACGATTGCCGGCGGAAAAAATCTGTCAAGCCAGACCCTTGCGATCTTTGGCTATGGAAAAATCGGAAAGCGGGTGGCACAGATCGCGAACGCATACGGAATGGAAGTATTGGCAGTGGACCCCTATGCGGCATCCCATGAGGAACCAAAAAGACTGGCAGAACAGGCAGGGGTCACGCTCATAGGTACAGATGAGGCGTTGGAGCGGGCGGATATCCTGTCAAACCATATGAACCTGACTGCGGAAAACTATCATTTTTTTGATGACATGGCGTTTGAAAAAATGAAACAGCATCCGATCTTTATCAATGTGGGGCGGGGAAAAAGTGTGGATGAGGCGGCATTATTGCGCACACTTGACACAGGAAAGATCCGGGCAGCAGGACTTGATGTGCTGGAAGCAGAAGAACCGGATTTAGAGAAGTGTGGACTTTTGGGGCGTGATAATGTTATAATCACACCGCACAGTGCATTTTACAGTAGCGAGTCGATTGAAAAGCTGCAGTTGATCAGCGGTGCAAATCTTGGATATTTTCTGGCGGGAAACCCAAAGAAGATCGATGAGATTGTAACAAAATAGAAGCTGGAGAAACAGAAAGTGAATCTTGTACTGGAATTAACCATAAAAATATTTGTGATCATGGCGATCGGATTTATAGCAAAAAAGATGGGCGTGATCGATGCGGGATGCAAACAGAAACTGTCCGGATTACTGGTCAACCTGCTGCTTCCGGTCAGCATGGTCGTATCCTCACAGCAGCCGTTTGGCGTGGAACATTTAAAGGGCGCGGGTCAGATCGCGCTCATTTCGTTTCTATATTATATCGTGGCATTTGCCTGTGGACTTGGAATTGGAAAACTGGTCAAAATGGAAACGAAAAAGACCGCAATGTTTACCATGCTGATCGCATTTGCCAACACCGGATTTGTAGGGATGCCGCTGTTAGGACAGATCATCGGGGAGACAGGCACACTGTATGGGGCGATCTATAACAGTGTTTTTGACGTGCTGTACTTTTCCTATGGGATCTATCTTATCAGTGGCGATGGCAGGGAGAAGATCGACTGGAAGGCACTGTTTGGCAATCCAATGATCTGGGTGGCATTTATCACGATCTTTTTCTATGTGATGCCATTCCGTTTCCCTGCGGTGCTCACGGATTCACTCGGGCTGGTCGGCAACTGCATGATGCCGGTGTCCATGCTGATCATCGGTGCAGAGATCGCCGGAATGGATGTAAAGAGTGTGTTAAGCGATAAGGCATCCTATGGAGTCAGTGCCATTCGGATGTTTCTGTTCCCACTTATCACGTTTGGTATCATGAAGATTCTCGATGCCGAATATGAGGTGGCAGCAACAACAGTCATCCTCTCCGCCATGCCGTCCGGTTCCTTAAATGTCATTATGGGGCAGAAATACGAAAACAATGCCCGCTTTGCGGCAACGGCGGTCATGCAGAACACGATCCTGATGATCATTACACTGCCGGTTTTTGCCTATCTGTGTGAAAGATATTTGCATTAAACGGAAAATGTGATACTCTAAAAGCATGATTCATACCACCATCTGGGTGTTACAATGGGAGGAAGAAATGGAGAAGGAGAGAAAAATTGCATTTTTTGACATAGATGGGACACTGACCTCAGAGCGGGACGGTTCCATTCCGGAGAGTGCTGTTCTTGCAATCCGCAAGGCGCGCGCCAATGGAAATCTTTTGTTTATCAATACAGGCCGCTGTTTTCAGAATGTGGAAGAACGGTTCCGGTCGATCGGATTTGATGGTTATGTCTGTGGCTGCGGTACCAATATCTATTATCATGACGAGGAATTGCTTTATGTGCATCAGACACATGAGACTGTGATGGAGCTTTTAGAACAGGCGAGAAAGACCGATGTGGATATTTTGTTTGAGTCCAGACAGGAGGTTGTGTTTGATCTTAGCAGACCGTTACATCACCCGGATGCAAAACGTCAGTATTATACGTTTCGGGAGCGTCATTACGACATGTCGCATGTACTGGAAGCGGAGGATTATTTCTGCGACAAGTTTGTCATCTGGTATCAGGAAGAAGAGCAGTTACGCGAGTTTCGAAAAGTAAGTGACAAGCTGTTCGACTGCATCGACCGGGGCGGAACGTTCCGGGAATTTGTGCCACGGCCGTATACGAAGGCGACCGGCATCCAGTTTTTACTGGATTATTTCAAACTTCCACTGGACCGTACCTATGGGTTTGGAGACAGCAACAATGATCTTCCGATGCTTTCCTATGTGGCAAACAGCATTGTGATGGGCAATGCGGAAGCACCGGAGTTAAAGAAGATGGCATCCTATGTGACAGCCAATGCAAGTGAAAATGGAATAAGACAGGCGTTAGAACATTACCGGTTCCTTTAAGGAACCGGTTTTTTACTTTAATAGAATGTTCACGAATCCAGCATCCTGTTATTTGTGAAAATTTGACAAAATTTTCACAAATCGCTCTGGTATGACCAGTTTTCTTTGACATTGGATAGAATAGATGATAAAATGTATCATATAGTGAAACACGAGCACACAACAGGAGGATTAGGAATGGATAAGGTTAGAATCCTTGAGGTAAAACAGAGTGTTTTTGCGAATAACGACGAGCAGGCGCAGGCACTCCGTGATGAGCTTAAGGAACGAGGAATTTTTCTATTAAATCTGATGTCATCTCCGGGATCTGGTAAGACCACAACTTTGACCAGAACAATCGAGGCACTTCGGGATGAAATGAAGATTGGTGTTATGGAGGCAGACATCGATTCCGATGTGGATGCAAAGACGATTGCGCAGACCGGAGCAAAAGCGATCCAGCTGCACACAGGCGGCATGTGCCATCTGGATGCCGAGATGACAAGACAGGGCTTAGAGGGACTGGAAGCACAGGATGTTGAACTTGCAATCCTCGAAAATGTAGGAAATCTGGTATGCCCGGCAGAGTTTGACACCGGGGCAGTGAAAAACGCCATGATTTTATCAGTTCCGGAGGGACATGATAAGCCGTTGAAATATCCGTTAATGTTTTCTATCTGTGACGTTGTCCTGATCAATAAAGTGGATGTTATGCCATATTTTGATTTTGACATGGAGCAGTGTAAAAAAAATATAGCATTGCGTAACCCAAACGCAAAAGTGATTCCAATCTGTGCCAGGACAGGGGAGGGCATAGAAGAATGGGCAGACTATCTTCGCAAAGAAGTTGCCGACTGGAAGAATAAAAAATAAGGAGTATGAAAATGGAAAAATTCGTTTACACCGCGCCGGAACAGCCGAGAGAAGCGATCTTAAAGCTGGCGCAGAAGATTACGGACCGTATTGGTCACAAAGTTACAGCAGAAGATCCGGAGTACTACGGACTGGCTGCGCTGGTAACAGACGAGATGGCAGAAGTTGCCCTCAAGATGAAAGTCCGCAAACCAATGACACTTGCACAGATGGTAAAACTGACTCATATGGAAGAGAAACAGTTAGAAGAGCTGTTGCAGGAGATGAGCAACATTGGTCTGCTCGAGTATAACTGGGAGAACCCGAAACACGAGAAACAGTATGTATTACCGATGTATGTACCGGGAAGTGCAGAGTTCTTCAACATGAAACTGGATCAGATCCAGAAAAATCCGGAACTGGCATCTTTCTTTGAACGCATGGCATTTTTACCACTGGAAAAAGTAACCCCTATGGTACCGCCGGGAGGCTCTGGAATCGGTATGCACGTTATCCCGGTTGAGAAAGCGATCGAGACCGAAAACGAGGCCATCGACATCGAGCACATTTCCCATTGGTTAGACAAATATGATGGCAAATATGCAGCAGGCCCATGTTCCTGCCGTTACTCCCGTGGTGTGCTTGGAGAGGGCTGCGCCGATGATCCGGAAGACTGGTGTATCGGTGTCGGTGATATGGCTGACTACCTTGTTGAGACCAATAAAGGTCATTATGTAACCCGTGAAAAAGTAATGGAGATCTTACAGCGTGCAGAGGACAACGGATTTGTTCATCAGATCACCAACATCGATGGTGAGGATAAGATTTTTGCAATCTGTAACTGTAATGTCAATATCTGTAACGCACTGCGTACTTCACAGCTCTTCAATACACCAAACATGTCACGTTCTGCATATGTGGCAAAGGTTGAGACAGAGAAATGTGTGGCATGTGGACGCTGCGTAGAGTACTGCCCGGCAGGAGCTGCCAAATTAGGACAGAAACTCTGCACCAATAACGGACCGATCGAATATCCACGCCATGAGCTCCCGGATGCAGTAAAATGGGGACCGGAGAAATGGGATGTCGATTACCGTGACAACAACCGTATTAACTGTTATGACACTGGTACAGCACCATGTAAGACCGCATGTCCTGCACATATCGCAGTACAGGGCTATCTGAAAATGGCTGCACAGGGACGTTACACCGATGCACTTGCCCTGATCAAAAAAGAAAATCCATTCCCGGCAGTCTGCGGACGTGTCTGCAACCATCGCTGTGAGACCGCATGTACCAGAGGAACGATCGATGAGGCAGTAGCGATCGATGATGTAAAGAAATTCATTGCACAGAAAGACTTAGATGCCGAGACAAGATACATTCCTCCGATCATCCAGCCATCCAACCGTGGAACATTTACGCAGAAGATCGCGATCATCGGTGGTGGTCCTGCCGGATTAAGCTGTGCATACTACCTTGCAACCAGAGCATACAAACCAGTTGTATTCGAGAAGAATGAGCGTCCTGGTGGAATGCTCGTATATGGTATTCCTTCTTTCAAACTGGAGAAAGACGTTGTTGACGCAGAGATCGATATCATCCGTGCACTGGGTGTTGAGATCAAATGTGGCGTAGAAGTCGGCAAAGACATTACCTTAGACCAGCTCCGTGCAGAAGGCTATGAGGCATTCTATCTTGCAATCGGATGTCAGGGAAGCCGTAAAGCAGGTATCCCGGGCGAGGATGCAGAGGGCGTAATGAGCGCAGTAGACTTCTTACATATCGTTTCCGGTGGAAATGAAGATTACAAAGTAAACGGAAGATCTGTAGTCATCGGTGGTGGAAATGTTGCGATCGATGTTGCACGTACCAGCAGCCGTTGTGGTTCTACCGAGGTATCTATGTTCTGCTTAGAGGACAGAGATCATATGCCGGCATCTGACGATGAGGTAACCGAGGCAGAAGAAGAAGGAATCCAGGTAAATTGTGGCTGGGGTCCAAAAGAAGTACTGGTAAAAGATGGAAAAGTATGCGGTATCGTATTAAAGAAATGTCTTTCTGTAAAAGACGAGACCGGACGTTTCAATCCACAGTTCGATGAAAATGACACCCGTACCGTAGAATGTGAGAACATATACTTAAGTATCGGACAGAGCATTCTCTGGGGCGACCTGCTGAAGGGTTCCAAGGTAGAGCTTGGAAGAGGAAACGGAGCTGTTGCTGACGAACTGACCTATCAGACCGCTGAGCCGGATATTTTCGTTGGTGGTGATGTTTATACAGGTCCAAACTTTGCAATCAGTGCGATCGCAGCAGGAAAAGAGGGAGCAGAATCCATCCACCGCTTTGTACATAAGAATGCAAGTATGACGATCGGAAGAAACCGTCGTCAGTTCATTGAACTGGATAAGACCAATCTGGCACCGATCCAGTATGACAATGCGTCCAGACAGAGACCGGCAAAAGATGAGAAGATCGATAGCCATAAATCCTTCAGAGATGCACATCTGACCCTGACAGAGGAGCAGATCAAGATCGAGACTGCACGTTGTCTCTCCTGTGGAGCATCTGTCGTAGATCCGAATAAGTGTATTGGATGTGGTGTCTGCACAACCAAGTGTGAATTTGATGCCATCCATCTGCACAGAGATTTACCGGAATGCAGTACAATGCGTAAAGCAGAAGACAAGATGAAAGGTATCCTTCCTTACATGTTAAAACGTGAAGTGAAGATCCGCTTTGGTAAGAAAGAAAAATAAGATTCCGATGATGGAGAAAAAAGATGCATGAACTTGGAATTGTGTTCCACGTGATCAAAAGCGTGGAACAGATTGCGAAAGAAAATCAGGTATCGCTCGTGTCCGCTGTTACGTTGGAGATCGGAGAGGTATCGGGGATCGTTCCCTCTTACCTTACCGATTGCTGGCGGTGGGCAGCCGACCGGACCGAGACCCTGAAGGGTTCTGAATTAAAAATCGAGGAACTTCATGCCATCACTCATTGTGAGGGATGCGGCGAAGACTACGACACGGTGGCACATGGAAAGATCTGCCCAAAGTGTGGTAGTGAACATACCTACCTTGTGACCGGAAATGAGGTCAGTATCAAGGAAATTGAAGTACCGGAAACCTAGACCCCGGGCTTGCGTATGCAAGCCTGGGGTTTTTTGCTGAATCAATAAATCTTAAGTTTTATTTAAAATGAAAGAGATGCTATGAACACGATTTTTTTTGTGTTACAATAGTCCCAAATGATGAAAATATTATTTTGAACAAGAAAAATGGGAGGAAGAGCGTTATGATGAGGAAAAAGCTTGAATGGTTAAAGCGTGGTGCATGTCTTGTACTTGCAGGAACCCTGGTTTTGTGTTCTGAAAATGTGAGCTATGCAGCCATGACCACATCAGTACAGGCGGAAACGCAGGATTCATCCGAGACATCGGACCAGAGTGAAACTGAGACAGAAAATGCCGGGGAAACCGGTACGGATGAGAATACAGAACAGGAAAAAACAACGGAAACGACGGAGAATACCGAGGCAACCGAGACCACGGAGACGACTGAGGCAACCGAAACCACAGAGAATACCGAGGTGACCGAGACCACGGAAACCACAGAAACCACAGAGGAGACCGAGGCAACCGAAGAGACCGAGACTAAAGAAGAAAAGATACCAAACGGAGTAACCTTAAATACCGCAGTATTATATCGTGTGATTGCGATCGGCGAGCAGCTGACATTGCCGGAGTACACCATTTCCTACACTGATCCTTCAGCAACCGGAAGTGATGCAGAGGTAGTGTGGTCAGATGACGGACTTGGCATTATTTCTTTAGATGCAGCAGGCAATAAAGTGACCGGTGTCAAAGCAGGTGTTACAACTCTGACATTACAGGTAAAGGGCACCCAGTATGCGACTGAGTACCATGTGATCGTAACACCGGCGGCACCAGCCAGTGTCAATCAGACAGCAACGACTTATCAGTCAGCAGAGCTTTCCTGGAGTGCAGTAGAGGGAGCAAAAGGCTATCGCGTATACCGTAAGGGAGAGAGCGATGCAGAGTTTCAGATGGTTGCAGAGGTAGAGGGTAATACATCCTACAAAGACAGCGGACTGGAACTTGGAACCAAATACATTTATCGGATCAAATCCTATGTTACTTATAAAGATGCTTCAAACACACAGCAGTATGCAGAATCGGACAATTATGGACAGATCGCAGTTACCTTGTCGCTTGGCAAGACAACGATAGAGAGTGCCAGTGCGGTTGCATACAACAGTGTACAGATCAGCTGGAAAACATTAGAAGGCGCAGAGGGCTATACCGTATACCGTGCCGAGGGAGCTTCCAATAATTTTGCAGAGCTTTCTACTGTGACAGGAACGGATTATACAGACAATAATGTGACAGCAGGAACCACTTATCGTTATCAGGTCAAAGGTTACCGTACAGTAAACGGAACCAGAGTTTACGGAGATGCTTCTGATGCAGTTACCGTAAAACCGATGCCCGGAACAACAAACTTAAGTGCAGTTGTAAAAGGTGTGACATCAGTAAAACTGACATGGGATAAAGTAGAAGGAGCCAGTGGATATGAAGTATATCGTAAGGTAAGCGGTGATGACGATTTCAAGAAGATCAAAACCGTTGAGGGCGGAAATAAAACAAGCTATACCGATAAAAAATTAAAGACTGGAACCAAATACGTTTATATCGTGCGTGCATACTGTGGAAGTGGCAGCAGCAAGGTATATGGTGAGGACTCCAATCAGACCGCAGTAACTCCGACAATCGCAGCACCATCCGAGGTAAGCGTTGAAAATACGACATATAACAGCATTACCATTAAATGGGGCAGCATGAAGGGAGTAGAGGGATATAAAGTACTTCGTGCAACCAGTATAAATGGAAAATACAAGACGGTAGCAACTGTAAAAGGAAAGTCAAACCACAGTTACATAAATAAAAAACTGTCTGCGGGAACCAATTATTATTATAAAGTATGCGCTTACAAGACTGTAAATGGGAAAAAGGTAAATGGTCTGGCATCGGAACCATTGCAGATTTCAGTGGTTGCTCCGGCAACAACGGTAAAGAGCGAGGCAGCAGGTGCAACTGCGGTCAAACTGACCTGGACGAAAGTGGATCTGCCGTCAAACGGAAGCGGGTACAATATTTATCTTGTAACCAATGGAAACAGCAGGAAGGTAAAGAGCTGTAAGAGAAAAGCAACTTCTTATACCGTAAAAAATCTGACACCAGGTGAAAACTATACCTTTAAGGTGGTGCCGTATACGAAAAACTCAAAGAAAAAAGTAGTACTTGGACTGGATTCCAATCTCCTTACAGCGACACCAACTCTGCTAGCACCGGCGATTGAGAAAGCAGCATCCGCATCAGATGGAACAATCCAGCTGACCTGGAAAGCAACAGGTGGCGGCGAAAGCGGATATGAAGTATACCGTTCTACTTCCAAAAAGAAAGGATACAGTCTGGTTGGAACTGCAGCCGTGCAGAGCGGTGTGAGTGAATATGCTTTTGAAGATGCCAATATTGTTTTTGGAAAGAAATACTATTACAAGGTAAGATGCACCAGAACACTGGAAAACGGAACCGGAATGGTTTCTGCTTATTCTGTCGTAAAAACGGTAAAAGCAGGGCCGGCAGCACCGACACTTACTGTTACAGCATCCGGTTCGGATCAGCTTAAGTTAAGCTGGAAAAAAGTGAAGATGTCTTCCGGTGGTTATGTAAATGGATATGTGATCTACCGCAGTAATACGGAAAAGGGAACTTATAAGAAAGTAACAACAATAAAGAGTGGAAAGACAACGTCTTATACCGACAAGGGGCTGGTAACCGGAAATACTTATTATTACAAGATCCGTGCGTACTATAAGTCAGGTGGAAAAAATGTATACAGTGCCGACTCTGCAATCGTATCAAAACAGGTAACACCATCGAAACCATCAGTAACAGCAGCTTCCTTAGATTACCAGACCATACGTGTCTCCTGGAAACAGGTGACAGGAGCAAGTGGATATCAGATCAGACGTTCAGAAACAGCGGACGGAACCTATAAATCCGTAAAGACGATCAATTCCGCATCCACACTATATTTTGATAACAGCAAACTGACAACTGGAAAGACATATTACTATAAGGTTCGTGCTTTTGTGAAAAAGAACGGCAAGAAAGTTTATGGTGAATATTCGGATGTACAATCAGCAGCACCAGTACTTGGAATGCCAACGAATTTGGCCGGAACCTCCATTGACAACAACCAGATTAAATTAACCTGGACTGCAGTAGCAGGAGCAAAGACTTATACGATCGTAAGAAGCACATCCCTGACCGGAACCTATAAGATCGCAAGTGAGATCTGTGATACGAACTCCTTCATCGACAGTAACGTATCCATCGGAAAGACATATTACTATAAGGTGCAGGCGATCCGTGATAACCTGATCAGTGATTTTACAACACCGATTGCAGTAACTGCAGCAGCATTAGAGCTGAGTACAACAAGTGTTACGATGAAAACCGGAACCAATATGAAGATCACAGCAAAGGCAACACCAGATGCTTATGTGGCATGGTCTTCCGATAATGCGCAGATCGCAGTCGTTACCTCAGACGGAACAATCTATGCGTTGAAAGCAGGAACAACGACCATCAGTGCAACGGCCAACAACATGACAAAGAAAGTGACCGTTACCGTAAAAGATAAGCTCGGAACTGAGAATAAGGGACTCGAATTATCTGCTTCCAACGGAACTATTAACTTTAACAACATCAAGTCAGCAGGATACGAGTATGTCATGCTCCGTATCACAAATGGAACAACAGAGGATAAAAACTTTAAGACGAACCTGAAAAATGCGAAGGCAGCAGGATTAAAAGTCGGTGTTATCTGCTACTCTACTGCACAGACAAAGACAGGGGCAGAGAGCGAGGCAAAGAAAGTATTAAGCATCTTAAATGGAGAGAAACTGGATTACCCGGTTGTTTACGACTTAGAGTCAGAGAAACTGCTCTATAACAACGTGACCAAGACGGAGCGAGTAGAATTTGTAAAAGCATTCCAGAGCCAGATCGTAAATGCAGGAAAAGGTTACAGCTTCATCTTAGGTATCAGCCAGAGCCTCTTAAAGGCATATCCGGAAAAATATCTGGATACCAGCCTGCTTACCGGAATGGATCTGTGGATCTATAACTGCCGTGCAGAGAATTTAGGACATGGCTATCAGGGAACAGGTAATGTCGTAATGTGGAGATACAGTGACAGTGCTACCGTAGACGGCGTGAGCGGAAAAGTAAGCATCAGTAACCGTTACAAAACCTATTAGATTTGAGGAAGTATGGAATGAATAAGAAAGTCAGAAAAATATGGAACTACTTGTTGGCAGGTGTGCTGACAGCAGGCATATTTGTAACAGGCATCCCGGCAGAGCAATACGTCTCTGCCGCGCAGATGCAGACGTTTGAGAGTGAAGTTACCGAGGGCGGACGGATCACGGAATTTGTTGCCCTGGACGATACAGTTTCCAGTATACATAGCAATAACAAGATCGCACTGAAAAAATTACTGGAACAGATGCCATCTACCATTCAGGCTTATGTGGAGGGAGAGGAGAAACCGGTAAAGATACCGGTTACCTGGAACTGTAGGGGTGATTACGAAAACACCAATTATTTTTATTATGAATTTGATCCGGAGTGGGACGAGGATTTATATCCGGTCAGCAAGAATGCGATGAAAGATATTCCGTACATCGGAGTATTTTTGACCAGAGCATACGGAAACAGCACGTTTAAGCTGGCATCCGCTTCGTCCAATGAGAAGACCGTTTACAACTTCTTAAAAAATGACCTCGGAGTCAATACGGCAGCGGCATGTGGTATCCTTGCCAATATCTACAGCGAGTCCTCTTTCAATCCGACCGCAAGCGTGATCGATACAAATGGAAAGACAAGCTATGGTATCTGCCAGTGGAATGGCGTACGTTTTGATGCGTTGAAGTCCTATTGCTCCCAGTATGGATACGACTATAAGACATTGAATGCACAGTTGAAATATTTGCAGTACGAGCTGACACACAGCGAAGCAAGTGCCTTTTCCAAAGTAAAAAATGTGGAAAACACTGCGCAGGGAGCTTATACTGCAGGTTATAACTGGGCACGTTATTTTGAGAGATGTGCCAGCGTTTATTTTGAATCAAGAGCAAAACTGGCACGTGATACTTACTGGGCAAAATACAAGTCAGATTCACCAGACCCGAATCCAACACCTGATCCGGAGGCAGAGTACAAGATCACTTACTATCTGTATGATGGTACCAATAATGATGAAAATCCGGACACTTACACCAAAGATGATGATACGATCACATTAAAGAAACCGAAAAAGACTGGATACAGCTTTGGCGGCTGGTATACAGACAGTACTCTGACGAACAAGATCACCCAGATTGCGGCAGGTTCTACCGGAGATATTTCTATCTATGCGAAATGGATTGCAAATAAATATACGATCTGTTTTTATGGAAATAAGGCAACCAGTGGTTCTGTTGCCAATATGAACTGTGAATATGACGGCTTATATACGTTACGGGCAAACAAATTTAAGCGTACCGGATACAAATTTAACGGATGGAATACGCAGACAAACGGCAAGGGAGACTCCTATAAGAACAAAGAAGAAATCGAAAATCTTGCAACCAAAGACGGATCGACCGTAAAACTGTATGCGCAGTGGAAACGGATCACTTATAAGATTAATTATCAGTTAAAAGGCGGTAAGCTTTCCGATGATGTGCGCACAAAGTATAACGTTGCAACCGGAACATTCAAACTGGAGAAACCGAAGCGGACGGGCTACACCTTCTTAGGCTGGTACAAAGAGAAAAATTATAAGACATCCATCACCCGGATCACAAAGGGAAGCACCGGAAATGTGACGGTCTATGCGAAGTGGAGCAAAAACAGTTACAAGGTAAGATACAAAGGAAACAAGGCGACCAGCGGTTCCATGAACAACATCATGACCTGTAATTACGGATCAAAATATACGCTGACATCCAATAAATTCAAACGTACCGACTATATCTTTACCGGATGGAACACCAGAGCAGATGGAAGCGGAAAATCCTATGCCAACCGTGCGACGATCAAAAACCTGACCGCGAAGAACAACGCAACGATCACGTTGTATGCACAGTGGAAGAAAAAGTCATACCAGATCAACTATGAATTAAATGGCGGTATGATGTTAGATGAAAATCCGACAACCTACTATGCAGATACGAAGACATTTAAGTTAAAGGCACCGGCAAGAGAGGGCTACACCTTCGGCGGCTGGTATACAGAGCCAAACTTCAAACACAAGGTAACCCAGATCAAAAAGGGTACCAGAAAGAACTATACCCTGTATGCAAAATGGACGATCAACACCTATACGGTACAGTTTGACGGAAATGGAGCAACTGGCGGTACAACCGCAGCATTAAGCTGTGAATATGGAAAACCATACACCTTAACGGCGAACGGATTTGTCCGTGAAGGATACCGCTTCATTGGATGGAGCATGGCACCGGATGGAACCGGAACGTTCTATGGAGATCTCGTGCAGATCCAGAACTTAAGCACCGGGAATGGAACGGTCATTACCCTGTATGCACAGTGGGAAGCATTATAAAAACGTAAGAAAAGAGAGGCAGTGGACGTGCAGTTTTACATGGCACCGATGGAAGGCATCACCGGATATGTGTTCCGAAATGCATATCAGAAAAATTTTGGCGGGATAGACCGGTATTTCACACCGTTTATCACCAATAAAAAAATGAATTACAAAGAACTAAATGATATTGCACCGGAACACAATCGGGGGATGCAGGTCATCCCACAGATCTTAACCAATCGTGCAGATGACTTCTGCGAGATCGCGAGGGAATTAGAGCAGTATGGATATGGCATCGTTAATCTGAATTTAGGCTGTCCTTCCGGCACGGTTGCGGCAAAAAAGCGGGGCGCCGGATTTTTGTCAGAGCCCGATGCGCTCGACCGCTTTTTGGAAGAGATTTTTACAGACTGTCCACTGCAGATCTCCATTAAGACCAGGATCGGCATTGAGGAAGACGCCGAGTGGAAGCAGTTGCTTACGATCTATAACCGGTACCCGCTCGAAGAACTCATCGTTCATCCCAGAGTGTTAAAGGACTTTTACCGGAATACCCCCCGGGTGGAAGCATATCTTCTGGCAAGAGAACGCTGTTCTTATCCTGTATGCTATAACGGAGATATTCATTCTATGGCAGCATATAAGAGCCTCTGTGAAAAAGCGGGAGAGACAGAACGTTTGATGCTTGGCAGAGGACTGTTGCAAAATCCAGGACTGATCCGAGAAATCCGTGGTGAGGAGAAACTGACAAAAGAGAAGCTAAAACAGTTTCATGATGATGTGTTAGAGGGGTATCTGGCAGTGATGTCCGGTGACCGGAATACCTTGTTTAAAATGAAAGAACTGTGGGCATATCTCGGCAAACAATTTGTGGAGCCGGAAAAATACTTAAAGAAAATAAAAAAAGTGACCTCCGTCGCGGAATATCGTGTGATCGCGGATACAATTTTTGATGAATTAAAATTTGTGGTTGCTTATTGAGAAAAATTATTATACAATAGCATTGTTATATGACTGACGGAACAAGTGGAGAACCACGTGAAGTATAACGATAGCATGCCGACCGTCTGGGCGAAGAACCCGGACTGTCGGTTTTTTGATTCTTATGACGATAAGCGTACGAAAAATAAAAAACCAGGCATATTTCCGGGAACATCAGCATTTTATAGTAATAGTGATGTTTTAAAGGAGGAAAAGCAATGGTACAACAGGAATGGAGAAACTTTAACGGTGGTGTATGGGAGAATGAGATCAATGTCAGAGATTTTATCCAGAGAAACTATACGCCTTATGAGGGCGACAGTTCTTTTTTGGAGGGCCCGACTGCAGACACAAAGGAACTGTGGGAGGAAGTGTTAGAACTTTCGAAACAGGAGCGTGAAGCAGGCGGAGTGCTTGATATGGATACAAAAACGATCTCTACGATCACATCACACGGACCTGCCTATCTGGACAAAGAGAAAGAAAAGATCGTAGGATTTCAGACCGACAAACCATTCAAACGTTCCTTACAGCCGTATGGAGGGATCCGTATGGCGGTTAAGGCATGTGAGGACAATGGCTATACCGTAGACCCGGAAGTGGTGGAATATTTTACCACGCACAGAAAAACACACAATGCAGGAGTATTTGATGCTTACACACCGGAAATGCGTGCCTGCAGAAGCGCACACATTATCACGGGACTGCCGGATGCCTATGGACGTGGACGTATCATCGGGGATTACCGCAGAGTGGCACTGTATGGCGTGGATCGTCTGATCGAGGATAAGAAAGAGCAGTTAAACAGTACCAGAACCATCATGTATTCTGATGTCATCCGGGAGAGAGAGGAACTTTCCGAGCAGATCCGGGCACTTGGCATGTTAAAAGAACTTGCTAATATCTATGGCTGTGATATTTCAAAACCGGCAAATAATGTCAAAGAGGCGGCACAGGCAGTTTACTTTGCTTATCTGGCAGCGGTCAAGGAGCAGAATGGTGCGGCAATGAGTCTGGGACGTACTTCCACATTTTTGGACATCTACGCGGAACGCGACTTAAAAGAGAACACCTTTACTGAAAAAGAGATCCAGGAAGTAATCGATCAGTTCGTGATGAAACTGCGTTGTATCAAATTTGCCCGGACACCGGAATACAACAGCATCTTTGCAGGCGATCCAACCTGGGTAACGGAAGCTATCGGTGGAATTGGCGTGGATGGAAGACATATGGTAACGAAGATGTCTTACCGTTATCTGAACACCTTAAACAACATCGGAGCAGCACCGGAGCCGAATATGACTGTGCTATATTCCGTCCGTCTGCCGGAAAACTTCAAGCATTTTTGTGCGGAGATATCTGTAAAACATTCTGCAATCCAGTATGAAAATGATGATATCATGCGTGTGGTACATGGGGATGATTATGGAATTGCATGCTGTGTATCCTCTATGCGTATTGGAAAAGAGATGCAGTTTTTCGGGGCAAGAGCTAATCTGGCAAAATGTCTGTTATATGCGATCAATGGCGGTGTCGATGAGATGAGTGGAAAACAGGTCGGACCGAAATACCGTCCGATCACTTCGGAATATTTAGATTACGAGGAAGTATGGGATAAATACAAAGATATGATGAAATGGCTGGCAGGGATCTATGTCAATGCATTAAATATCATCCACTATATGCACGACAAATACTGCTATGAGAAGATCCAGATGGCACTTCATGACAAGCAGGTAAAACGCTGGTTTGCAACCGGAATTGCAGGAATGTCCGTCGTAGCTGATTCGCTTTCCGCGATCAAATATGCGAAGGTAAAACCGATCCGTGATGAAAACGGCATTGCGATCGATTTTGAAATTGAGGGTGATTTCCCCAAATATGGAAATGATGACGACAGAGCCGACGAGATCGCAAAAGAGGTACTGCATACCTTTATCGGTTATGTAAAAGGAAATCATACCTACCGCGGCGGTATCCCGACTACTTCAATCCTTACGATCACATCCAATGTCTCTTATGGAAAGAATACCGGAGCAACACCGGATGGAAGAAAAAGAGGCGAGGCATTTGCGCCGGGAGCAAACCCAATGCATGGCCGTGACACACATGGAGCAGTCGCATCACTTGCCTCTGTTGCAAAATTGCCATTTATGGATGCACAGGATGGTATTTCCAATACCTTTACGATCGTGCCGGATGCGTTGGGAAAAGAAAAGGCTGCCCAAGAAGAGAATCTGGTGGCAATGTTAGACGGCTATGTCGAGCAGGGCGGACATCACTTAAATGTCAATGTATTAAACCGTGAGACTCTTTTAGATGCACAGAAGCATCCGGAATTATATCCGCAGCTTACGATCCGTGTTTCCGGTTATGCGGTAAACTTTATCAAACTGACGAAAGAGCAGCAGGATGAGGTCATTGCAAGGACATTCCACGAAAGGATGTAAGACATATGGGAAAGATACATTCCATTGAAACGTTTGGCACGGTCGATGGGCCGGGCGTTCGGTTTGTGGTTTTTTTTCAAGGATGCCCGATGCGGTGTGCCTACTGCCACAACCCGGATACCTGGGAAATGGACGGCGGAACGGAAGTAAGCGCAGAGGAATTGATCGCGCGCTTAAACCGCAACCGTGCATTTTATAAGACAGGCGGGGTTACGGCAACAGGGGGAGAACCTTTGTTGCAGATCGATTTTTTGATCGAACTTTTTGAACTGGCAAAGAAAGAGGGCATTCATACCTGTCTGGATACCTCAGGAATCTTGTTTCCATTGGAACAGATTGACAGACTGCTAGCGGTAACTGATCTGGTCATGCTTGACATCAAACACATCCGGGATGAGGAACACCGGGCACTGACCGGACATTCCAACGCGAACGTGCTGGCATTTGCCAGATACCTGGCCAAGAAAAACATGCCAGTACGCATCCGGCATGTCGTCGTACCGGGGATCACATTTGAAGAAGAGGAACTGTTAGAGCTTGGAAGATTTTTAGGGACACTGCCCAATCTGGAAAAACTGGAAGTGCTTCCCTATCATTCCATGGGAAAGGTGAAATATGACAGCTTAGGCATCGATTACCGCTTAAAAGACACGCCGCAGCTGACAAAGGCAGAGGCAAAAGAGGCAGAGGAATTAATTTACCGCGGAATGAGAGAAAAAGACGAATAATAGGGATTTTTACGTTTGCATTTCTGGTCTAATCGTATTATGATAGGGGTATCAATAGAAAGGAGCAGATAGAAATGAAAATTAGAAATATCAAAGATATCGACGGATTTTTTCATGTAATTGATTCCTGTGACGGAAAAGTAGAGCTGATTACCGGAGAGGGCGACCGCCTGAACTTAAAATCAAAACTCTGCCAGTATGTTTCACTTGCTTCTATTTTTAATACGGATGTTGAGATACCGGAATTAGAACTGGTTGCATACGAGCCGGAAGACACAGAGCGCATCATTAAGTTTTTGATGCAGAACTAACTGCTTACGATGTAACACACATTGTGGATAGGGATTGGTATGATATGACAAAAAAAGATTTGGACTTTCATCCGATCACATTAGCAGATAAAGAATGGATGGACCCGCTTCTGGCACAGGACGACAGAAATGCCTGTGAGTATACATTCGCCAACAATTTCATCTGGCGTAATGTCTATCAGGTGGAAGTTGCCAGAATAGAGGGTTGCGGAGTGATCCGCTTTCAGGAAAACGGAACATATGCCTACTCCTACCCAATCGGAGGAGGGGATAGAAAAGCAGTGATAGAAAAGCTGCTTTTTCTATGCCATAAAAACGGAGAAAAACTGCATATGAGTCCACTTACGGAGCGTGACAGAAAAGAGCTCATCCGTAATTTCCCGGACCAGTTTCTGCTATATGGGGACAGGGATGATTATGATTATATTTACGCCAGAGAAAAGCTGGCAGGGCTGGCTGGAAAGAAGCTGCATGGAAAGAGAAACCATATTGCACGGTTCAAAGATCAGGGAGAATGGTCTTATGAACCGATGACGTTGGAAAATATAGAAGAATGCCGCAAAATGACTTATGAGTGGATCAGGATGCGGGAGGAAAAATGGAACGAGGAGATGGAGCAGGAGATTGCTGTACTCCACGAGGCATTTGACCATTTTGAAGCACTCGGACTAACCGGAGGTATTTTACGGCAGGAGGGTGCGATCGTCGCATTTACGATGGGAGAGCCGCTTAACTCAGAAACGTTTGTGGTGCATTTTGAAAAGGCATTTCCACAGCTACAGGGAGCTTATCCGATGATCAACCAGCAGTTCGTACAGCATGCCTGTATGGATTATGCGTATGTGAACCGTGAGGAAGACACCGGAGATCCGGGACTTCGGAAGGCGAAACTCTCCTACTATCCTGAGATATTGCTGAAAAAATATATCGCAGAAGAAAGCGAGATCCTGTTTGCAGATAAAAAAGAAGACCGTGCAAAGATCCAGGAGATCTGGCAGAGGTGTTTTGGCGATGAAGAAGAATACGTCGATCTCTTTCTTCAAAACAGGATGACAGAGGAAACGATGCTTTTGTATTGTGTGGATCATAAGCCGGTTTCGATGGCAAGTTTTCTACCTGCAACGTATCAGCAGGGTGAGGAAAAAAGGGAGGCTTACTATGTTTATGCGGTGGCAACACTGCCGGAATACAGAAAGCATGGCTATGCGACAAAACTTCTGATGTTTGCGAGAGCGCATTATGCTGCACCTCTACTGTTATCGCCGGCGAGCGAGGAGCTGGAGGAATATTATTCCAAAATGGGCTTTGAACCTTTGACGGAAGGGAAAAATCTGGTCATGCTGGAAGCAGAAGAAGGATCGGACGAGCCTTTCACATTTTCCGAAGAGATCTCTCCGGCAGATTATGTAAAGATCCGGGATTCGCATTTCGCGCAGCAGGGCTATGTCGGATGGGATGAGGCGGCGATCCGTTATGCCATGGATGAAAACGCTTATTGTGGAGGAAAAACGCTTCTGATCTCACAGGGAACTGACCGGGAATTTCTGATGTACCGCGTGTCTGGGGAAAATCTGATCGTGGAGGAGACGACATTATCGGAGGTGCAGTGGAAACAGATAGAACCGGAGCTGCTTACCAGATATCAGGCGACTTCTGTTACAAAAGAGGTGCACCGCGGGATGGTACTGTTTCCGGAGGGCGAGCAGACACCTGTGCAAAAAAGTGGCTATCTGGGGCTGACTTTAGGCTGATATTACAGCACCTTTACGACTGCTTTACAAAGAAAGATAAAATATTCTGAAAAAAGTGTAAAAAAATATATATTTTCTTGATATTTTTTGGGAATATGTTATAATAAAACCATGATATAAATCTTGTATCAAATAAACGGCAAAGGGGTTGGACATCATGAGAATTAAGATTACAGGAAGAAACATTGAACTGACAGAGGGTATCAAAACAGCAGTGGAGGACAAGTTAAACAAACTTGAAAAATACTTCACACCAGAGACAGATGTCTATGTAACACTTAGTGTTGAGAAGGAACGCCAGAAAGTCGAAGTTACCATTCCAACCAAAGGAAATTATATCCGCTCCGAGCAGGTGAGCAACGATATGTATGTTTCCATTGATCTGGTTGAGGAAGTGATCGAGCGCCAGTTAAAGAAATACCGGACGAAACTGGTAACCAAACAGCAGAATGCGGCATCCGTATTCAAAAAAGAATTCATTGATGCGGCATCAGATGAAGATGAAGAGATCAAGATTATTCGTAGCAAGAAGTTCGATATGAAACCGATGTATCCGGAAGATGCATGTGTACAGATGGAATTATTAGGACATGATTTCTTTGTATTCATCAATGCGGAGACCGAAGATGTCAACGTAGTTTATAAGAGAAAGGGAAATACCTACGGTTTGATCGAACCGGAATACTAAAACGTGTCAGTAGCTGCCACACCGAAAGGTGTGGCAGCTTTTTTGATTCATGATACCTACGCAAAAAGCGACTTTACAAAAGTCGTAAATATATTATACTAATAATAAATGACAAAAGACGAAAACAGGGGGATTATGAAAAATGAATGTAACAAAAGAGAAGACCAAAACAGAGCAGGCAGGAACAGAGAAAGAGCGGAAAGAAAAAGAACGCTCCGTGGAAGAGACGTTGGACCAGCTGTTAAATATGGTATGGAGAGATCCCATTCTGTGGGAGAGCATCTGTGCCTGTGAGTGGTGCAACCGGAGAAGGATCGAAGTTTTATGCGGTATTGTCAAACAGGCGTTGCAGGAGAACTGGGAGGTCACAGAAACGGATATTTTCCGGTACGGAAGTATGATACAGAAAGAGGATCTGGCTGCGCGGCAGATTTTCCAGTGGCTGTTGCGTATGTCCGGCAAAAAAACACCGTCTATCCCTTGCCACCATCAGGAAAAAGGTATACTATAAAGCAGAAATGTTTTAATAGTGGTAAGGAGATTTGATCATGAAGATAGTTGTTTTAGCAGGAGGCTTAAGTACAGAGAGAGATGTTTCCTTTAAGACAGGAGATATGGTAGCAAAGGCATTACGTGAGAATGGACATCAGGTCATCGTACTGGATGTTTTTATGGGATATAGCGATAAGAAAGAAGAGATCACAGGAATTTTTGATCGGAGCGAGGAAGTCAGTGTAAAAGTCGAGGGAATACCGGAAGTAGCACCGGATCTGGCAAAGGTAAAGGCTTCGAGAAAAGACCAGTCGGATAACTTCTTTGGACCAAACGTGATCGAGATCTGTCAGGAGGCAGACATTGTCTTTATGGCACTCCATGGAGAAAATGGAGAGAATGGTAAGATCCAGGCAGTATTTGATCTCTTTGGCGTAAAATATACAGGAACAGGATACCTGGGCAGTGCACTGGCAATGGACAAAGGCATGGCGAAAAAATTATTCGAGCACAGCCATATCCCATGTCCAAAGGGCGCAGCCATGAAAAAAGAAAACCGCACGGATGACGTAGAAACACTTGGCATTTCACTTCCATGCGTAGTAAAACCATGCTGTGGTGGTTCCAGCATCGGTGTTTCCATTGCACATACAAAGGAAGAGTTTAAGGCAGCACTTGATGAGGCATTCCGTTGGGAAAATGAACTGATCATCGAGGAATATGTAGAGGGCAGGGAGTTCTCCGTTGGTGTTATCGATTTTAAGGCACTTCCGGTCATCGAGATCGCACCGGTTGTCGGCTTTTATGATTACAAGAACAAATACAAAGCAGGCAGTGCAGTAGAGACCTGTCCTGCAGATCTGCCGGAAGAGGTTTCCACAAAAATGCAGTATTATGCAGAGCAGGTGGCAAGAGCACTCGGACTGGACACCTATTCCCGGACCGATTTCCTGTTAAATAAAAAGAACGAGATCTTCTGTCTGGAAGCCAATACACTTCCGGGAATGACACCGACAAGCCTGCTGCCGCAGGAGGCAAATGTGGTCGGAATGAATTTCAACCAGCTGTGTGAGAAACTGATCGAGATCTCACTGCGAAAATACGAGCAGAACAAATAACAGGATGAATGGAGAATGTAATGCAGGATTCTATGAAAAATATGACTCTGGCGCATATTGCAGAAGTTTGTGACGGTACCTATATCGGATGTGAGGCGGACCGCGCGAAAGAGATCACCGGTGTTGTGATCGACAGCAGACAGGTGCAGCCGGGCAATCTGTTTATTCCAATCCGTGGGGAAAAGGTGGACGGACACCGCTTTATCCCGGATGTGTTTGAAAAGGGAGCTCTGGCAGTTTTTTCCGAGCAGGAACTGACCGATCCAAAGGGTGCATATATCCTTGTGCACGATGCGCAGGCAGCAATGAAAAAGCTTGCAGAAGACTACCGGGATTCCCTTGACATCAAAGTAGTCGGGATCACCGGAAGTGTCGGCAAGACCAGCACCAAGGAAATGATCGCTTCGGTTCTTTCCGAAAAATACCGGGTGTTAAAGACGGAAGGCAATTTCAATAATGAGATCGGTCTACCGCTTACAATCTTTAAGATCAGACAGGAACATGAGGTCGCAGTACTTGAAATGGGCATCTCAGAGTTTGGCGAGATGGATCGTCTGGCAAAGATGGCACATCCGGATGTCTGCGTGATCACCAACATCGGACTTTGCCACCTGGAAAACCTGATCACCAGAGATGGCATCTTAAAGGCAAAAACGGAGAGCTTTGCACATCTGACACCGGACGGTGTCGCCGTGCTAAACGGGGATGACGATAAGCTCTGCGACAAAAAGATGGTAAATGGAAAGCCGGCAGTCTTTTATGGTATTGGAGCAGATCCAAAGCAGGTTGAGACGGAAGAGGGCGAAAAGACCCTGGCAGCCAAACAGATCTATGCAACCGATGTCAGTGCTGTTGGACTGACCGGAACCAATGCAGTGATCCATATCCGCCATGCAGACGGAACCGAGAGCAGCTTTGCGGTGACGATCCCGATCGCCGGAGAGCACAATGTTTATAACGCGCTTGCAGCAACAGCAGTCGGATTGCAGCTTGGATTAAACGAGAATGAGATCTGCCGTGGAATAGAGACCGTAGAGACGATCGGTGGCAGAAGTAATCTGATCCACAAAAACGGCAGGACCATTATCGATGACTGTTACAATGCCAATCCGGTTTCCATGAAAGCTTCCATTGATGTGCTCGCCAAGGCGGAGGGAAGAAAGATTGCTGTACTGGGCGATATGGGAGAGCTCGGACAGGACACCAAAGCACTGCACTATAGTGTGGGAGAGTATTTCAAAGGAAAAGGCATTGATGAGCTGTTCTGTGCAGGACCATTGTCCGCAGAGATCGCAAGGGCAGTAGAGATATGCAGCAAAGAGACAAAAGTCCATCAGTTTGCAACAAGAGAAGAGCTGGAGCAGGAACTTGTGCCGTATGTAAAAGCGGGCGATACCATTTTGGTAAAAGCTTCTCATTTTATGGGATTTCCGGCAGTTGTGGCTGCTTTACAGAAATTAATAAAATAAAAAACGGTTACCGGACAGAAAATTCTGTTACGGTAACCATTTTTTTATGCCATATCTTTATTTTTTTCTAACATTTCAGCAATGATCCCCTGGCAGTGACTGCCCAGTTTCTTTTTCGTTTCTTTATCCAGATCCTTTGGATAGATCGGTTTTCCATATTCTAAGATCACGTGGGTCTTTGCAACGCGTGGAAAATGATTTTCCAGAATGTCGGCAGAGTTGGTAAGAGCCATCGGAACAATGGCACAGCCTGTTTTTTCTGCCATCTTAAAACTTCCCTCTTTAAATGGAAGCAAAAGATCGTCGGTCTTGTTTCTGGTGCCCTCCGGGAAGATACACATGGAAATACCGTTTTTGATGTTGTCGATGCCGGCAAGAATGGTCTTTAACGCTTCCTTGACGTCCTCGCGGTTGATAAACAGGCAGTGAAGCCGTTTCATCCAGATCGAGAGCAGAGGAACTTTTTCCATATTGCTTTTGGCGACATAGCCGGTTAGCCCCGGACATCTTGCATAGGTAATGATGATGTCAAAATAACTTCTGTGGTTTCCGATGTAGAGGACTGGTTCGTCTTTTGGAACATTTTCCTCTCCGATCACGGTAACTTTGGTGCCGCAGATAAATAAGATAACACGAAACGCCCACTGTACCATTCGAAGCTGGGACAGATCAGCAGCTTTCGGGTTGAATTTGTGGATGATCCATTCTACAAAAAGAACCGGAATACCAAGGATCAGGTAGAGAATGGCAAACAGCAGAGCGAGAATAGCTCGTAACATAAAATATCCTTTCCGGGAAAAATCCCTTTCCTTATCATGTATTCATTATATATAGAAAAAATAAGAAAAACAACAAAAAGAGGAATGTTTTTTCGGAAACTGCATAGAATTAGATAGAAGCCAGAACTGGGGGTAGGTATGGGAAGAAAGATAGCAGCATTTATCCTGCTGGTCGGGATGGGGTGTCTTTTGTGCGCATGCAGTGTAGAGGAAACGAACGGAACGAAGATCAGTGACCTTACATATACGATCGTGGAAGAAAAACAGCTCCCCGAAGAACTGAAAAACCAGATTGAAGAGAAAAAGGCAGCAGATTTCAAGATGACATATGAACTGGATGATGATCTGTATCTGGTACACGGCTATGGAGAACAGGACACCGGGGGCTACAGCATCTGCATCAAGGATCTGTATCTGACTTCAAATGCGATCCTGTTTGATACGGAACTGGTCGGTCCGAGAAAGGGCGAGACTATAAACAAAAGCCCAAGTTACCCTTATATCGTGGTAAAGATTGAGAACCGGGAAGAGCATGTCATTTTTGAGTAAATGCTAAATTTTTTCGATATTATTGCAAAATGATGAAATTTATTTGACAAAAATTTAATGCAGTGCTATACTAAAGCGAGAAAATCCGGTAGCTATAACAAAAACCGGAATGAGGAGGTAAACCAAATGCAGCAGGCAGACATCGGTAAGGTTCGGGCTTCAGTGCATCAGCAGTGTGGCAGAAAAGTATTAATCCAGCTTGATAAGGGTCGCAATAAGGTTGACATCCAGGAGGGTGTGATCCAGAGTGCGTATCCAAGCGTATTTACCATCTTAGTAAAAGATGAGCGTGAGGAAAATCCGCCTCAGTTACTATCCTTTAGTTACTCAGATATCATTACAAGAGATATTCGCATGAAGTTATGTTAGCGTCAGAGCGATACAACTGAATATTTTTACTCGATGGAGTAGAATAAATTCCCCCATGTCCGAATAAGATAGATACAAATATTCGGTTCATGGGGGAATTTTTATGGAACTTTGCAAGGCAACCTTACATAGAAAACAGCAAAAAGGAGAGGCGGTCAGCCAGATCACATTGGATGATGATTACAATGTGCCGGATTACCGCCCGGATATCGTAAAGATCCTAAAAGAAAAGGGAGAACTCCGGTTTGATGAGGTAAAAGGCGAGAACGGTGCCGTCTGGTTAAAGGGCAGTCTGATCTTTAAAGTACTTTACCGCAACGACAAAGAAGAAGGAAAGATCAGCTCCCTGCGCGGCGAGATTCCGTTTCAGGAAAAACTGAATTTAGACGGTGTGATGGGAAATGAAGCACTGAAAGTAAAAGGGGAGATCGAGGATGTGACCGTTGGCGTTATCAATTCCAGAAAACTGAATGTGCGCGCGGTCGTCTTGTTAAAAGTGCAGGCAGAAGAGGAAGTGGATGAAGAACTGACCTGTGGTGTAAAGGATGCAGAGCAGTATGAACAGGATATCACACAAAAGGAGGCACTCCGTCTGCTGCTTTCCGGGAGAGATACCTGCCGCCAGAAAAGCGAAGTCGTTTTGCCATCGAGCAAGCCAAATGTCCGGGAGATCTTATGGAGAAGCCTCGAACTCCGCAATGTGGACGGAAGGCTAAAAGACGGCAATGTGGCGGTAACCGGGGAAATTTTACTCTCGGTCTTATACAGTGAAGAGGAGGGGGAACGTCTGCAGTGGTTTGAGACGACGATCCCGTTAGAGGGAGCAGTCGAGTGTGGGATCACGGAGGCAGATGTGATCTGTCAGGTAAAAGCGCGTCCGACGACGATGGAACTGGAAGTCAAACCGGATTACGACGGAGAGGAGCGCATTTTTGTACTGGAGTTGGTGCTGGAATTGGATATGTCTGTCTGGAAAGAGGAACAGTTTGAACTGCTCTCCGATATCTACTCGCTGCAAAAACAGGTAACACCGGTCTGGGAGATGGGAAGAGTGGAACATCTTCTGATCAAAAACAGTGCGAAGGGCAGGATCACAGAGCAGATGGAACTGACGGATGGGCAGGAGAAGATCTTACAGATCTGCGCCTGCGAAGGAAATATTGTGATCGAGAAAAAAGAAATGACCACAGAGGGACTGCAGGTCGAGGGAGTTGTGAATGTAGAGCTTCTCTATATCACAACCGAAGATGATATGCCAGTAGGAAATATCCGAGAAGTGTATCCGTTTTCACAGGTGGTTGAGGTGCCGGGGCAGGAGGGCGAGATCCGCATGGATGCAGAAGCCTCCTTAGAGCAGTTGTCCGCTGCCATGTTGGATCAGGAGCATATCGAAGTAAAAGCCGTGATCCGTATCGATCTGCTTGCGTTCAGGGAAGAGGAGATCCAAAACATTAAAGAGATCGAGGAAGAACCGCTTGATATGGAGAAATTACAGGAAGCACCGGGGCTGATCGGGTATATTGCAAGAGAGGGCGACAGCCTGTTTCGGATCGCGCGGGAAAATCATACGACTATCCGTGATATCATGGAGGCAAACGGACTAAAAGAAGAGAAACTAAATGCCGGGGATAAACTTCTGATCGTAAAGCGGATATTTTCTTAAGGAATTGTGAATTTATGGAAATGGGAACAAATTTTATATAAATTATGCTATAATGAACGCGAGTAGGTCAAAGTGCTTACATAGAAAAACCAAAGGAACGATTCGGATGAAAAATACCAATACATATAAAAAGAAATACCGCAGAGCAAAAGTGCTGTCTCTTTGCATGGCAGGACTGATGATGGTGGGAGTTTTCTGCAATGCAGAAGCTTCCACCATTAAAGATGCGCAGAAAAAGAAGGCAGCAGCACAGGAAAATCTGGATGAAGTAAACAAACAGATCCAGAGCATTCAGAATACGCAGAGCAAATTGCAGGGAGAGATGCAGGAATACGACAATCAGCTGATGTCTTTGCTTACCGATATGGAGCTGCTCAAAGCAGATATTGAAAACCAGAAAGTAGCGATCGACCAGGCAAAGACAGACCTTGCGATCGCAGAGCAGGAAGAACAGCAGCAGTATGATGCGATGAAACTCCGTATCCAGTATATGTATGAAAACGGAAATGACAGCTTCTTAGACGTCATCATAGAGGCAGACGATATCTCGGAAATGTTAAACCGGGTCGAGTATGTTTCCGAAGTGTATGACTATGACAGAAATCTTCTGACGGCATATCAGGAGACCGTAAAGCAGGTAGAGGAGCTGACGGCACAGTTAGAGCAGGATATGCGCGATATGGAAGAACTTGAGTTAAGTTACGAGGAGCAGGAGCAGTCGTTAAATCAGGTCATTGCAGAAAAGAGCGCGCAGATCGCAGACTTTGACAAACAGCTCTCCAGTGCAAAATCACTGGCAAACCAATATGCGTCCACCATCCGCCAGCAGAACGATGTCATTGCTAAAGAGCAGGAACGACAGGCAAAGGAAGAGGCAGAGCGAAAGAAAAAAGAGCAGGAAAAAGCTAAAAAGGCAAAAGCGGACAGTGCCACTACAGCAAGTACGACAGACAGCAGTACCTCAGGAAGTACAAATACAGCAAGTACAGGTACAACGGACAGCAGCAGTACCACCACGACCGATACGTCAGGCAGCAATGGGCTGACCGGAGGACAGAACCCGTCCTATACGACCGGAGTGAGTGGCAGTGATGTGGTATCCTATGCCGGCAATTTTGTCGGAAATCCTTATGTATATGGAGGAAACAGCTTAACATCGGGAACGGACTGTTCCGGTTTCGTATCGCTTGTCTATCAGCATTTTGGTGTGAGTCTTCCGAGAAGTTCCTATGCTTTACAGTCGAGTGGACAGGCTGTCAGCTATGAAAATGCACAGCCGGGCGATATCATATGCTATCCGGGACATGTGGCGATTTACATCGGAGGCGGCAGGATCGTACATGCTTCTACACCCACCAGTGGTATCTGTTATGGCAGTGCGACATACCGTACGATCACAGCGGTGCGCAGGGTACTTTAAGAAGATGATTGTTGAGCAATTTTACCGATAATTTTTTTGTAATTTAGGAATGATAGTGGTATGATAGCAAAAGAGGTAAAATTAGGAGGAAGAGACAATGCAGTTTGAACAGTTACAAAAAGATATGATCGCAGCAATGAAAGCAAGAGATAAAGTCAGAAAAGATGCGATCTCAAGTCTGGTTTCTGCTGCCAAAAAAGTAGCGATCGACGAGGGATGCAGAGACGATATCAAAGAAGACCTGGTAGATCGTGTTATCTTAAAAGAGATGAAAACAGTCAAAGAGCAGATAGACAGCTGCCCGGCAGACAGAACAGATCTGATGGAAGAATATCAGACCAGATATGACATTTTCAAAGAGTATGCCCCACAGATGATGAGTGCAGAGGAAGTAGAAGCATTTATCACAGAGAAATACGCAGACGTGGTTGCCGGAAAGAACAAAGGCATGATCATGAAGACAGTAATGCCAGAGTTAAAGGGCAAAGCAGACGGAAGCGTTATCAATCAGGTTGTGGCTAAATTATGTCAGTCATAGAAAACTGGTCAGCTTTCAAAAATCAGAAAATCCGTTTTTCTACACTCCTTTTGATGATCGTCATTGTGGTTGCTTTTATCTCGATGCGTTCTGGAGAACAGAAGAAGTCGCTTGATTTTGCAGCTTCGCTGGATGAAGTGGCGGTTACGGTAGACGGCACAGACCTGGCCCTTCGTGATGTGGCGTTTTATGTCGCATACGAGGAGAAGGTTGTCGAGGACGAAGCCTATATCTACAATCCGCAGGATACCGGTGAATACTGGAATATCCATCCCAATGGGACGTTTATCCGGGGAACTGCCAAACAGAGTGCACTTGATATGGCAGTCCATGACAGAATCTTTTATGCCATGGCAGAAAAAGAGGGTATCACGCTGGAGGAAGAGGAAGAAAAACGACTTTCCAATTCCCAGTATGACTTTAACAGCGATCTGGAAGAGGAGCAGAAAGAATGGCTGGGAGTTTCGGAAGATGAACTGAACGAAAGTATGAGAAAACTTGCACTGGCGGAAAAATACCAGTCTATTTATGCGCAGATAAAAAATGGCAGCACAGAGGATTATTCCGTGAGCGGTGAAGCATATCAGAAGATGCTGGAAGGGCATGAAGTGATAGTGAATGAAGATGTCTGGGATCGTGTCGATTTCGGACATATCACGGTACATCATAAGGCATCTTAATATTATAAATGGGGTTTATAAATCGTATGTCAATAAAAATAAACAGAAATGACCCATGCTGGTGTGGGAGTGGAAAGAAATACAAAGCATGTCACCAGGCATTTGATGAGAAGATTGCATTAGCAGCAGCACAGGGACATATCGTTCCGACTCATGATCTCATCAAAAATCCGGATCAGATCGCGGGGATCAAAGAAAGCTGCAAGATCAATATTGCAGTGTTAGATTATATTGCAGAGCATATCCATGAGGGAATGAACACGGCAGAGATCGATAAGATCGTTTATGATCTTACAACACAGATGGGCGGGATCCCGGCACCATTAAATTATGAGGGATATCCATACAGTGTATGTACCTCAGTCAACGATCAGGTCTGCCACGGGTTTCCGTCCAAGGATGTGATCTTAAAGTCAGGAGATATCATCAACGTAGATGTCTCAACGATCTTAAACGGATATTTTTCAGATTCTTCCCGTATGTTCTGCATCGGGGATGTAAGTCCGGAAAAGAAAAAACTGGTTCAGGTAACAAAAGAGTGTGTAGAACTTGGTTTAAAAGAAGTAA
This sequence comes from uncultured Roseburia sp., assembly GCA_900550935.1. Taxonomy (GTDB): domain Bacteria; phylum Bacillota; class Clostridia; order Lachnospirales; family Lachnospiraceae; genus Roseburia. The sequence continues at coordinate 39,845 of URUD01000016.1, forward strand.
AACCATGGGGATTTTTAGGTGACATGGGGCAGGCAGTCCATGATCACGCATTTGCAAACGGTTATACGGTTGTCCGTGAGATTGGCGGTCATGGAGTCGGACTGGAATTTCATGAGGAGCCATGGGTCGGCTATAACAGCAAGCGAGGACAGGAGATGCTGTTAGTTCCCGGTATGATATTTACCATTGAACCGATGGTAAATATGGGAAAAGTAGATATCTATGTAGATGATGAGAATGACTGGGAAGTTTATACCGCAGATGGCAAGCCGTCTGCACAGTGGGAGATCATGGTACTCGTAACAGAAGATGGCAATGAAGTGCTTTGCTGGTAGTTCGATATAAAAACTTTACATTTTCTTCAAAGAGTATTCAAAAATTAGACAATTAGATTTCACATATGGGGGATATATTATTAGTATCACATAAGTGATGAAACTTTTTTTCATAAATTCTCCCCCTTTTAAAAATCCACCATTCCCCGATGGTGGATTTTTTGTAGGCATTTGGAAAGACCGGTGCTTGCAAAAAAGACGGAACGATAAAGGAGGTATCATAAGATGAAGAAGGAAACGGTTCCATGTGAATGGATCTATTTTGCACCGGAGCACACAACAGTAAATACACTTGCAGATTGCGCAAAGGTGCATGGCGCAGAGGTAGAACTCTGGGAGGAAGCCGGTGTACTGGAGATCCTGTTACAGGAAAAAGAGAGCATGGATGTCGAACTGGCAAAACTTTCGCCAAAGGACGAACTGGCATGTGCAGTGGCAGAAAAAGAGAACTGTCCGGTACTTTTTTTGATCACCTATTGTGAGGAAGTGCAGGAAGCGGCACAGCAGATGATGCGTCACATGTTAAAAGAAAACGGCGGTATCTTCTGTGCAGATACAGAAAATCTGGAGCCGGTGTTAAAGGCATAAAAGAGCAAAGCAGAGAGGACTGTGTGGATAAAATGGAAACAACAAAAAAGTTATATGACCTGGATGCGTATCAGACCGAATTTGACGGAGAGGTGCTCTCTTGTGAACCGCTTGAGAAAAAAGAGGGAACCGTATATCAGGTGATCTTAGATCAGACTCTTTTCTTCCCGGAAGAGGGAGGACAGAGCCCGGATCAGGGAACGATGAATGGCATTGACGTGTCAGATGTCCAGATCAAAAAGGATGTTATTACGCATACGCTGCCACAACCGATCGCACCGGGAACGAAGGTACATGGAATCTTAAACTGGGAACATCGTTTTTCCAATATGCAGCAGCACACCGGAGAGCATATTTTTTCCGGACTGGTGCACGGAAAATATGGATATAACAACGTCGGATTTCATCTCAGCGACAATATCGTGACGATGGATTTTGACGGTGTGTTAGATCAGGCACAGGTCGAGGAGATCGAGGATGAGGTAAATCGTGTCATCAGTTCCAACCGGCCAGTGGAAGTGACCTATCCGACAAAGGAAGAGCTGGAAAAGTTAGAATACCGCAGCAAGATTGAGATCGAGGGACAGGTGCGTATTGTGACAATCCCGGGTGTGGATGTCTGCGCCTGCTGTGCGCCGCATGTGGCACGCACCGGAGAGATCGGAATGCTTAAGGTGATGACACTTTCCAATTATAAGGGTGGAGTCCGCATCAGTATTTTATGCGGTTTCCGTGCATTGCGTGCATTCCGCGAAAAGGCACAGATCATAAACGCACTGACCGGAAGCCTGTCTGCCAATCAGGAGATGCTGCCGGAACTGGTCGAGAAATTAAAAACAGCCAATCAGGATTTAAGCTATAAACTGGCAGAAGCAAAACAGAAGCTGATGACAGAAAAGATTGCAGAGATCCCGGCGGAGCAGGAGAATGTCATTTTATTTGAGACTGATCTTGACACACCGGTGATCCGTAATGTGGTAAATGAACTCACCGCGGTCCATACCGGAGTCTGTGGTATTTTTGTGGGCGAAGAAGAAAGTGGCTACCAGTTTATCATCGGAAGCAGCACGAAAGACTGCAGGGAAATTGCAGCAAGACTGCGGGAATCTGCCGGAGCCAGAGGAGGCGGAAGTGCCGCAATGATCCAGGGCTCGGTAAAGGAGCGCGAAGAGAAGCTTAAGGAACTTCTTGAACAAATCTAAAGAAAGGTATTTATTTCTCCGAAGTTTGCTGTTATAATATCACATATTATTAGTTTAAAGTGATAAAGTAAAGGAGAAATTATGGAACAGCTTGCATATAACATTTTTCTGATTGGATTTATGGGGGCAGGAAAATCCACAGTATCTGATTATTTAAACAGGGCATATGGTATGGATGTTGTAGAGATGGACCGGATTATTGCGCAGAGGCAGGGCATGAGTATTTCTGATATCTTTGAGAACTATGGAGAGCAGTATTTCCGCAATCTGGAGACCAATCTTCTGATTGAAATGCAGTCGAAGTCAAATGTTGTCGTATCCTGTGGCGGTGGTACACCGATGCGTGAAAATAATGTTGCCGAGATGAAGAAAAACGGACGCGTGGTACTTTTAACCGCGAAACCAGAGACCATTCTTGATCGTGTCAAGGACAGCCATGACCGTCCGCTGATCGAGAATAATAAGACAGTACCATTTATTGCAAATCTGATGGAAAAACGCCGCGAAAAATATGAGGCGGCTGCAGATATTATAATAGAGACTGATGGCAAGAATAAAGAGCAGATCTGCGAAGAAATATTATGTAGACTTCGCACTATGGACAAAGAGGCTTAGGAGGGCAGCAAAATGGAACAGAGAATTAAAGGAACAACAGGTTTACTTGCATTGATCGGAAGCCCGGTCGGACATTCCGGTTCACCGGCTATGTACAATTTCAGTTTCCAGTATCATAATCTGGATTATGCATATATGGCGTTTGACATTAAAGAGGATGAGGTACCGGCTGCACTGGATGCAATGCGCCTGTTTAAAATGAGAGGCTGTAACGTAACCATGCCTTGCAAAAACAAGGCTGCACAGTGTGTAGATGAACTTTCTCCGGCTGCAAGGATTGTTGGAGCTGTTAACACAATTGTAAATGAAAATGGAAAACTTGTTGGACATATCACCGATGGTATTGGCTTTGTGCGTAACTTAAAAGAGCATGGCGTTGATGTAAAGGGGAAAAAAATGGTTGTTCTTGGTGCTGGTGGAGCGGCAACCGCACTTCAGGTACAGTGTGCACTGGACGGGGCAGCACGGATCTCAATCTTCAACCCGAATGATGTATTTTTAGATCGTGCAAAATCTACTGCAGAGAAGCTGGAAAAAGAGGTTCCGGAGTGCAAAGTCAATGTATACTGTATTGAGGATCAGGATAAGCTGAGAGAAGAAATCGCAAATACAGATATTCTTGTAAATGGTACGCTTGCCGGTATGAAACCGCATGATGACATTTCATTGGTAGACAAGTCCATGTTTCATAAGAACCTGGTGGTTGCAGACGTTGTTTACAATCCTGAGGAGACCAGAATGTTAAGAGAGGCAAAAGAAGCTGGATGTAAGACGGTTGGTGGTAAAGGAATGCTTTTATGGCAGGGAGCGGCTGCTTATAAATTATACACCGGGCTTGAGATGCCGACAGAGGAATATCAGAAATTTCAGACGAAACAGGAAGGAAAATAAAGAACGGACAGGGCAGATGCCGGGGATGAGGAATACGATGAATTTTTCATTTATGATGGAGTATGAATTTACAGATGAAAAAATGAAAGAGGCTTACCAGCAGATCGCAGATCTGTTGGAGCAGGCAGAGAATTTTTACTGGAAGCAGCCGAGGGAGTGCGGCATGACACTCCGCGATGCTGCGGAGCGGATCTGCTATTTTTATAATGAACATTATGAAGTTGGTTTTCCGGATGGAACGACATTGGAGCAGTTTTTGTGTTATACGGAAAGTGAAGCACATAATGCGATGGTAAGCCATTTCCTAAGCAGTGTGCGAAAGGAACAGCGTGACCGCCTGAACCGCTTACGGGTGATCGGGGATGACTGCATCCTTGGCGTAGACGGACCGGATCGCGGCATGCGTTATGAAGACCGGATGGCGCAGAATGCCGGAAAAATGCTGGATACGATGATGGAAGTCATCAAGGAGATGTGCCGGAAATTAAACGGCAGGACCGATGTGGAGGACTGTTGGGTTTATGAGGACAGGCTGCCAGGCTATTCTGAAACAGAGGAACGTTTTCCGGAGGATAAGAAGGAAGAGAAAGAAAAAAAATCGTTTTTTGCAAAGCTTTTTTCCACGAAATCGGAAAAGAGGGACTAGGCAAAGAAAGAGTAATGTGTTATATTGTACCCATAAGTTAGACAAAACTAACAAAAGTAAGCTATAGAATATATTGATTTAGACGAAAGAAAGGAAGAGAAAGAAGGGGAGCTTATGTCAGAGGAAGAAAGAAAATTTTTGGAAATTGTGGACTTGAAGAAGGCCTTTGGAAGTGGAGAGACCAGACAGGAAGTGCTGCGTGGAATGAATTTTTCCGTTGCAAAAGGAGAATTTTGTGTGCTGCTTGGACCGTCCGGTTCCGGTAAATCGACACTGTTAAATATCATCGGAGGTATCGACAGCGCAGACTCCGGTTACATTTCCATTGATGGAGACAAATTAGAAGAGCTTGGGGAAAAGAAACTGACACAGTATCGTAGAAAGCATCTCGGTTATGTATTTCAGATGTATAACCTGATCGCAAATCTGAATGTAAAGGAGAACATCGAGGTAGGAGCGTATCTGTCCGACAGCCCGCTGGATATTGATGACCTGTTACATACATTAGGACTTTACGAACACCGTTATAAACTGCCGAACCAGCTTTCCGGTGGTCAGCAGCAGAGGGTTTCCATTGGCCGTGCGATCGTGAAAAATCCGGATATCCTGCTCTGTGATGAGCCGACCGGTGCACTGGATTACAATACTTCAAAGGAAATCTTAAAGCTGATCGAGGATGTCAATGTAAAATACGGCAACACCATTATCATGGTAACGCATAACGAAGAGATCAGACATATGGCAGACCATGTGATCAAACTCCGTGATGGGAAGGTACGCCGCAATGAAATCAATGAACATAAGGTTTCTGCAGAAGAGTTAGAATGGTAAGGGGCGTGCGGTTATGAAAAAGAAAAAGATAAGAAATCCGCTGATCAGGCGGATCCCCAGAGAACTGCTCGGGGACTGGAGCAAATATCTTGTTGTGAGCCTGTTTCTGATCCTTACGATCGGATTTGTATCCGGTATGTATGTGGCAAATGAAAGCATGATGACTTCTGCCAGTGAGGGAAAGAGTCTTTATAAGCTGGAGGACGGTCATTTTGAGTTAAAGAAACAGGCAGACGAGAAATTACTGAAAGCGGTCACATCCGGCGAAAAGGCGGATGTCAAAGAATACTATACGGACAAAGCCAAAAAGGAACTGGATGAGAAATTTGCGGATGAATTTGATGAAAAGTTCCAGAAGGAATTTGATGCGAAATTCGAGGACTCATTCAAAGAAGGCTTTGACGGACAGTTTACGCCGGAGTTTGACAGGGCATTTGCCGCGCAGATAAAACAGTCATTGCTGGCACAGGGTGCCGATGAAGCAACGGCATCTGCCATGTTAGAGACTGCGATTGCACAGGCAAAACAGGCAGGAACCTATCAGAGTGCTTATGATAAAGCCTACAAAGAGGCATACCAGCCGGCATATGATGAGGCATATGACAAAGCCTACGACGAGGCTTACGACAAAGCGTATGAGGAAGCCTACGATGAGGCATGGGATAAGGTTCAGAAAGAGATCGATGAAAAATATGCCGATGCCGAGGAAAACTATAAGTTAAATGATCCGGATTTTATAGTGACTCCGGTCAGCCTGTATGAAAATTTCTTCCGAAACGAAGAGGAAGATTATAATAATGATGGAACTGCTGACGGAACCATCCGTGTTTTTGCCAGAACAGATGAGATCAATGAGGCATGTCTGATGGACGGAAGTTTCCCGGAAGCGGAGGATGAGATCGCGATAGACCGTATGCACGCGGACAACGTCGGCATCAAGGTTGGCGATACGGTCAAGGTGGGAGGTCAGCCCTATCAGGTAACAGGTCTTATTGCCTATGTCAATTATGCAACGCTGCATGAAAAGAGTACGGACCTGATGTTTGATGCGTTGAAATTTGACGTGGCAATGGTAACGAATGCGGGATTTGACAGATTGCATGAAAGCATCCATTATTCCTATGCATGGAAGTATGAGACGTCACCTGCGGATGAAAAAGAAGAAAAGAAATGCTCGGATGATTTTATGCGTGCACTTCTGACACAGACTGTTGTAGCAGACAATGAGATTGAGGATTATGTTCCGGCATATGCAAACCCTGCCATCCATTTTGCTACGGATGATATGGGTTCCGATGAAGCGATGGGCGGCGTGCTGCTCGATATTCTGATCGTCATCATTGCATTTATTTTTGCCATTACGATCAGCAATACGATTACGAAGGAGGCATCTGCGATCGGTACACTGCGTGCATCCGGTTACACAAGGGGCGAACTGATACGCCACTACATTTCTATGCCGGTGATCGTGACACTGCTTGCTGCCATCATTGGAAATATACTGGGCTATACGGTATTTAAAAATGTTGTCGTGTCCATGTACTATAACAGCTACAGCCTGCCGACCTATAAAACGATCTGGAATCCGGATGCGTTTTATAAGACAACCATGATCCCGATCGTGCTGATGTTCGTGGTAAACCTGATCGTCATTGTCCGCATGATGCACCACACACCATTGCAGTTCCTGCGGCATGATCTGAAGAAGACAAAACGGAAAAAAGCGATCCGTCTGCCGAGATGGAACTTCTTTCATCGTTTCCGTCTGCGTATCATGTTCCAGAATATGGCAAACTATCTGGTGCTGTTTGTTGGTATCTTCTTTATCATGGTAATGCTCGCGATGGCAGTCGGTATGCCGGATACATTAAGTTATTACAAGTCGCATGCGAAAGACATGATGTTTGCAGATTATCAGTATGTCTTAACTTCCTATAAGGATGAAGAGAATGAGATCATTAAGACGAAGAATCAGGATGCAGAACCGTTTAATATGACGTCCCTGCTTCGAAAGAGTGATGTACTGGATGAGGAAGTTTCGGTTTATGGTGTCGCAGCAGACAGTGATTATGTCAAGATCACAGGGCTGGATCAGTTGAGCGAAAAAGAAGCTTATATTACAGAGTCGTTCAGCCAGAAGTATGACTTACAGGTGGGCGACAGCGTTACACTGGAAGAAAAATATGAGAACAAGTCATACACTTTTACGGTAGCAGGTATTTATGCTGGATATCAGAGCATTGCAGTGTTTTTTTCCAATGAAAATTACCGCAAGGTGTTTGATCTGGATGATGAGGCATTTACCGGATATTTCTCAAACGAGGTACTGACCGATCTTGACGATGATATGATCGCAACGGTCATTACCGAGAGGGATATCACAAAGATGTGTGATCAGCTCGATCATTCCATGGGATCTTATATGAACTATTTCCAGATCTTATGTATCCTGCTGTCAGCAGTTATGATCTATCTGCTGACCAAACTTATCATCGAGAAAAATGAAAATGCGATCTCCATGACCAAGATCTTAGGCTATGAAAACAGAGAGATTGCAAGCTTATATCTGTTGTCAACAACAATTGTGGTAGTGATCGCAGATGCCATCAGCGTGGTACTCGGAACGATCGTGATGAATATTGTATGGAAAGCAATCCTATTTGAGTACAGCGGCTGGTTTGCATTTGTAATAGAACCGGTCGGATATTTAAAGATGTTTGGTTTCGTGCTGATCGGCTATCTGATCGTGCTGTTCTTTGATTTCAGAAGGATCAAGAAAGTACCGATGGATCAGGCATTAAAAAACGTAGAATAAGTGAAAGTGGGAGGCACTCCCGGGTGGAAACCCGGGAGTGTTTTTGCTATACTGAAACGAAGAAAAAAGCGTAGATCGCATTGCGGCAGGATAATAAAACAGTGAAGATGGGGGAGAAAAATGAAAATAAAATGTATCTGGGAACATAATGGAAATGATAGCTTATTATACGCAGAAAACTGTGTTGGAGCGTTTACCAGAGGTGCTTCCGTGGAACAGGCACTAAAAAAGATGCCAGGGGAAATACAATCTTATTTTGAATGGACGGGAGAAGAGATCCCGGAGGTGATCGAACCAGTGATCGTACAGGAAAAAAATTCAGATCTTGAGATCAAAGATGCAGACAGCGATGTGTTGTTTGAGACAGAGGCGCAGCCGCTTACAATGGAGGAATATAAAAAACTTAAGCAGCTGGCATTAAGATCCGCAGCAGATTTTCTGGCGTTATATGAGTCGATACCGGATAAAACGGTCAGTGCGCTGCCGGTCCGCAAGACCTTTTACGGATCGATCCCGCGCACAGCGGAAGAAATGTATTTGCATACAAAGAATGTCAATCAGTATTATTTTGGAGAGATTGGGATCGATGTCGATAACGGGGGTACTATTTTAGAGTGCCGTAAACGAGGATTTGAACTTCTGGAAAAGACACCGGATTTTTTGGATGGGTTACTGCGTCAGGGAAGCTATGATGAAATGTGGTCGGTTCGCAAGGTATTGCGGCGTTTTGTCTGGCATGACAGGATCCATGCGAAAGCGATGTGGCGGATGGGGAAGAAGACGTTTGAGGAAGGGATAAGGGATGTGTTTGGGTTTGAGTGAAAAGGAGAAGAGAGAGATGATGTGTATCCATTTGCAGTCTATAATGATGATGAGCCGGTAGGATTTATGTTATTAGATGAAGATTTAGAGGAAAGATTTCTAGTGATTTGGCGCATTATGTTTCCGGTAGAACATCAAAATAAGGGGTATGGTTTTAAGGCGGTTGAAAAGATTGTTCAGATGGCGAAAGAACCAGGAAAATATGATTATATGATCATTGATTATGTACCGGAGAATAAAATTGCGGGACATGTTTATGAAAAAGCAGGATTTAAACCTACAGGCGAAATCAATCATGGAGAGATTGAGATGAGACTGGATTTTAAATAGGGGGAGTTGGGAAATAAATATAATTAGGGCATAAACTTATCTCCCCTGCATACAATGTAAAAACAAGTATGGCAGGGGATTTTTTTGAAAAGCTATATAGAGGAAAGAGCGATGGAAATCGCCAGATATATCATTGATAATAATACGACGGTGCGGCAGGCGGCAAAACATTTTGGCATCAGCAAGAGTACAGTACATATAGACGTAACAATGTAGAACGATTTAAAGGCAAGATTGTTTGGGTGATTGAATAGGGATAAAGTAGGACGATGGAATTAAACTTTGCAATTTTTAAGGGATAAAGTAGGATCACTCTCAGGTGGAAATCTGAGAGTGATTTTGATATAATATGTATGAGATGGAAGTGTGAATTTTAGAAGACAATGAGTAAAAAATATGAGGAGGGTGAAAACGTATGAAGAAAACGGCAGTATTATTATATGATTCTTTTTGCAATTTTGAAATAAGTGTTGCGATGGAAGTATTGGTCTTGGGGGGAAAGAAAGTAGTTGTTTTTGGAGCAACGAAAGAACCTATAAGAAGTGAAGATGGTTTGCTTGTTATACCACAAAAAGAATTGAGCGAATTAGATATTGAAGAATATGATAGTTTACTTCTTCCGGGGGCTATGGATATTCGGGAGGCAATAGAAAATCCGAGAGTTATTGATTTCATTAAGCAGTTCGATAACAAAATTATTGGTGCTATTTCTATTGCACCGATTATGCTTGTGAGAGCAGGAATATTATTAGGAAAAGCATTTATGGCCGGCGTAAATAAAGAGGAGATTATGGGAGAAGGATTTTCAGAAGAAGAATTATCTCAGATGATAGGTTGGGATGATAATTTAAAAAATCCAGTGCAAATGGGTTTTGTGGTAACAGATAATGTTGTCACATCTGTTTCATACAACTTTGTGAGATTTGGTCTTAAATTTGGAGCGATGTTAGGAATTGATTTGCCTCCTGAAACATTTGGAATATAATTTTCGGATGAAATTGAAAAAAGAATTATATGGTTCAATCAGATTTCTGATTGATTTTGAGGGATTGGGAGATATTCTCAACAAGTAAAAACGCATTGTGTGTGTACAAATGCACTGCTTGCCAAGTTGTGAATATAGAATTAAAATTAAATTTGAAATTAGAAAGAACAAGGCAAAGAAGCGGATGCTAATCATAAAATTGTATATTGGATTGGTATAGAAACGTTTGAAAAAGATTAGTAACATAAAAACTTTTTCAAGCGTTTTCTTTCACCTTTACGGCTTTGAATGAAATAGGGTGTAGCCGGGAACGGTGTGATTTTTGAAAATGTATGGTGGAAATGGACAAAAGTCTAGTATTTGGGGAACGTAAATTGATTTCAAGTAGGTTATGCTTAACTTAGATTAAAAGGTCTGGTCTAATCTAAGAATCTTTCTCATAGTATGGGAGAGAAGGACAGGTGAGGTAAGGGGGTGTAGCTTTCGCTTGAAACGGACAAAATTAAATTATCGTTTTCATAATCCAAATTCAGCGGAAGACACTGCAGATTTCCTGTGCAAACTTTTAATAGAAGTAAATGCCGGGAAGGTAGAACGGGCAATAGAGGATGCTGCATTGTATGCAGAGAGTGAGGCTTACATATTAGAGAACTTATCGGAAAACAAGGAAAAATTATTTGTGTGGTAAGAGGAGCAAGGTGAGAGCC
>URUD01000017.1 GCA_900550935.1 uncultured Roseburia sp.
CATTTATCTTAAAACCTCCTGTTTATAAGGCTTTCACGCCTTTATTATTGTCTCAAATTCCGGGTGTTCCTTCTGAATTCGTCTCGTTGTTACATCCATACATTCCTGTGTCGATTGCCACTACATATAAATTGTAGTAGAATGTGTCCTTCGCATAGCTAAAAAAGCTCCGTTTCACCTACCGTTAATACTCTACGTTCTTTCTTTACCATTAAGGGATTTACCCATTTGTGCCTCCTTCCTAAGTGTAGAATAGGAAGGATTCCAAATATCGTTCCTATTCTACCATAAAACCTTACTATTATCAATCCGTTTCAAAAATTGAATTTCCACTTTGAAACTCCTCCGTATTCTTATTGTGAAAGAATCTGATTCAGTAACCAGTTGTCTAATCTGCCCTTATGAGCATATAGTCTGTTACCGATTCTTACTGTGAAACCATTGGCTGGATTCCTTATCCATAAAAGCACCTTCTCTCTATCACGCACTGCGTACCATGACAAGTGTTTTTTTGTGTCGTATACGCCTAAGAATGCCAAAGAAATGTCCTGAAAATAGAAAAACCGGAAAACTTATAAAAAGAAAACATCGAAAAAGTCAGCCTCTAGTTTCCCAGAAGCCGACCCTTCATTCTGATACTTTATTTCTTTACTTTCGCTTTCTTAGAAAGTCCCCTGCTCTGTAACATCTTCCTATATTTGTTCACATATTTCTTGCTTGGAACTTTCACAACTACCTTCTTGTAGTATTTGCTCCCCACACCTTTGAAGGCGTCCTTGCCTACCTTCTTGGCGGTCAACTTCTTGGTCTTAATGTTAATGCTCTTTAATTCCTTGCATCCGTAGAATGCTTCCTTACCAATAGTCTTTACCTTTGACGGAATGATAATCTTGGTAAGTGCAGTACACTTGTAAAATGCCTTATCTGAAATGGTTGTTACGCTCTTACCAAACTTCACGGTCTTTAACTTCTTACAACCTGCAAATGCACTCTTTCCAATGGTTTTCACGTTATTACCAATGATTAGTTTCTTGATGTATTTGTTATTCTTAAAGGCATTTTTCTCTACCGCAGTCACCTTATAGGTTACGCCGTCAATGACTACCGTATCCGGTATGATTACAGTAGTTACTTTTTTATTCGTCGGTGCAACATAGGTTACTGCTCCGTTTGTCAAGTCAGAAGTAGTTACCTTATAGGTTGCTGTACCGTCATCAGAAGTGCTTTCCGTTCCCACTGCAGGTGCGTCCGGTGCGATTACACTATCTGTTTTTCTCGTTGCTGTAGTGAACGCTCCTACACAAACGGTAAGTGTTCCATCGTCATTCAAGGTAATCTTATCTTTTTCAACGGCAGTTCCGTTATAGCTAACCCCGGATACACTTGCCTTACCCTTTGCATTCTTAAAGGTATATCCATCCACCGCTGTCAATGTTACATAAGCATTATAGGTAGTTTTCCACTCTGCATTGCCGGTTGCTTTCTCCTCAGAATCACCTATCACTTTCTTCCATGTAAGAGTTGCTTTCTCTGCCACTCCGGTAGAAGAAATGGTAGTCTCTGTAACAAATGCCTGTTCCGGTGTCGGAGTATCTACACTTGGAATTGCTACCGTATCAATTTCATCCAAAATCGTAGTTACTTCTAAAGGCTCACTGGCATAATCCGTATTCAAGGCTTCATTCACATCTGCCGTAGTCGAATCATCTGTACTTACATGCTCGGCAAGAAGATAGATATGGTAATCTGTTCCCAATTTTCCTGTTAAGCCACTTGGAAGTGCAAAAGTTCCTGTTCCAGTCTTAGTTTCTGCTACGGTACTTTCTGTTCCTTCTGCATTCTTAATATTATCTAATGCACCATAGTACAGAATCTTTGCTTCCTGTTCACCCGCTGTCTTTGTGCTATCATAGGCTTTATCGGCAATCATAATCGAAACCTGATTTACCTTTTCCGCATCATCTGCTGATGTATCCGTATAAGTATATGGCACCGTTATGGTTCCGTCACTTGCCTTTGTTACATTTCTTTCCTCTGTCAGTGATACTTTCTTTCCACTGTCCTTCAAAGTCAGTTTCCACTCTGTACCCGTCGTTGTACCAACCGCTCCACTTTCTGATGTCAGAGGAGAAGATTTGCTCGCTCCGTTCGCAGATGTGAGGATGACAGATGACAGATTGAGATTCAAAGCGGGACTCACACCGGGGTACCCATTGCTGACATCGTGGCGGCTGACATTACCGTCCGAACGGACGCAGCCGGCGTAGTTACCATAATCATGAGCGGCAGAGCGAAGCCACCAATTGGCTGCAGAGCTGCCTAAGTTCTTTATTCTATTATCAGCAGAATCATCTGTATCACTATATCCGTAGGATATTCTTGTTGCTTCCTTTGCATCCAACAGAAAAATTTTGTCACCAGCCAAAGCAGCATAGTCCAAAGCACTCCAGCCTTTTCCATCGGAAGCATTTGCATTCGCTTTCGTGCTGGCGACAATGGAATCCTGCTCCAACTTAGAGAAGTTACCTGTTAAGAATTCACCATTCAGATACGTGTTTATCTCACTGCTATCCCAAACATTACTTTTTGCGTCAAATGCTCTTTTTTCCAATACACTGTCACAATCTAAAAGCATGGTCTTGGTGCTTCCGCTAAAGTCTGTGGTTTCCGCATCCAGTACACGGTATTTCACCGGACTGCGATTATAATTTCCATAATATACATAACAACCTGTCCATTTATCGTCAGTAGATAACGGTACTGCCGGGTCAATGATGTTATCCGTTCCAAAATTCATGGCGGATACCGTAGGTGCTTCCCACAGATGAATCTCTACCGGCTCACTGGCATAATCCGTTTCCTTTTCGTCATTAACATCTTCTGCCAATATGTATACATGATAATCTGTCCCTGCTACCTTACCGGATAAGGAATCCGGGAAGGTATAAGTACCGCTTCCACTTGTAGAAGTGCTATTTACATCATTTAATTTCTGATAATCCAACACCTTTGCTTCATTGGTATTACCTGCTGTATATTCCTTATCCAACACCAGCACTGACACCTGTGTGGCGTTGCCACTATTCGTTCCACTTATGGTGTATGGTATGGTCACTGTATTGCCACTTTTCGTCACACTACTTCCCGGTGCAATACTCATATCGCTGTCCTTGAGTGTCAACTTATATTCTGCGCCTGTCTCCCCGGAGATTCCAGAGATGACAGATGTGAAGATGACAGATGACAGATTCAAATTCAAAGCGGGACTCACGCCGGGATAAGAATTGCTGACATCGCTGGATTGGATATTACCGCGCAAATAGACGTAGCCGGCGTTGGTAACACGATCACCGTCGGCAGAGCGAAGCCACCAATAGCCAACTTCGCTGCCTGACTTCTTTCGGTTTCCACAACTGCCATCTTTTGTGCTATATCCGTATGCATTGTTGGATACATCTTCTGCATCCAGCAAAAAGACTTTCTCTCCAGTCAGTGGTACATAATTAGCAAATGTATCCTGTGTCGAACTAGTCACGTTGACTGCACCGTCCGCTGTGCTATCTGTGGTAAGTTTATGGGTAGCGATGGTACTTTGGGCGATGGCGCTTTCCTCTGCTGTGGTAAATGCCTCGTCAATAAATCCTTTTTGCGTTTTATTTCCATCTCCGTCTGTTTTGCCGTTCAGACTTACCTTTACATCACTTCCTGCCCAGTCATTGGCTTTCGTGTATCCTTCATTCGCTTTACCATCCTCATCAAACTTTTGATAATAGAGGATTTTATCACTATCTAATAGCATAGTCTCAGCCTTATTACCATCGTCGTCTGCCTCACTGAACCTTGTGGTGTTGGCATCTAATACACGGTATTTTGTAGGCTCTGCTGTTCCAACACCATCCGCATCATAGTTACCAAAATATACATAGCTACCCTTCCATGCATCTGTATCCGCAGATGGTACTGTCGGACCGGCAATCATGCCTGTACCAAGTCCTGCAATGTTCTTAGCCGTTGTAGTTTCCGTTGCTTCACCAGTTTGCGCCTGTACGGTGGTTGGTGTTCCTGCTATGGGGAGAAATCCCACCAGCAACGTTGCCGCCAGCAGCCATGCCGTTCCCTTTTTCATCACATCTTTCCTTCCCATCCAATTCCTCCTCCTGGTTTTGTCGCCTTTGTTAGGACAAAATCTGCCATTCCCTTTTTTCTTAATCTATATAGCAGACAGAGCAAAAGCAGACTGATCAAATTCTACAAATTCTTTCTGCAATTTTTTCCTCCATATCTGCTAACGTTCTCTGACCGCTCCAACCAGTTCTTTGATATCACTGACCTGATATTTTTCCATATAGGCTGCAATGCCATCAATGATCTCTTCTGTTGCTCTCGGATTGGTAAAATTAGCAGTTCCAACAGAAACTGCCGTTGCACCTGCCAGTATCATCTCTATGGCATCCTCCGCATTCATGATACCGCCCATTCCAATGATCGGAACATGAACTGCCTGTGCACACTGATATACCATGCGCACTGCGATCGGATGGACTGCCGGACCTGACATTCCACCGGTCTTATTTGCCAGCACAAAGCAGCGGCGATTCACGTCGATCTTCATACCGGTTAAGGTATTGATCAGAGATAGCGCATCCGCTCCACCTGCCTCAGCCGCTTTTGCCGTCTCTGTAATGTCTGTTACATTTGGAGATAATTTCATGACCACCGGCTGTCTGGCATGTTTTTTGATCTCACTTGTGATCGTCTCTACCATCTTTGGATTTTGTCCAAAGGCAATGCCGCCCTCTTTGACATTCGGGCAGGAGATATTGATCTCCAGCATATCCACCGGCTGCTCTGCAAGACGTTCTACCACTTCAATATATTCCTCTGTGGTATGTCCGCATACATTGACAATGATCTTTGTATCATACTGTTTTAAAAACGGAATGTCTCTCTCGATAAACAGATCAATGCCCGGATTCTGGAGTCCGATCGCATTTAACATACCACCGTAAACTTCTGCTACTCTCGGTGTCTGATTGCCTTCCCATGGAACATTAGCAACACCCTTTGTCACAACAGCACCCAGACGGTTCAAGTCTACAAATTCGGAGTACTCCTCTCCTGCACCAAAGGTTCCGGAGGCAGTCATCACCGGATTTTTTAAGGTTACCCCACATAAATCCACACTCATATTCATTAGATTTCTACCTCCTCTGCTAAAAATACAGGTCCTTCCTTACAGATCCTCTTGTTGTTCACGTTGCTGTGTGCATCCTTGTCCTTCGACTGGCAGACACAGGCAAGGCAGGCACCGATCCCGCATGCCATACGTTCTTCCATGGAAATATAACACTCAATGTCATGTTCAGCCGCATACTGCTTGATAGCACGGAGCATCGGAGTCGGTCCGCAGGCATAGATGATATCTGCAGTCAGTCCGTTTTCACGGATAGCATCCAACACATTTCCTTTTGTTCCTGCACTGCCATCTTCGGTTGCGATCGTAACAGTTCCATATGGTTTAAATTCATCGTTTAAAAATAACTCATCGCGGTATCCGAGTACCATCTGTTTTTCACAGTCTAACTCTTTTGCAAGCTCTAACATCGGCGGGATCCCGATCCCACCGCCGATCAGAAATGCTTTCTTCTCTTTTTTCGGGAAACCATTTCCCAGAGGGCCCATTACTTTTAAGGTTGCTGCTGCATGCATATCAGAAAATTCTTTGGTTCCTTTTCCTGCAACACGGTAAACTAAACGCAGTTTTCCCTTTTCTCTGTCAATCTCACAAATACTGATCGGTCTTGGGAGCAGTCTGCTTCCATCATTGCTGTAAACGGATAAAAACTGTCCTGCTCTGGCATGTTCTGCAATGTCTTTTGCCTCGATCCACATACTGTAGATATCATCTGCGATCTCTTCCTGTCTTACAATCGGTGCAATCTCTTCAAATTTTGTCTGCATCCTGCTACTCTCCTTTAAGCATTTTCTTCGTATACAACATGTCCGCCTGCGATGGTCGCGCGTACCTTTCCGGTCACGGTTCTTCCGTCAAACGGAGTATTCTTTCCTTTGCTCGCAAAGGTATTCTTATCGATCTGATAGGTCACATTCGGATCAAAGATCACAATATCCGCCACCTTTCCCGGCTGGATATCTCCCTTGTCGATCCCAATGATCTTTGCGGCATTGTAACTCATCTTCTCAGCCATCTGCATTGGGGTCAGGTAACCGCCCAGCACGAGTTCCGTATAGGTAAGCGGTGCTGCGGTCTCAAGTCCTACGATACCAAACGGTGCCTTTTTCATTGAGGTGTTCTTATCATCAAAGGTGTGCGGTGCATGGTCGGTTGAGATCACGTCCATGATACCGTCGCGCAGTCCCTCTTTGAGTGCCTGCACATCCTCTGCCTTACGAAGCGGCGGGTTCATCTTGTAGTTGGTGTCGGCATCCATATCGATCGGTACGTTTTTCTGTACGTCCATGGATGGCTCTGCCTTTTTGATGTCTGCGGAAGTCAGAGTAAAGTGGTGCGGACATACTTCTGCGGTCACATTCATATGTCTGTCTTTTGCCGCTTTCATCATCATAACGGAATTGTGGGTCGAACAATGGCATAAGTGCAGTTTGGCACCGGTGTCATAGCTTAACATGATGTCTCTTGCAATGATGATGTCCTCTACGGAATTGGTAATACCGCGCAGTCCCAGTTCTTTTGCGTTTTCATCCTGGTTCATCACACCGCCGTTGACCAGATTGATATCCTCGCAGTGAGCGAGTACGACTAAGTCCAGTTCCTTTGCCTTTTCCATCGCCTCACGATAAAGTTCTGCATTCATAACAGATTTTCCGTCCTCGCTGATGGCGCGGATGCCCGCTTTTGCCATTCCCTCGATATCTGCAAGTTCTTTTCCCATCTGCCCTTTGGTCACGGCTCCGACCTGCATGACATTTACCAGTCCTACGGTCTTGGCTTTATTGTGCACATAATTTACCACATCCGGATTGTCCACGACCGGTTTGGTGTTCGGCATGGCAAGGATCGTTGTGTATCCTCCGTGCGCTGCCGCCCGGCTGCCGCTCTCGATATCCTCTTTCTGCTCAAATCCCGGATCTCTTAAATGCACGTGCATATCAATAAATCCCGGCATGACAAAACAGCCCTTTGCATTGATCTGTTTTTCTGCCTTATCCTTAATCCCTTTTGCGATCTTGGAAACCACCCCGTTTTCTACCAGAACATCTGCAACTTCTTCCATCCCGGTAGCCGGATTGATGACTTTTCCGCCTTTGATCAATATTGTCATATTTGCTTCTCCTCTCCCATGTTATCGTACATATCGTTAAACGAGTTTCTTCAGATACGGTATCTTTTTGAGGATCACAGTCAGTACCAGTCCGCTGAAAAATACCATACATTCATAGATCAGCACTGCAATCATGCTGTTCATCGTAACACTGATATTATTATAAAACTGTTCATACAGATTGACAAATAAATCAGAGAACAGATAGATGCCAAACGAACAGCTTCCGACAAACACGATCACTTTCCAGAACAGCTCTTTGTGGAATACGCTTCCAAAATAACGTGCCAGATAGAAAAGTGCCGCTGCCGATAACGTAATATTTAAGTTTGTTCTCTCTTCTAGGAATAACAGACTCTCCGGTCTTACGTTATATTCATGGAACGTAAGCACAACTTCTGCTGCCACCAGACCGATGAAAAGAACGGCACTGATGATCGCATATTTTTTCTTTACTTCCACATAGTGGGTCAGATAATAGCCTACAAACAGCATACCCACATAAACCGATGGAAACGGCTCCGTGAACATATAACTTAAGGAAAATCCCGGACGGTAATGGATGAGAACCGGAAGTCCACCCATTGCCACAACGGAGATCAGCATTAAGATCTGATACTCTCTCCGCTTCATATTGGTACTTAAGATCTGGAAAAACGGCATCATAAGCAGAATACCAAGATATAAATATAAGTACCAGTACGCGTTGGTCACATGTCTCTGATAGATCAGTTTGAAATACTCGATGATCTCGATCGGTCTTCCTGCATCCTGCATGCTCTTTACATAATAAATAAAGGAGAACAGCACAATAACAAGGACCATACGGATGATCCTTGTTATGTATTTACGGTAGTTATCTATTTTGCCAAGCATCAGGCATCCGGTGATCATTAAAAAGACCGGAACTGCCGTCTTGCACATAAAAAAGTAGGTCAGCGATATCCACCAGACCTTATGGTCCGGTGTCTGGGATAAGAAGACACCGCTATTGGTATGGTTTACGATGACAAAAAAGCATGCGATGATACGCAATAGTTCCAGATATGCTGTTTTTTGATTTTTCTGTTGTTCTTTCATTTTCAATTCTCTACTCCATAAGCTTTACTACGATCACACCATCCACGATCTTGATAGAACCATCGTCCGGGTAGCTCGGCATCTGCTGCACTTCCTCGTTGTCCATAAGTGCTACGATCTCTTCATATCCACAGAAACGCGGTGCAAATCCCAGGTATTTTGTAATGATCTGATTTCTGGAATACGCGCTGATATTGCTTTCGGATTTTCCGCCAAGACCAAAGGTTCCGCCCACTAAGCTTCCCATGTTGTTGGTCTCATCCGTGATCTCATTTCCCACCAGGGCAAGCGGCAGATCGTCGCTGTAACCTTCTACGCTCTTGATCTGTGTCACCATCGTCTGGAAATAAGACATGTCATGATATTTCGTATATTCGAGTGACATATAACAGCCGTTTCCATACCAGATGTAAACCACGATCATGATAAGGGAAGTCAGTGCTGCCACCCACTGTGTCACTTTGCGGATGATCTCTCTGCTGTCAAATGCCACATGGAATTTGTCTGCCCAGAGCAACGTAAAGATGGATACAAATACAACGGAATATGCCATCAGCGTATACACCCATCCGTTTGGTGTCATAATGTAGATCAGGTAAACGGCTACCGGAAATACGATAAATCCAAGTACCATAAAGACCTTTTTGATCTTGCATCCCTTTTCTCCAAAAAGCAGGCATAACGCACCAATGCCCCAGGATGCCATCATCAGGAAATAACATTTTCTCACATAAGTGGTCGGATTTAAACACATCACATCACTGCGGAATAAATTAATGAAATCAAGGTAAGCACCTTTTACCGCTGAAAATACTTCGGTTGCGTTCGTCTGTCCCATGGAGTCAAGTCCCTGGTAAGAATTTACCTGTAAGCCCCAATAGGAAACCAAAAACTTATGCAAGATAAAATAAAGTATCATGCCCGCTGCCAGCATGATCACATAGCGCAGTGCAAGGAAAAAGATCTCTTTCCAGTTTTTCTCTTCTCTTGAAAATGCACAGAGCAGGATAATGCTCATGACAAGAAGCGATGCTGTATTGGAAAAATATGCCTGATAGATACCAAGCGAGCAGGCGATCAGAACCACCGAAAAAATATTTAAAAGGATCTTGTTCGGAAAACGGATCATAAGCCATGCCGCCAGCACGCTGAACAATACTGCCACACAGTAGAACGGTGCGGTATACATAAACAGAAAGGTACTTGTCACAGCAGGGAAAGATATAAAAAATCCCCCTAATGCCACTGCAAACAATTTACTCTGCATCTGAAACATATCTGCGATCAGACCCGCGGATATTGCTAACAATAAAACAGAGATCATGCCACTGACAAAAGGAAGCGAATAATTTCCAAACTGTGCACCAAAGATATCACCCAGGATCTTTAAGAACCAGCGACCGGATTCGGCTCCTGTTCCATATCCGTTTGGTGTATTCATCAGTTCATCATAGTTGTATAATTTGTTGGTAAACTCGTAAATGTGTGTCAAAAGCCCGATCACGATCGCGCCGAAAAATGCGGATTTCACTGCCGCAGGGATCTTGTTCCACACCTCTTTGACAAATCCGTCCGGCGTACTCATGGCTGCATTCATGCCTTGTCCTCCTGTTTTTTAAATATGATCAATTTACTCAGCACATAATTGATGATAACGACCAGTACACTGGCTGCGATTTTGACCACTGAGTCATTAAAGTGCATTGTTTCCACAAATAATGCTAACATTCCGGTCTCTAATACACCGGATAAGACACGGGCAGAAACAAAAGTTCCAAATTCACGTACCATCGTCTTTGCATCCTTTTCATACGAACGGAATACATAGACTTTATTTACCCAGAATGCAAACAGAACGGATAAGAACCACGCGATCACGTTACTGATCAGGTATTCGATCCCCAGTGCCTTTGTGCAGATAAAGTAGACAACATAATTTACCAGTGTTGTCATAACGCCCCAGAAAATATAACTAATGACTTCTCTGTATTTTTCCAGCAGTGCTTTGATTTTACTCATACTTTTCTTCCTTTTCTCCAGCTTCTTCCTCTACGATGAAACGCGGACGTTCCTTCACTTCATCATAGATCTTTGCAATATAATAACCGATGATCCCGATCGCGACCATCAGGATGCTTCCGGTGATCAGCTGTAACATGATCACGGTCGTAAATCCTTCCAGCGCATCCCCTGTCACAAAACGTACCAGGGTCTGGATGCCTAAAACAAGGGCAAACAGGAAGAAGAGAATCCCGCTTAACGTCACAAGCTGCAGCGGTGCAGATGAAAACGAAGTGATATTCGTCACCGCATAGCGGATCAGTGATTTGACTGACCATTTGGACACGCCTTCCGTACGCTCCTGCACTTCAAACTCCACTGTGGTAGAACGAAATCCCACCCAGGAAGAGATGGCACGGAAGAAAAACTGTTTCTCCGGCATCTTTAAGATGGTATCTACTACTGTACGATCCATCAGTTTAAAATCCGACGCATTGCGCATGTCGATCGAGGTTGCCTTGCTGATCAGGTCATAGAAAATGCCAGCCGCCCATTTGTGGAAGATCCCTTCCTTTCCTCTGGACAGTTTGACACCCTCTACTACTTTGTATCCCTGCTCCCACAGGCGGTACATCTCTACGATCTTCTCTGGTGGATGCTGTAAGTCACAGTCAATGATGACACTTGCCTCGCCCCTGGCATACGAAAGACCGGCAATCATGGCGGACTCTTTTCCGAAATTTCTGGAAAATGAAATTCCCCGCACCTGTTTGTCCTGTGCCGCCGCCTCTTTTACCCGGTTCCAGGTCTCGTCTTTGGATCCATCATTGACAAAGATCAGCTCATATGGAATTTGCTCTTTTTGTAAGATACCGGCGATCGTCTTTGCCGTGATCGGTATCATTGCTTCCTCGTTAAAGGCTGGAATAATAACTGACAGCATTATTTCTCCACTCCTGTTCCTTTGTTTTCTATGCTCTAGCCGATGACGATCTCGTCATCCTCGGCATCTCCCACGCATACTTCAATGCAGCGTAAGTCAGAGCCCAATGCACGGATGGCATGCTCTTTGCCGGCAGCAATGCTGACCGTTGAGCCTGGCATCAGATCGACTTCAATCCCCTCTAACATCAGTTTTCCCATACCGGATAAAACGGTGATGGTCTCTGTGTGTTTCAGATGTTTATGGTTTGGCACTACCTTGCCGTCTACGACTTTGATACGCTTGGTAATGCTGCGGATGCCGTCATCCTCATCGTTATCGATTGTCTTGATCGTCCCCCACCTGCGCTCCTCATATCTGGAAGTATCCTCCACATACTCGAGGCAGTTCTTGATGTAAGAACTCTGGTGTTTGTCTGCGACCAGGATACCGTCATGGGATGCTGCGATCACCATGTTTTTGGCTCCCATTACAACAAGCGGCACACCAAGTACATTGATGGCATGACTGTTTTCACAGGTATCGTCCCAGACGACATTGCCAATGCTGTTTTCCGGCATCTCTTCGGTCAGAGTATTCCAGGTACCTAAGTCTTTCCAGATGTCATCGTAGCAGATGGCTGCGATATCATCCCAGTGCTCTAAGACTTCATAGTCAAAGCTCTTCTTCGGCAGTTTCTCGTAATCAGCGACCATCTGTGTGTAGTCGGTTCCGACTCCGTATTTTTCAAGCCACTGTGCTGCCATCGATAATTTAAAGCAGAATACGCCACAGTTCCAGAGTGCACCGCCTGCTACTAACTGCTCTGCGGTTGCCTCGTCCGGTTTTTCGCGGAAACCTGCCACCTTTAAAAGTTCACTATCTCCCTTTTCCGGTACGATATAGCCGTACTTGGTGGATGGATAGGTTGGTACCCCGCCAAGTAAGCCGATCGTTTTTTCGCTCTTTTCAATGTATTCGCCCAGTTTTTTGATCCGTGAGAAAAATTCTCCAGTCGTATAAGGATCTACCGGCAAAAATGCAACGACATCATCCTCTTTTGCTCCCTTTTCCGTTAAAAGATAAGCGCAGGAAAGCATGACAGCCGGGAACGTATCGCGGCGCATCGGCTCAACTGCTACCTCTGCCGCACCATTCAGCTGGCTCTCGATCAGTTCCACCTGTGCGCTGCTGGCACAGACAATCGTGTTTTCGGAAAGACCGGCAGTCTCTAACTGTCCGAATACTCTCTGGAGCATCGAACATTTCTCCCCGTCTTTCTTTCCATCATGATTCATAAGTTTGATATACTGTTTGGAACAGAGGTCATTGGATAACGGCCAAAGGCGTTTGCCGGAACCTCCGGATAAAAGTACGATATACATTGTATTCTCCTTTTTCTATCGTTCTGCACGCATTGGATTGTTTAAGAAGTCCTCATAAGCAAGACGGATACCGTCTTCCAGTTCAGTCTTGTATTTCCATCCAAGGCTCTCTAATTTGCTCACATCAAGCAGTTTTCTCGGTGTTCCGTCCGGTTTGGATGGATCCCATTTGATCTCTCCTGTGTAACCAATGACTTTTGCTACCAGCTCGGTAAGCTCTTTGATGGTAAGCTCTTTTCCGGTTCCAAGGTTTACGGTTTCATTTCCGCTGTAGTTGTTCATCAGGTAAACGCAGGCATCTGCCAGATCATCTACATATAAGAACTCACGGAGCGGTGTACCGGTTCCCCAGCAGGTAACCTCTTTTGCGCCGGAAACTTTTGCTTCATGGAAACGACGGATCAGTGCCGGGAGCACATGGGAGTGTTCCGGATGATAGTTATCGTTTGGTCCGTAAAGGTTGGTCGGCATGACGGAAATATAGTCTGTTCCGTACTGACGGTTTAAAAATTCACAGTATTTTAATCCGCTGATCTTTGCCAGGGCATATGCCTCGTTGGTCTTCTCCAGCTCACTGGTAAGAAGGCAGCTCTCTTTCATTGGCTGTGGTGCCATTCTCGGATAAATGCAGGAAGAACCCAAGAACATCAGTTTTTTACAGTTGTTCTTCCATGCCTCATGGATCACATTCATCTCAAGGATCATGTTCTCATACATGAAATCAGCGAGTGCTTCGCTGTTTGCCATGATACCGCCTACCTTGGCAGCTGCAAGGAATACATAATCCGGTTTCTCTTTTGCAAAGAACTCTTCCACGTCATCCTGACGGCAGAGATTTAACTCTTTGTGTGTTCTGGTCACAATGTTGTGATATCCTTCTTTTTCCAACTGACGGACAATGGCGGAACCTACCATTCCTCTGTGTCCTGCTACATATATTTTGGCATCTTTTTCCATCATAATTTACGCACCTCTATTTCTTTATGCCTCTTTTGCTACTAATTCCATATCATGTTTTACCATGATCTTTACTAATTCTTCAAATGTTGTCTTGGTCGGGTTCCAGCCTAACTCAGTCTTAGCCTTGGTCGGATCTCCCCAGAGATTGACAACGTCGGTCGGACGATAGAACTCTTTTGATACTTCGATGACAACTTTTCCGGTTGCCTTGTCGATACCGACTTCGTCCATGCCCTCGCCCTTAAACTCAAGCTCGATGCCTGCCTCACGGAATGCGTGCTCGCAGAACTCACGTACGGAATGTTGTACTCCGGTTGCGATAACGAAATCTTCCGGTTTCTCGTTCTGTAAGATCAGCCACATGCACTCTACATAATCTTTTGCGTATCCCCAGTCACGCAGGGAAGAAAGGTTTCCAAGGTAAAGCTTGTCCTGTTTGCCCTGTGCGATTCTTGCTGCTGCAAGAGAGATCTTTCTGGTAACAAATGTCTCACCACGACGCTCTGATTCATGGTTAAATAAGATACCGCTGCAGCAGAACATATTGTATGCTTCACGATATTCTTTTACGATCCAGAAACCATACTGTTTTGCAACTGCATATGGGCTGTATGGATGGAATGGTGTGGTCTCGCGCTGTGGCACTTCTTCAACTTTTCCGTAAAGCTCGGAAGTAGATGCCTGATAGATACGGCAGGTCTTCTCTAATCCGCAGAGACGTACTGCCTCTAACACACGGAGAACTCCTGTAGCAACTACATCTGCTGTGTACTCCGGTACATCAAAGCTGACACCTACATGGCTCTGTGCTGCAAGGTTGTAGATCTCATCCGGTTTGATGCTTCCAACCAGACGCATGATACTCATAGAATCGGAAAGATCACCATAGTGTACGTGGAAATTAGGATTTCCCTCCAAGTGGTCAATTCTCTCTCTCTTTTCGGTAGAAGCACGACGTACCATACCGTGTACCTCGTAACCTTTCTCTAATAAGAACTCTGCCAGATAGCTTCCGTCCTGTCCTGTCACACCGGTGATCAATGCCTTTTTACTCATAAATACTCTCCTTTATCCTGTTTCTTTCTTTATACTATAATTATTTTGCTAAATGCCTGTTTTTAAGCCGTTGTTAAGAATAATCCAATTTTAACATTTTTGCAATTGAATATATTGGTCTAAAATAGTATTATATTGCTATGAAAAAATTATTTTTTGAGAAATATAAAACATCCGAAGTTACAAATACACGAAGTGTCATCAACACGCCCTCCCCTTTTACGCGCAAGAATTTCTTCTACATCCAGGAGGCGGGTTACCTGAAAAGTTTAAAATCCCATTTGAGCAGGCGGAGCGGCTTAGACTCCTACCTGTTTTTCGTGGTGCTCTCCGGCAGCGGGGAGGTGACCTACCGCGAACCAACTTCTGAGGGAGGCATGATCTCCTCTGCTGCCCATACCGGGGACTGTTTCTTCCTCGACTGTTCGGGCGAATACACCCACATCAGCACCGACGAAGATCCCTGGGAACTGCTCTGGATCCACTTCTACGGTCCACAGGCAGGGGCTTATTATTCTTATTTCCGGGAACACCACAACTGGCATTTCCGCTCTGCCCATTTCACGGAGCTGATCACTGCCATCGAAAATATCATCCGCTACAACGAGGAGCCGACCGATGACACCGATCTTTTAACCGCGCAGCAGATCGTAAACATTTTAACCCTCATCTGCACTGAGTCCAACGAGAAGAACGAGCTGCTCTCCGACAAGCTCAAAACGATTCTTCACTATCTGGACGAACATTATACAGAAAACATTTCTCTGGATCAGCTTGCAGAACAGTTTTTTATCAGTAAATATTATCTTTCACGGGAATTTAAAAAAGAATTTGGAACGACGATCATCCAATATGTTCTGGCAAAGAAGATCAACAATGCCAAAGAGCTGCTCCGTTACAGCAATTCCTCGATTGAGGAGATCGCGCACCTCTGTGGCATTGATGACGCCAGTTACTTCAATAAGATTTTTAAGAAAATGGAAGGCTGCACCGCTTCAGAATACCGGAAGCGGTGGTAGCTGCTACCTTATTTTTTGTTTTACGGCACCTGCTGCCTTTTCGATCCCATGCAGGATGCCATCTGCCAGCTTTTCTTCGATCCGTCCGAACATTCTGACACGGACGATATCGATCACCGTACCCATCACGATCAGAAGCACACAGATCCCAAGTAAGATCCACTCGTGCCAGTTGCTCTCGTTCCATGCAAGATAGTTGAACATGTACGCGGTGATGATGCCGCGCAGGGTCCACTCCATCGTAAAGACTGCCGGAACATGGGAAGCAACCTCATTGATGAAACGGCTGCTGAAATGGATCTCCTTAAATATCAAAAAGATACAGATCGATGCACCGATCGTAAACAGGGTGTTATCCCTTGCAAATCTGTTCTGCACGGTACCGGTCACCACATAAAGCGCACCATTTAAGGCAACACATGCAAGCAGGATAAGCGCATACCATCTGCCCAGTTTTGCTTTTCCGATCTTCTTTTCCTCTCCGTACAATCTGATATACCGTCCGATCAGATACAAAAGCACCATGTTGACAATTCCTTTTCCACCATCCTGTGTGATGTCAAAGAAAAAGAAGGTCGTGATACCGGAAAAGATGACAAGCATTGTAAGCAACATTTTTTTGAAGGCAGCCTTGTCCAGCTGCTCAATAAACGCATTGAGGAACGGGCTTAAAAACGCCAGTGCGAAATAGCAGGTAAAATACCATGAATTACGCCCGATGACCGGAAATACATACGATAAGATCTGCTCACCGCTGTAACCTGCCGCATCACCCCATACAAAACGGAGTGCCAGACCGATCCAGCAATAGAAGATCAGCATCAGATCCAGCTGTATCATTTTTTTCGGTTTGAGACGGATTCCAAAATAACCGGAGATCAGGATAAAGATCGGCACGCCGACATTTCCGATCGTCTCAATGACGATACATAACCATGCGCTGACCTCGTTATTGCGATAGCTGCTCGCACCGTGCATCCAGAATGTTACCAAAAGTGCCAGGATGCGGAGCAGTTCTAATCCAGAGTCACGTTCTTTTTTACTCACCTATTTTTCCCCCATAACCATGTTTTTTATCTTCCGGATGATAGCTCCCGCGATCAGTGCTCCGGTGATCGCCACAGCAACACGCACTGCTGCATAGATCCATTCTGCCGCACCGTCAAGTGCTGCCACATCGATAAAATGTCCTGCCACAACACCGAATAACTCGAGTCCTAACATATGCAGACAGATCAGTTCGATCGTGTGTGTGCCAAGATAAGCAAAAAATGAGCCGATCTTCGTCTGTTCCATCCATTTGCAGATCCAGATACAGAGCACGGAGCCGGTGATCGAGATCACAAAGAAAAACGGAACACTGAATGCTCCAAATCTGCCGTACTGACGGATGGACATATTTAATCTGCCGTTAAACACGACCACTCCCACATATAAGACCAGATTCAGCACGATCAGCCAGAGCGGACTCTTCTGTTCAAAAAACTGTTTTTTCCGAAGCCATGCTCCGACCAGCATCAGAACCGTTGCGATCCCTGCAATATCAATGCTCCACGGCAATAATACCGGAAGTTCTGAAAGTGCCATCGTTACCGCAAGAAGCAGGATAGAAACCAGTACCGTACGTTTCCTATCTGCAAGACACCAGTCTGCGATCCGATAGAAAAGCAGTGATGTCACAAAAAATGCGGTCAGATACCACATCGCTCCGTTTGCGATATCCAAAAGATAGACATTGTCTGCGCCTTCCGCGGCATTGTAAAGGCAAAATCTCGAATAGATCACTCCAAACAGCGACTGTTTCATTGCCACCCCATCTCTGCGCACAACGGCATAAAAGCACCATAAAAATGCACTATAGCCAAAATATGGGACCAACAGGCGTTTTGCTTTCTTTTTGATGGTCACGCCATACGCTCTGCCCGGTGTGTAAATATAACCGGATATGATAAAGAAGATCTGGATATAGTAAAAAATCAGAAAACTGCTCAGTCCATGTGCATGAGAAAACATGACAAGAAATAATGCCAGTCCTCTTGCCGCATCCAGATATTTATATTTCATTTTTGTTTGTTCCATAGTTTCCTCTCTCTGTCCACGTTATCTGCTGCGACTATTTTCTTCCCATCGTAAGGCGAAGGAATTTGAAATTCGTTGCAAAATAACGGCGAAACAGTCGTTTCGGGTCCTGCATCAGACGATACAGCCATTCCAGACTCAGTTTCTGCATCCACATCGGTGCACGCTTGATGGTTCCTGCATAGTAGTCAAATCCTGCCCCGACTCCGATCATAACACCATTTACTTTTCCACGATGTTCGTACATATAACGTTCCTGCTTTGGGGCTCCAAGCCCGATCCAGATGATGTCCGCTTTTGCATCGTTCATCTTTTGCAGTTCCCTCTCATCCTCCTCTTCGGTCAATGGACGAAACGGCGGTGATACCATGCCGGCGATCCGAAGTGACGGATACTCTCCCGGCAGTTTTTCGGAAAGAACCTGGATCGTCTCTTCCTTTCCACCATAGAAATAATGGCGCAATCCATTGTCCCTTGAAAACAGTTCTCCCATCAGATCCGGTCCTGTCACACGCTCCGCCTCGGGAAATCCGTGTTTTTTCGAATACAGAGACAGCGGTTTTCCATCCGGCAGTGCAAGTGCTGCCGTATTCTGGATGTTCCTGTAATCCGCTTCCTCATATCCGGTGACCGTGGTATGCACATTGGACACACAGATATACTTTCCTCGCAGCTCGTCGATATGTTCCTCAATATATGCCACCGTTTCCGCCATATTCGTCACGGCGATATTGGTTCCTAAAATATTACATGTTTTCAACAGCCTATCCTCACTTCTGTTCTTTCATACAGTATACTAACTCGGTCTGTCCCATGATCGACGGGATCAGGCTGAATGTGCTCTGATAGCTTCCCAAGATCTTGCGGCATCTGGAAAGACAGAGCATGTCGACTAATGCGTCCTGGATGCCGGTTTTGGAGTCACGGTCCAATACCTTATCCTCGTAAACGATCAGACGTTCCTTCGGGAAATAAGTTTCCAGCTCCTGTATCGTTGCCGCATCATCTGTCGTCACATAAAAACTGGTGTCCTCCGGCTCCGCTTTCATCCGTTCCACAAACGCAGTTAGCGGGCTGTGACTGGTCGACTCCACATGATCCGTACGACGGATATGGACTCCGACCGTATTTTTTCCGATCCTTGCAAATACCGCCTCCCCACGTTTTAACACCTCCGGTGCCGGTTTTAAAAAGGAAAAACTCTCCGCCGTGATCTCACAGAGATTGGTGTAGGATTTTACATAACAGGTGTCATGCACCGCGATCATCTCTTTCACTGCCGCAAATCCGCCTGCAGTCTTTGCATCCGCGATCTCATCACATTCGATAAAGACATCTGCCGACTCTCTGTATTTTTTCTTCGCCTGATTGCTGCGCAGGTGCTCTATCACACCATGTTTCATTCCCATCTCGCTGATCTCTGCCACCGGTACGCTCATCTCAAACAGATCCTTTGCTGCGATCGCACAGCCGATCTCCCGTTTCCAGATGACGGTCAGTTCTTTGTCCAGCTTTTTACTCAGTTCATATGCCGAAGTCAGTGCAAGCAGACGATTGCCAAGTCCTGCACATGGTTCGATCATAATGGTACCTTTTCCCATGTTCTGTATTCCCCTTTCCCACATCAATGATGGTCTTCGGTGTCAATGGCTACAGCACCATTTTCTACTTTGTATACAATATCGCAGTTGCGGATGGTAGAAAGACGATGCGCAATGATGAGCATGGTCATCTTACCCTGTAAACTGTCGATCGCTTCCATAACGGCTGCCTCGGTATCATTATCAAGCGCAGACGTTGCCTCGTCCAACACTAAGATCTCCGGTCTGCGGTAAAGCGCACGCGCAATACCGATACGCTGTCTCTGTCCACCGGAGATACGCACACCTGCTTCTCCGATCACAGTATCCAGTCCGTCTTCCATCTCTTTTACGAACTCATCTAACTGTGCCTGTTTCAACGCTTCCCAGATCCTGTTATCGTCAATATTTTCTTTGGCACCAAATGCGATATTATTGCGGATGGTGTCGTCTAACATATAAATTGTCTGCGGGATATAACCGATCTTGTCGTGCCAGCCGCGCAGTGCAGTCTGGATGTCTGTGTCATCTGCCCTGATCACACCTTTTTGCGGAGTCAGGACACCAAGGATCAGATCCACGAACGTGGTCTTACCTGCACCGGATGGTCCGATAAAGGCTACGGATGCGTTTTTCGGGATGGAAACATTAACATCCTTTAATACCGGTTCGTCCACATTTGGATAGGTAAATTCCATGTGTTCCACTCTGATCTCTTTTTCCAGAGAGATTTCTTTTCCATTTTCTTTTTTGGCTTTTGCCGCCTCCATTTTTTCTTTATTTGCTGCGATCTCTTTGTATTCATCGCGGATCTTCTCAATGACAACACCATTGTGGATGATCGCTGCATAGTAAGAGGAGATCTTGTTGACGGAAGGAAGCAGTTTAAATGCTGCTACCGCAAACACACCGAGTACGACGATAAAGTGCTGGCTGTCTGTGTTGCCTGCCGCGATCTTTACAATGATCATCGCCATCAGTCCTGTGATCGCCAATGCCTCAATGATCGGCTTTGGCAGAGAACTTAAAAATGCGTTCTGTTTGATGACATAGGTGTAGATCTCATTCTGTTTCTCAAAATCCTGCTCAAAATACTCTTCGCGGTTTGCGATCTTGATCTCTTTGATACCGCCGAATGCCTGCTGCATACATTTTAACATGCCGGCAGAATAGGTTCTTCTGTCATTGCCATAGCCCTCTAAGACTTTTTTCAGACCCTTTACCAGGATCAGAGCCATGATACCAAGACTGATGACCACACCTAATGTGATCGTAATATCTGTTACAAACAGTGTAATGATGATCACGAGGGACACGCAGAGCTCCGATGCGAGCTGCAGTGCATTTAATACAGCAGTATAAAACATCTCCGGGTCTGTGTTGATGTTACGGATCAGCTCAGAGCTGTTTAAATTCAGGAAAAACGTGTAATCCTGTCCGATGTAATAACGCATCAGTGTATTCTGCATCTGTTTCTTTCCATAATAGGAAAATTTATACTGAAGATTGTACATATAGACTAAAAACAGATTCTTTAAGATGTAGACGGCAATGATCACGACTGCCATTAAAACAACGAACTGGTTCGTATCGCTCATGCCCAAAAAATCATATGCCCACTTCGCATATTTATTTTCGAGAAGCACCTCCGGTGTTGTCACCGCCTGGATAAACGGAATGATAACCGATACGCCGAGCAACTCAACAAACGCATCAATAAATATAATGAACGTAAGATAGACGAGTTTACGCTTCTGGCGGCTGTCAAAAACCTCAAATGCTTTTTTTATCTGATCCATGTTTTTTCTCCCTTAAATAAAAGTTTTGGTATCATAATGATAGTAAGAAAACAACAACTTGTCAAATTATTTCTGGGTTGCTATAATGAATATTCATAAATGTTTTATCATCAGAAAGGATTTATTTTATCATGCCAAAGCAGCGAAATTCCAGTTTAGAAATCTTACGGATCATCTGTATCTTTTTTGTCGTATTCTGGCACAGCATGGGACCCTACCTCAATGATATCTCCGGTCTCAATCTTGCCGATTCCGTATTTATCAACGCATTTACCAATAATACCAACCTGATCTTTATGCTGATCTCCGGCTATTTTGGCATGCATTTTCATTTAGAAAAGCTGATCAAGCTGGACCTGTGCATTATCTTTTATGATCTTCTGTTCCTTTTTGTAACCGGAAGCTATTCCCTAAAAGGACTGATCACCTGCTTTATGCCGCTTACCTTTGAAAATCACTGGTTCGTGACCTGCTACTTCGTCATTGCGGTCTTTTCCGGTTTTCTGAACCAGATCCCGGAAAAATTAAGCCGGACTTCTTTCCGCAACCTGCTGTTGCTGCTGTTGTTCATCTTCTATGCAATGCCGACCCTGTTCTTCCACGAACTGATCGAAGATACCGGAAAGGGTGTTGTCTGCATGACGATCATGTATCTCATCGGGCGTTATATCCGCCTTTATTACGGAGAACACCACTTTAAGAAAAGCTGTCTTGCCGTTATTTTCTTCGGTACAACGATTGTGATCGCTACCTTAAATTATGGTCTTACCTATATGAAAGGCATTTTCATGGGAATGTACGCCAGAGACAACTCCCTGCTCGTGGCAGTGACGGCGATCTGCCTGTTTTTGTTCTTCCGCGAACTGCATTTTACCAGCCGCGTGATCAATCATCTGGCACAGGATGTTGTCTTTATCTACTGTATCGAGGGCGATATGCGAAAGATCTTCAACCAGTTTACCGACCTTGCCTCTCATACAAATGACTGGTATTTTGCCGGAGAAGTATTACTTTACGCACTTGGTGTTTTAGCTGCATGTTTCCTGCTGCACGAGGTACGTCATCTGCTTTTGGACCGTTTCGACGGCTGGCTTGCAAAACAGATCACCCGCCTGATCTCTTCTGTCACACCGGCAGCAAAAAACGGATACAAAAAACTGCACGATAAGACACTTCTTCTGTTACAAAAATAACCTTCGGGAAAGGATGGCGATCTTATGAATCTCCGCAGTATCTACAAAAAACACAAACGGAAAAAGCAGCTTACTTCTGCTGCTCCTTATATCCATATTGACCAGAGTGCGGTCTTAGGCGATAATTTCAACCTGGATCTGCGTGCGCCAAAGAATGGCGCAACTTACCTTGAGATCGGCGAAAAGTCTATGATCGATTCCTCTTTCGTCTTTGAGACCGAGAGCGGACACATCAAAGTCGGTGACCGGGTACACATCGGTGGCGGCACACAGTTAATTTCCCGCAATGGCATCACGATCGGAAATGATGTCATCATTGCCTGGAACTGTACGATCTACGATCACAATTCCCACTCCATTTACTGGGAAGAACGAAAAAATGACGTTTCCCGCGAATGGGAAAACGCCACACATGGACTCCCTGTCTTACAGGACAAGGACTGGTCTGTTGTAAAAAGTGCCCCGATCGTCATTGAAGACAAAGTCTGGATGGGCTTTGGTGTCACCATCTTAAAGGGTGTTACCATCGGAGAAGGTGCCGTCATTGGTGCCGGCAGTGTCGTGACAAGAGATGTTGCACCTTATACCGTTGTTGCAGGAAATCCTGCACAGGTTGTAAAAACACTTTCCTAAAACACTAATTACGATGTATCACAATGGCCTCTATATGCTTAGATCGATAAATATCCTGTTCAATAGCATCCAACATATCTTCATAAACACCATCCTCCTTGGATTCTCTGATCATCTCTTCCACGTCTTCTTCCGAGAATCCAAAGGAGATAATAAGCCCCAGATTATCCGCATAGTATTCACGATCATCTCCATTTGACAGGATCTCTCCATTACAAGCTGACATGAAATCTAATGCTTCCGCTTTTTCTACTTTAAATATTTCTTTTTCCTTAAAAAAGAAGTGTATGTTCTCAACCCCTCCACCTCTTACCTCAATCTCATTTATTATATCTGAATTATCTACCGAAAAAAACAAATCACCATCTAGAAAATAATAATCATTCATATACACATCATATTTCCCCAGGATTTTTTTTGCTGTTTCGATTGAGTCTCCTATTCTTACCTGATTTCCATCTACAGTTATGCCTGCTTTTTCAACGATATCAATTCTCATTTCTTTCTATTTCTCCTGATTCTCGTCGCCTATAAGATCAGATAACGCTCTGTTCCTTTCACGGAGCGCAGATACAGATCCACACAGGACTGGTTCGGCCCGATATGGTAATCGGACTTCTTGCAGAGTTCCACGATCGCAAGAAGCTTGATCAGGTTCTTTCTGCGGAATGCCCAGTCCTGTTTGTTAAAGGCTTCATTGTAATAACCTCTTTCTTCTTCGCCTGTCAGCGTATAAAGCTTCCAGTCCGGGCGCATCTCTTTGATCTTTGTCACATTGGTATAATCATCGGTAAAGATAAACAATGGTCTGTCCGCAAATCCCAGTGTTTCCACTTTTTCCACATAGCTTGCTGCATCTTTTAACTCTTTATATTCCAGACATTTATCTCCACCGCGGATCTGCATGGAAATAAAATGTTCCGGCATCTTAAGTCCCTCTATCAGTGCATCCATCTCCGCCTTAACATCCGGTTTCGGGCAGATCGCGATCTCCCCAAATTTCGAAAACTGCGAAGTTGCCGTTCCTTTCATATCAAACATCGGAATATCGATCGGATGAAATTTAAAGGTATCATTGATACACATGCACCAGATATCCTGGGTCAGGTAGTCTGCACCGGTTCTCTTTTTTAAGATACGCGGTAACAGATAGCCTTTGTACCAGAGTCTGTGGTGCCGCATCAGGCTCTTATAATCTGTCGGTCTGTAGTTTGCGATATGGTTGAGTTTATCATGGTTGATCGGACAGAATGGCTCAAAGAGTTCTTCCCAGCCCTTTCCGCCCTGCTTGGAAAAGTTCGCATCATCCGCATAAATCTCAAACCGGATATGATGTTCCAGACAAAACAACATATGCTCCATCATGCTGTCTAACTCGGAAAAAAGTCCCGCTCCAAATCCTACATGAAAGATCAGTCTCTTCTCAAAGGATTCATTTAACATCCGGTAGGCTTTTTTTTTTGTCTCAGTATCTTTGATCTCTCCCAGATCCACATAAAGAGACTTGATGCTCTCCCGGTTGATCTCCTCAATATCCTGCGTCAGTTCCTTATGGTTGCGGTAAGCTAATACCATGTCCGGAACTGCAACCGGATGACGTATAAACATAGCAAGTGTCACAAAAAAATTCTGGATTTTGATCAGTGTATTTTTCATCTTTTTCTTTCCTTTATTACTGCAATCTAATTTCTGTGGATCTGATACGAATCGTCCGCATCCAGACCAATGTTGTCCACCATGTTCTGTAACTCATTGTCGTAGACAATGATATTAATGCCCCGCGCTGCTTTCTCACTGCGGGTTCCTTCCAGTGTAACAGTCTTGACCGGATAATCTCCATAAAACGCGTTGGTCTCTATCTTTGTCTCAATACAGAGACTGTTCTTTCCAAGATCTGTTTCAAAGAAATCTCCCTGTTTGATCTCCTGTTCGGTCGGAAGAGAGTAAACCAGATCCCCTCCCTGAAATACCCAGACAGAACCATTTTGCAGATCCATATCATAGGTTTTGAGCAGATTCTCGATCTCCTGGCTGTCACTGCAATTACCTGTAACATTCACACAGATCGTATAACGGTCAGCGGAGGCAAACAGCTTTTTGAAGTATTCCTGTCTGTCGTCTGTCTTCATCAGATCCACATTTGCCGCGTGTTTCTCATAAAAACGTGCATTCTGCTCCCAGGAATCGTAAGCAGCATCCCCTCTGCGGTCAGATACCTCATAATTATCTGCGATATACTGTCCCAGATATCTGGAATATTTCTCATTTCCATAATAATTTAAGTGTGAGCCTTCCGCAAAATCTGTAGTCGGATCCAATCCTATTCTGCCATAGTACTCGTTAAAATCAACAAAGTCAATCTCACATTGTTTTGCAAGCAGCTCCACCTGATTGAATATCTTCTTATCTTCTGTGATGCCATCGATATAAGGTGCCACCACTAAAAGCAATGGAATATCCTGTTCCTCGGTCAGAAGAATGATCTTTTCTAAATATTCTTTGGTTTTATCCGTCATCTGCTCCACTTCGGTAACACCGGAAATATCCGGGAACTCGCCAAATACTGTAGTGCTGATGCAGTTCAGATTAAACCCCTTATAATTTCTGCGGTTTGCATCATTGTTGTAAAATTTAAAATCCGCCTCTTTCATCTCCTGATATCTGGCATGATAGATTGGAAATTTCAAAAGATAATCCAGCTCTGTCTCCGTTGGGAAAAGGCTGACTTTGATATTCTCTTTATAATCTTTCGAATAGCGGAGCCCGAACGTATTCATCGCGGTACGCGCATCATCCTGATAATCCTGTGTCTCAATGGCACGATAGACATCTAACACCACCAGCTCCGGTGTCTGATATTTTAATGCCTCTTTTAGATAATAGTAGCTGTTCCAGAACGGCTGGTTTGACCCTGCCAGATCATAGGCTGCGATCCCATAGTCATCCCAGAGCACCGCCGGATTGATATTCGTATAAGTGTGGCTGCTGCCAAGGCACAATACATCAATGCTGTCCTTCTTCTGTTTATAAAACATCTGCACCGGATAACATCCATCCGTCGCTTTCAGGCGGAACAGCCAGTTTACCCCATAGATGCTTCCCACCAGCAATGACACGAAAAGGACTGCCGCCACCACTCGTTTTGCTGCCTGTTTCCAATTTTTCTCCATGTTTAGCCCTTTCATCCCCACGTTAAAACTGAAAATATATAAACTGTGTTGCATCATAGGATGGTCCGTAAACGCCATATACAAAAACGGCTAAGAACAGGCCGATGCACACAAGCCAGCGGAACCATACGTTCTGTCCCTCCAAAAAGACATCGATCCGCTGTTTTCTGCGATACCGGATCAGATCAACCAGAAAGAGTACCACGAGTGACAGAAACAGGATGTTGCTCTCAAACTGATTTAGCCCAAGCTCGTAGAGTCCGCCGTTAAACAGCACGATCGGGTTCCATCTGGTGAAGATACGTTTACAATATAAAGTTGCCTGTGCAAACGTATCCGCACGGAAGTAGATCCAGGCAAATGTTGTCAGCACAAACGTTACAAATATCTGCGACAGCTTATAACTGGTACAGTCTGTTTTCACATGACACACGGAAACGATCCTTTTTCGTACCGGCATCAGCAGATCTCCGATCACCTGATAGATGCCATGCAGTCCGCCCCAGATCACATAACTCCACTCTGCACCGTGCCAGAGACCGCTCACCAGAAATGTTACCATTAGATTTAGGTATTTGCGGACTTTTCCATGACGGTTACCGCCCATCGGGATATAAAGATAATCGCGGAACCAGCTGCTTAAAGAAATATGCCATCTGCGCCAGAAATCCTTGATAGAAGTTGCAAAATAAGGTGTATTGAAATTTTCCATCAAGGTAAATCCAAGCACCTGCGCCGCTCCGATCGCGATCATCGAGTAGCTGCCAAAATCACAGTAGATCTGGATCGCAAATGCGACCGCCCCTGCAATCAGTTCCACAGAACCAAGTTCAAAATAATGTGAAAATACATATTCCACGATAATGGAAATACGGTCTGCAATGACCATTTTTAAGAAATAGCCGTAGAGCATCACGATCAGACCGTTTGCCACGCGCTTATATTCAAACGTCTTGCGGTCCGGGATATCCCGGATCTGCTCCAACAGGTTTTTGGAACGCTCGATCGGCCCTGCCACAAGCTGCGGAAAGAACGACACGAACAAGGCATATTTCAGCGGATTTTTCTCTGCTATGATCTCGCCCCGGTACACATCGACCATATATCCAAGTGCCTGAAATGTATAGAATGAGATCCCGACCGGGAGCAAGACGGAAAATCCGTTTACCACCGGTTCCTTTCCCAGTGCCGTTAAAATATGATTGCAGTTTTCCAGAAAGAAATCAAAATATTTATAAAAGAATAAGATCCCAAGGTTTGACACAAATCCTGCCGCAACCACCAGCTTGCGTGCCACCAGATATTTTTTTTCTTCTTTTTTTCCAAGTGCTTCGATCCCAAGTCCGCACAGATAAGTGATCCCTGTTGAGACTGCAATCAGGATGGCATAACTTGCATTCCATCCCATATAAAAATAATAGCTTGCCACTAAAAGCCACAGATACCGGACTTTCTTCGGTATCACCCAGTATAACAGTACAACAATGGGGAAAAACATGAAAAACTCTACAGAATTGAATAACATCTTCTAACCTCATTCATTTGTATTTACAGGACGATAAAGTCCGGTAATGCCATTACCTCTACTCCATGAAAATCCGGTGCGATCACAACCCTTCCCGGTGCCGTATTCAAGTAAGCCGCCCAGGTCGAATAGGTGCTGTTGGAAATGATCTGATTCTGGCAGGAAGACATTAAGAAAAATTCATCGATATCAGAGAATGTTCCAAGTTCTGTCACATACTTCATCTCTGCCGTCTTTCCATCCAGACATTCCCTTGCCTTTGGCGCATCATTGGTAAATACATAGAAGGAAACCCCAGGCTTTTCCTCCTGCATCCTTTCAATCGCCCTTTGGAAATATTCGCGGTTTGGGCCACCCAGATCGCCGCCTCTTACATGA
Source organism: uncultured Roseburia sp. (assembly GCA_900550935.1). Classification (GTDB taxonomy): domain Bacteria; phylum Bacillota; class Clostridia; order Lachnospirales; family Lachnospiraceae; genus Roseburia. The sequence continues at coordinate 28,085 of URUD01000017.1, forward strand.
AGCGCGCAGCTATCGGTCTCCCGTAGCTGTTTCATCAGTGCCTTTACTTCCTCGCTCTGGTCATAGTTTGGCGTAAACATTTCGCGGAGTTCATCCAGATACTCCTCAAAATAGCCCAGGCACTGCCAGTAGCCATGCAGGTATTTCTCCCGCTTCGTCTTTGCAAAGACGCGCTCATCCACGGCAAACATATCCTGCTCAAACACAACCTGATATTTGAGATCCCGTCTGAGACGCTTATAGAGTTTCTGCCAGAATGTGCGGTTCGGAAATGACTCTTTTTCTTTATAACGGATATGAAAATGATCCAGTTCAAAATCGCGCAGGGTAGAATTATCGCACTCGGATATGTCTAACCGGAGCTCTTCCCCCGTCTTGCGCGCGACTGCATAGCCACAGGCGTAATTATACATCTGATTTCCCATGCCGTCGCCAATCTTTACGGTTACCAATCTAAAAATCCTCCCTGTCCGTCCTTACTTTCCGAGAATGATATCACAGATACGATCTACCTGATCCAGACGTAAGTCTGCATACAGCGGCAGTGTCAGCACTTTCTTTGACAGATCAAGCGCCACCGGTGTGTTGCCCATATCAAACATTCCCTTGTAACAGTCAAATGTGTTGGTCAGCGGATAGAAATATTTTCTTGCATAGATCTCATTGACCTTTAACAATTCATAGATATCGTCACGGCTCCTGCCAAAGACCTCCGGCTCAAAGATGACCGGATAATAAGCGTAATTGGAAGTCACATCCTTTTGCTCTTTGGAAATACGGATGCCGTCCACGCCGGAAAGTCTCTCATTATAACGGGCAACGACTGCCTTTCTCTTTGCCAGTTCTCTATCGATATGTCTTAAATTGCAAAGACCCATTGCCGCCTGGAACTCGTTCATCTTGGCATTGGCTCCCACATCCTTGATCAGCTCTTCATCCCAGATACCGAAGTTCTTGATGCCGTAGAGTTTCTCACGCAGGCCATTCTCACTGCTGTTGAAGCATACTGCTCCACCCTCGATCGTATTGAATACTTTTGTTGCGTGGAAACTGAAGATGGAAGCATTGCCAAAGGTTGCAACGCCTCTTCCCTTGTATTCCTCGCCAAAGGTATGTGCCGCATCATAAATAACTTTCAGGTTATGTTTTTTCGCGATCGAATCGATCGCCTCCACATCACACAGATGTCCATATACATGCACCGGCAGGATCGCGCTGGTCTTATCTGTGATCAGTTCCTCAATCTTTGTCACATCGATCGTATAATCCTCCGGATTGACATCACAGAATACCGGTGTTAATCCGTTGCGCACAATGGCATGGGTCGTGGATGCAAAGGTAAATGGTGTCGTGATGACCTCGCCGGTCAGCCCCATCGCCTGGATCAGAAGCTCCAGTGCCATATGTCCATTGCTGAACAGTAAAATATTGCGCACCTTTAAGTACTCTGCCAGCTTTTCTTCTAATTGATTGTGTTTTACTCCCATATTGGTAAGCCAGTGGCTCTCAAATATATCTTTAATCTCATCTACATACTCGTCCAGCTCCGGCATGGAGGAACGGGTAACCAAAATTTTTTCCATGGTGATCTCCATTCTGCATCAAAAAATGCGTTTGTCTCAATACGAACATCATACTCCAAAAAAGCCACTTTTGTCAACGAACCCAGCTTTATCTTGACATTCCACCGACAGCATTTATAATGAATGTATTGCGTGGATTTTATCCCCGCGCAGAAACGGAGATACGATTTTATGAAACAGAGAATTTTATATATTTTCTATTATTTAAAACATATCCATCATAAGCTGCGTGACAAGATGGGCGGCAGTTACAATACGCTCGGCAAATTTATGGGGCAGAAAGCGCCATCCGATGCGGAAGCCAATGAGCTGATCAAAAGCTACATCCGAAGTGGAAAGCCTTTCGCCCTCTGCCGTATGGGGAGCGCGGAATTTTCTGAATTCCAGCTTTTTGACGAGCATCTTCTCTTTCACACGAACCGCCTTGGCCGCAGCAATATGTTTGAGACTTATCATTATAATGAAAGCGAAGTGCGCCGCTGGACGGATCTGATCAAGAAAGACAATGCCGACATCGACATCATGGCATACTTTGACGATCATCCTGCTGAGGAATATATGGTAAAGACAAGCTGCCCGAAAGAAATGAAACTCATCCGTCTTGGTCAGCTCGAGCCGTTAAATTATGATGATCCATGGACGATGGAATTATCCGGAAAAAAGGTACTTCTCGTCAGTCCTTTTGTTGAGACCATGATGGAACAGTATCCAAAGATGGATCTGCTCTTCCCGGACCGCAAGGTTTTACCTCCTGATATTGATTTTAAGACATTTAAGGCGGTATGGTTTACCGGAAGAAATGATGATTTTGCGACCTGGTTTGATGCACTCGACTATATGTATACCGAGATCATGAAGATTGATTTTGACATCGCGCTCTTAAGCTGCAGTGCTTTCGGTTATAACCTGGCTCCGATGTTAAAACGTGCCGGAAAACAGGCGATCCAGATGGGTGGCTCCATGCAGATCCTGTTTGGTATCTGGGGCGCAAGATGGGATGATTACCCACCGTATCTCCCACTTAAAAATGAGTACTGGGTACGTCCTCCGAAAACAGAGGCACCGAAAGACAAAAAAGGTATGGAAGAATTAGATAACGCATGTTACTGGTAGGTAACACAAAAAAGGCATCCCGTCCGGGACGCCTTTTTTATTTACGAATGTCTGCACAGCAGATATTCTTTTACTTTGTTTTATTCGATCACAAGCTCTTTCCAGTTATCAACCGGAACAAGTGCAACATAAGTCTTACCTGTATTGATCTTGATCTCATTGCCTGCTGCATCATAGTAGCGGGTCGGAGATGTCATACTGGTCTTGGTCCAGGTTACCGGAATTGCTTTTCCGTTGGTTACATAGTAACCGCCACCGGTTGTGATCACATCAAAGATCATATAACCGTGTTCATCGTACTGTGTAAATCCTGCACTCTGGATCAGCAGGTTTTTAAAGCTTAACTGCTGGTTGTTGTTGCCTGGATCTACATGTGCTTTGCCATACTCAGAGTAATTGTATACCTGATTTGTCTCGTCATACTCTAAGTAAGAGCCGTTGTGCGGGAATGGTAAATCTACCAGTGTTGCATCGATTGCATCGGATGCGCTGGATAAGTCTACCGGATTGCTCTCGCTTGCGAACTGGTAATGTGCTCCCTCATAATACTGGGTGTACTCTTTGGAAACACCGGAGTTCTCAAAGTTTTTATCTAAGTCTCCCGGAAGAATATACTCGGTATACTCTCTTGATTTTCCGTTGTTGACACGGGAGAATGTTCCACTGAAGTGATCGGAACATGGCTCATCTAAATACTGGTCAATATAGAATGGACCTCCATCATGACAGATGACTGCATTCCACTCTGCTGCCAGGATAACGTTCGTCGGTCTGACGCTTCGGATACTTCCTAACTGTTCGATATTTTCCCAGTCCTTTACCAATACCATGAAACGGGTAATTCTGCCGTTTAAGGTACTGTTCATCATCTCATAAACAACATCTGCCTGAGACAGTCCGTAGTGTGGCAGTGCAATTGACTCGTTATCTACCATAACTGCGATCGGCCTCTGGTTCTTTAAGTTCTCGTCAATCAGCTCATTGGTCAGCTCACTGCGGTACATACCTTCTGGAAGAACTTCCTGCTCTTCGCTTGCAACTTCCTCTGTTTCTGTTCCAGTAGTCTCACTGACGGCCTCTGTCACTTCAGTAGTATCTGCTGTTTCAACATCTTTATTGCCACAGGCTGTAAGTCCTACTGCTGCTGCCGCCATCATTGCTACTAATAGCATCGATCTTTTTTTCACGCGTAAATACCTCTCAAAAATTTATTTAGGGAAACCCAATCCCTGTATTTCATCATACCACATTCGTTATCGGCTGGAAAGCATTATTTTTTCTTCCACTGTGCATACAGGGTAACGTTTCCTTTGTTCTTTATAGTCAGGTTCTTTACCTTCTGTTTGTTGCTGTAGGATTTTCCAGTACCGTTTTTCTTGGTATTCCAGCCGGTGAAGACATATCCCTTTTTCTTAAATTTGTTTGCAGAAAGTTTGTAGCTGCTACCATACTTTCTGGAAGTTAAAGAGTTCATCTTTCCACTGGTACTCCCGTTTCCGTTGAATTTGATCGTATAGGTATTTGCCTGCCACTTTGCATAAAGAGTGATCTTTCCGGTGCTTCCCTTTTTGATCGTGGTGATCTTGTTTTTGTATTTCCTGTCTTTATACCAGCCTTTGAAGGTATAGCCCTTCTTTGTCGGGTTCTTTAAGGTTACTTTGTTTGCCTTGGTGTAAGACGCCGGGTTCTTCTTGTTGTTGGTACCGCCGTTTAATTTATACGTGATCTTATAGCTTGGCAGTTTCCACTGTGCATATAAGGTCAGGTCGCCGGTCAGATTATTGATCGTCTGTTTGTTTGTATAGGAAGTACCTTTTCCATTCTTTTTGGTGTTCCATCCTGCAAAAGAATAGCCGGATTTCTTAAACGCATTTTTCTTTAATGAAAATGTGCTGTTTGTATAAGCAGTCTGGCTGCTCATGGAACCGGAAGTTGCCCCGTTTCCTTTGAATGTGATCGTGCACTTCTTGGACGGTACAACAGTGCCTGCAGTGATGGCACTGTCAAAATATCCATTGCAGACTGCGATTGCCCTGATATTCACGGAAGAATCTGTGATATAAAAACTGCTGCTGTATTTTAATGATTTTGTTGCACTCTCGGATGGATCGGTTCCATCGGTGGTATAGTAGATGGTCGCATCCGGAGTGGAAGAGGTAAGGGTTACTTCACAGTCTCCCTCACTGTCGGTTACTGCAACGATCTGTGGTGCTGCGGTCTGCTGTGTGATGGTTGGAAATACACCTGTGTTCCAGCCGGAATAAGTGGAATCCAATGTGCAAAGTGGCAGATATTTGTTCCAGTAGCTTTCTTCCTGATGGCTGGAAGCACCGGATGCGCTGTCATAATATGCGTCATTTCTTGCAAAGAAATCATAATAAACCGGATAGCTGTTTCCCTGATCATCCCAGGTACAGTCCACATTGTACCAGGAAGCGTTGATTCTGACCTTGTTCCACTCATGGTCGCTGCTGGTCACGGCAAGTGCATCAATACCGGAACCGTTACACATCATCTCAAATGCCTGGGAATATCCGGCACATACGGTTAAATCGGTGCAGAACACGCTGTATACAGACTGGGAATACTGGGTATCCTCGTCAAAATCATCATCATAGATCGTATCGTTATATTCCACTTTCTGGATGATCAGATCGTGGATCAGTTTTACTTTCTGCTCATCATTGGCACAGGCATTGATCTGGCTCTGCCAACTATTCATCTGGCTCTGCATTGCTGCAGTTGCCGTTGCTCTCGCTGCACCATCTGCAAATTTAGAGTACATAACCGGTGCAACCAGATAAGCATTTCCATATGATCCCAATAAGCAGGAGCTGTTCAGAAAATAATACTGTGGGTTGGAATAGCGGAATATGTAATATACTTCTCTTACTTCGCTCTTAGTCAAAGAGGAAGAAGTCACATAGTCCATGATGTATGCCTGATAGGTACTGTCATAGGAAACCGACTTCGTTGTCGTCAGGTAACCACGACACATGGCATCTAACGCATCCCAGAATGTCTTTGCTGATGTGGACATCTGGTTGTAAAAATAGTTATTGGAATACTTATCCCAGTCTGTATTGTAGACAGCAGACTGCTTCATTTCCTCTGTCACTTCATAAATGTCGGAAGCATCGATCTCGGATTCCGGCACTTCGATAAATTCCATCGGAAGTTTACCGCCAGTTGGGAATTCGGCTGCTTCGGAAGTCTCGGTGCTCTCCGTCTCCTCGGTGCTTTCCGTCTCTTCGGTTTCCTCGGTTGTTTCTGTTTCCTCTGTAGCCTCGGTTTCCTCGGTTGTTTCTGTTTCCTCTGTCACTTCGGTCGTTTCGGTAACCTCTGTTTCTTCGGTTGCCTCCGTTGTCTCGGTCGCCGCCGTTTCTTCGGTTGCTTCGGTTATTTCTGTTGCCCCGGCTGTTTCGGTAACCTCGGTTGCCTCTGTTGCTGCATAGACCATGCCATCCGCAGGTGCAAGCACTGTTCCCAGTGTCACAAACGCTGCAAGAAATAATGCCAAACTACGCTTTTTCAAAATAAATTCCTCCTTTTCGTCTGTTTTATTTGACTTTTATTTTCACAGGAGAGGACATACCGGTCTGGTAATCTGCCCCCACTACGTTTTGTCCTGTTACGACCACCTTATAATAATAGGTCTTTTTCTTTTTGACTTTCTTATCTATATAAGTCGTCTTCTTTGTCGTTGCAATTAACTGATAGCCTTTATTTTTCTTCGTAGAACGATAGATCTGATATTTTTTTGCCCCGGCTGCTTTGGTAAAGGTCAGTGTGACTTTTCCTTTTTTGGCTTTCACACTCTTGATCTTTGCGGTTACATTGTAGGTCACTTTCACATCCGGTTTTGCATAACCTATGGATGACTTTCCATCTGCAGAATATGCCTTTACAAAGTAATAATAGGTAACACCGTTGGAAAGATCCGCATAGTCAATGGCACTGGTTTCGGTGATGCTTCCCTTTTCGTTTTTGTAATCTGTATAATAAACCTGATTATACAGATCTTTTTCATCCTGATTACTTTCTTTGGCGATCATCTCCAAATATCTGGTGCCGTCGTATACCTTATAATCCGTCTGATAATAAAGTGCCGGAGTGGTCGAACGCCATACGATATAGTACGCTGCACCGGAAACCGGTTTCCAGCTTACCTTTACATGGGTTGCCGTGGTTCCATCTGCATTTTTTACCGTAACATTGTTTGCCGCTACACCTTTTACTGCCTGCAATGTCATTTTATCATAAGTTTTCTTTGTCGACCAGGCTGTCCATTTTTTCCCGTCATAGGCTCTGATCTGTACTTCTGTGACACTCTTGATCCCCTGCAGACCGCTTATCGTGTAATTTGGTTTTGTCGTAGTGACCGTGACCGGACTATCCGTTCTCGTATTTCCGGTCGCTTCCACCAGTTTATAGCGAAGCTCATATTTTTTTGCAAAATAATTTTTGTCCCAGCTCATCTTTAAGCTGTCCTTTTTGAACTTGCCTGTAATTCCTGTGACCGGATACAGTTTCAGATTGACGGATGCACCTTCCAAGATACGCTTTGTATCTTTTCCCTCTTTATAATAGGCACACACCAGATAGCTGTAAGTCTCTCCGGTGTTTAATTTCTTATCGGTGCAGCTTACGGTCTTTGCACTTTTTATGGTCTTTATCAGTTTCCATTTTGAATTGCTCAAAACGCCATCTGTTTTTGCTGCATCGACCGTATCCTTGGAACTGGTAGAAGAACGGTAAACCTCGTATTTTGTTACGCCAGGAACCTTGTTCCATTTTACCTTCACGGAATTTTTTCCGGTCATCACTGCTATGACATCCAGATAGTTTTTGGTACTTGTTTCCGCAGAGAAGAACACAAAACCACTGTATATCTTCTTCTTTTTCTCTTTCTGGTACACATATACTCTCACTTTGTACTGGTAAGTCTTTCCTTCCTCCAGTCCCGTATCGGTATACTGTAACGATGTCGTGGTCGCCACTTTCTGATATTTTCCCTTTTTGTTCTTCCGGTAGATCTCATGTCCTGTGATATGGTTTGCCACATTCGACGGAGAAAATATCATCGAGATCTTGTTTTTCTCGGATTTGAGATCCGGAACCGGCGGTGTCGTCACATAAGTCTCCATTGTTATCACATCGGAAGCTGCCACATCATTGTAATTGCCATAATGGACTTCTACGCTTTTTCCCTGTGAATCGATCCGGTTGCCGACATAAGGCGTTGTTGCCGAACGGTCATTTTCATAGTTTGACTCATCTACCACAACTGCCACGATATAATTTGTTTTCGATGTGGAAACTTCAAGCTGTACGCCCTTGATTCCATCATTTCCATAACATTCTTTATATTTTGTCTTTGCTTTTGCGATCTCATATGCCTGCTTTATCTTGTCGTCAGTCTTATAAGTCACAACCTTTGTCTGACCGGTCTTTGCCTGATACAGATAACTTCCCTTTGCTGCGACAAGATCTGCCAGATATGCCTGGTTTTGATATACGCTCGCATCCTGTGACACAAACAGGTATACCTTCTGATTTTTCGGTCTCTCATCCCAGGTTACCGTTACATGACCGCTGTATACAAGCGACTGGTCTACGGTAAGTCCGGTCAGCGGTGTCAGCTTCGATGACATATCCGAATCCATCACTGCCTCAACGATATTGGAACGCTCTCCCTTTCCGATCTCATAGATACTGGTTTCGTATGTAATGCCACAGCAGACATAATAATAAGTATAGATGCTCCTCAATGCCGTGGTATAGGATGTTGTGATGCCGTCTATGGTCGCAAGCAGTTTCCATTCCAACGAAGAAGGATCACTCACTCTGGTATCTGATTCCGCTCTGTAAACATAATATTTTTCGCCTTCTGTCACTTCATCCCAGGACAGTTTTGCCTGTCTGTTTTTGGAAACAGCGGTCAGATTTTTCACTGCCGGAACCTGTGGCTTTGCCTGTGCACTGAACTGATAGGTATAAGGATCGGACCACGCTCCGGTCTTTGCAATGTGAAATACATCCTCATACATTACGGTTCCGTCTGCTGCTGTCTCTGTCTTTCTCTCCGTAGTGTAATAAATGCCCCGGACTTCATAGGTTGTCGTTTCTCCCGGTGTAAATACCTCTTTTGTCAGATAGCTGGCGGAGGATCCTCTGTAAAACATCTGTCCATCTGCCGCGTAGGTATTCATAAATGCCGGTTTTCCATTGATCCTGATCTGATATCCGATCTGATACACATGCGTTCCATCGGAAATCTCATCCAGATCGTAGATCGCTTTCCATGTCAGTTTCTCATATCTCTTTGTAAAAGAGATCTCTCCGGAACGTTTTGCATATACCAGTTTCTTTCCATCGGATAAAGAAACGGTTCCACAGGAACCTACTGTATAACACTTTCCATTCGCTTCATAATATGCGATGGTGTCGTCCGCTGTCAGCTTCTTTCCATAAACCTCCTGCATGGTCTGGGATGCTTCCAGATACCCAAGCACATCCACCTCATTTTCCTGGGTTACATAATAAATGCCATTCTGATTCTTGCTGTAATATTTGTAGTATCTGCCATTTACCAGATAAAGCCCGGTTGCCTCATCCTTCTGCGGCATTTCATTTAAAACGGCTGCCACTCTGGTGCTGAGTCTCCCTGTTGTCGTATCTGTCACAGCTCTTTGAAAATACATTCCGCGGTACAGATAAAGCCCGGTCGCCTCATCATACCATTTCTCCGGTGAAGCATAGGTATAGATCTCGGAGGCGTAGGCAAATTCCGTTTCATTCACATAACAAAAAGCTTTTCCATGGATCGTCTTATTATTGTTCGTATTCACTACTGACACGCCGATCACTTTGGAAACCTGATCCACGTCCGTTAAACTGTCTTCCTCCTCTGCAGGCTCCTCCGTTTCGGTCTCTTCCACTTCTTCGGTGGTTTCCGTCTCTTCGGTTTCTGTTGTTTCCGTACGCTCGGTCTCTTCGGTTTCCGTGCTTTCTGTTTCTTCTTCCGTTTCGGTTTCTGTTTCTTCGGTTGTCTCAGTACTTTCCGTCACTTTTGTACTTTCGTTCCCGGTGCCTTCCTCTTTTTCTGCCTGTTCTGTCTCTGTGGATGTTTCCCCGTTACCGTCTGCTTCGCTTTCTCCGGTCGGCTCTGCCATCTCTGTATCTTCTATCTCGGTTTCCCCAACAGATATCTGATCCGCATAAGTTTCCGTACCTGCCGGAAGCAGCACGGAGCCTAACGTCACACACACTGCAAGGAATACTGCTAAACTACGCTTTTTCAAAACACATTCTCCTCTTCTCTATTTCACTTTTACCTTTACCGGGGATGACATTGCCGTCTTATAATCCGCCTGAAGGGCATTTTTTCCGATCACAACTACTTTGTAATAATAGGTTGTCTTTTTCGCCTTTTTATCCACATAAGTGGTCTTTTTCGTCTCACCGATCTTCTGGTATCCGCTGTTTTTCTTTTTCGAACGATAGATCACATACTTCTTCGCTCCGGCTGCCTTCTCGATCTGTAAGGTTACCTTTCCGCTTTTTGCTTTGGCACTCTTGATCTTCGGTGTTACCCCAAGCGTAACACTGACGTCTGCCTTTGCATAACCATAGGAAGATACTCTTCCGTTTCCGGCATATCCTACTACAAAATAATAATATGTTACTCCCTCGGAAAGCTGCGCATGATCGATCACGCTCGTTCCGACAACGGAACCGGAGCGGTTCAGATAATCGGTATAATACACCTCACTGCTGTACTTATCCTGGTTGCTTTCCTTTGCGATCAGATTCGTCGCGCTGTAGTTGGTACTGATATAAACTTTGGAGTCCGACTGATAACGAAGTGCCGGTTCCATGGCACGATATACCTTATAATAATCTGCTCCCGGCAATGCCTTCCAGCTGATCTGTACCTGTTTCGACGACGTTCCGTCTGCCTCCTTTACGGTAACATTTTTTGCCGTAACACCTTTGACTGCCGGCAGGGAAACTTTCTTACTTGTCTTACTGCTCGACCATGCGGACCATTTCTTCCCGTCTCCTGCCCGTACGGAAATGGACTGGATATACTCGCCATCCTGTAATCCGGTCACGCTGTAGCTGTTTTTACCCACCGTAGCAACGATCGGCGTATCATTTATCACTTTGTTCTCTTTGTCTACTTTGGTATAACGCACCTGATATTTTTTTGCATATCTGTTTTTGTCCCAACTGATGGTTACCTTATTTTTCTTTAACACCGCTCTGACGTTTAGAGGTGCTTCCAGTTTTAAGGATACCGCTCCGGATGTAGCATGGATCTCTTTCTGCTCTTTTCCATCCTTATAATATGCCACGACCATATACATATAGTCTTCTCCGGCATTTAATTTCTTATCAGTGTAACTTACCGTATTTGCCTTCGTGATTGTCTTGATCAGCTTCCATTTATAATTTCCGCTGGTATCCTTATTCACAGAATGATCCGTGCTGATGGAAAAGGTATTGCAGCGGTACACTTCATATTTGGTGATCCCCGGTACTTTTAACCAGCTTACCTTGATGGAATTTTTCGATTTCATCGCAGCCGTTACTTTTATGTAATTCTTTGTACTGGTCTCCGCCGAAAACATGACATAATTACTGTATGATTTCTTTTTTGTCGCGGTGTCATACACATAGGCTCTCGCCTTGTAATTGTAGGTTTTTCCCTCTTTCAGACCCTCATCGACGTAACGCACCGAAGTCGTGGTTGCGATTTTTTGATATTTGCCCTTTCCACTCCTGCGGTAGATCTCATAACCGGTCACACCGGATGCTCTGGTAAAGGTCAGGGTGATCTGCGTTTTCTCTGATTTTGTCTCCGGTTTTGACGGGGTTTTCAGTTCTCCTTTTACCGAAAGGGTAGCGGATGCCGCAACATCGTTATAGTTTCCGTAGCGTACCTCTACTGCTTTCTTCTGTTTGTTTATTCTGCTTCCGGTATATGAGGTATAAGCACTGCGATCCTCGTCATATCTGCTGTCGTCCACTGCAACCACTTTGACATACCATGTCTCCCCTGCCGGAACCGTGATCTGCACGCCATCCACACCGGCGTTTCCTGCACAGGATTTATAAGCTGCCTTTTTGACTGCGATCTGATATGCCTCACTCACGGAATCATCTGTCTGATAAGAAACCGTCTTCGTTGTCCCACTTTCTGCATCATAGAGATAACTTCCTGAGGCATTTGCCAGTTTGATCAGGTAATCATCTGTTTCAAATACTTCCGGAAAACGTGAGGTTACCACATAAACCTGTCTGTATTGCGGCAGTTCATCCCATTTTACCCGATAATTTCCGTTGATGTCCTGTTCGATCGAAGCTCCTGTTACCGGTGTGAGTGTGGAAAGATCCGCATCTCTTACGACTTCCAAGATGTTTGATGCTTCTCCCTCTCCTCTGCTGTAACTATCGTTTTCATAGCCTACACCACCTATGACATAGAAATAGTTATATTTTGCAGTCAGATCTAACGTGGCGTAATTGGTCGGCGCATCTATCCATTGTCCACTCCATGTTACATTGGAAAAATCACGGATCGGAGTATCCGAGGAAACACGGTAGATACGATAATAACTTGCTCCGCTGCTCGCATCCCACATCAGCTTTGCTTTCCGGTTCTTATTGGTCACAACTCTGAAATTGGTCACTGCCGGCAGCTTCTTTAATTCTTTTTCCGGGCAGGCGTAATGGTACGGTGTGGACCACGCTCCGGTCTTTACGATCGTATAGGTGGTCTCATAAGATGCCGTTCCATCGGAGAGTACCGATGATGTCTTTTTTGCCGTGTAATACAGGGCACGGATCTCATAGGTTGCCTCCTCGCCCGGTGCAAATGCCTGCGACGTTATGTAACTCGGATAGGTATCTCCCTCCATAAAACTCTGTCCATCGGATGCTATCATGTCCATTGCATCCATCTGTCCATTGATACGGACCTGATATCCCACATAATAACGGTTGGTCCCGTCGGAAATCTCGGTCTGATTGCTTACCGGATTCCAGCTGAGTTTATGATTTCTTTTGGTAAATGAGATCTCATCCCCATATTGCGCGTAAACGGTTTTTATATTTCCACGTTTTTTTTCGTAGATCTGCCGGAAATATCTTCCGTTTACTTCATAATATTTGATCTCCTCATTCTCACCCTCGGCAATTTTCTTTCCATATAAAGACTTCACATCTTCATCTGCCCCTACCGTTCCTAACAGTATGACCTGATCCGAAGCTGTGACATAATAAATGTCTTTCGGCTGATCTAAAAATTTACCATATCCTACGTACGTGTAATAATTCCCATCAACCTCGTAAAAGCCTGCGGCATTCTCTTCCGGTTCTTCTTTTAATACCTTAACCACTTCTCCATACAGCTGGGTCCACTCACCGGAACTGAGTGTATAACAACTGGCATAATATCTTCCATTATATTTATAAAATCCTGTATCGGCATCGTACAGACGATCCGGTGAAACAGGTACGGTAAACGTTGTATATTTTCTTGCCGCTGCATTACTATAACAGTATTCCTTCTGGATCGTCTTGCCCGCATCTGTAAAATAGTGATTCCGGGTACTTGTCATTACATCCACATTGATGATGTCGGAAACCTTATCCACATCCCCTACAAGCTCATCTTCTTCGGTACTTTCCGTGTCTTCCGGCTCCTCTGTGCTCTCAGTCTCTTCGGTAGCATCCGGTGTTTCCGTTACTTCGGTTCTTTCGGTTTCCTCCGGCTCTTCCGTTGTCTCGGTGTTTTCCGTCTCTTCGGTGTCATCTGACGTTTCGGTTGTTTCGGTATCATCCGATGTTTCGGATGTCTCCGTATTTTCTGTGGTTTCGGCTGCTTCCGTCTGCGCTGCGACCGCCGGCACTTCCTTTTCCTGTGCCGCAAATGCCGGCACACTTTCAAACGGCGAAAGTACCGTCGTCACTGTGATACATGCAGCCAGAAACGCTGCAAAACTCTTCTTTTTCAAAACAAATCCTCCTCAAAACTCCTCTTTTATTTTTTCTTCCACTTTGCGTACAAAGTAAGATTTCCTACACTACCCTTTTTGATCTTTGTTATCTTTTTTTTGCATTTCTTATCCGTGTACCAGCCTTTAAAAACATATCCGTTTTTCTTTGGTGCTTTTAACTTCACGGTCTTGCTTGTCACCGTATAACCGGTCGGATTTTTGGACGAATTGGTTCCTCCATTCAGCTGATAGTTGATCTTATATTTCTTTTTCTGCCATTTTGCATAAAAGGTCTTTGTTCCGGTGGCTCCCTTTTTGATCCCGGTCACCTTTTTCGTGCATTTCTTATTGGAATACCAGCCCTTGAACGTATATCCGGTGCGGGTTGGCTTTTTGAGTGTAATGGCTCCGGTGTATTTCGTGTACGTTGCCGGATTTTTCTTATTATTTTTTCCGCCGTTTAACTTATAGACGATCTTGTACTGCCTCGGCTCCCACTGGGCATACAAGGTCACTTCTCCGTTCATTTCATCCGTCAGGTTTCGGATGGCGGCTCCGTCTGCATAGGTTTCACCACTGCCATCAGCTTTGGTGTTCCAGTTTACAAAAGTATAATATTTCTTTTGAAACAGGTTGCCGGTCAGCTGATATTCCGCATCGTATGCCAAACCGGTCATCTCTTCCATCTGACCACTGTCATTTCCGTTTCCGTTAAAACAAATGCGATACTTGTTCGGGATCCATTTTGCATAAAGTGTCTTATCGCCTGTGCTTCCAACCTTAATTTGATCTATCTTCTGTGTCAGATCTGCATCCTCATACCAACCCGCAAACTGGTACCCTGCCCGCGTTGGTTCCGCAAACGTGACTGTCTGCTCATAATTATAGCTTGTGGGATTCGGTACCGCGATTCCCCCATTTAGTTCATATGTAATTTTGTATGGTGTAAGTTCCCACTGTGCATACAAGGTCACTTCCCCATCAGCTGCATCGGTCAGACTTCTGATTGTGGCTCCGTTTGCATACGTTTCTCCGCTGCCGTCGGCTTGGGTGTTCCAACCGATAAAATTATAACCTTCTTTTACAAACAAATCAGGATTTAACCTTCCGCCTGTTCCACTATAAAATAGTTGTCGTTCCATACTTCCTGACGTTGCACCATTTCCATCAAATAAAACCGCATATTTATTTTCTAAACAAATCTCTCTTGCTGTGACATCACTGTTCCAGTATGCATTTTTTACCGTAATTGCCTGCACCACTTCATCTTCCGTAATTGCAAAGCTATCACTGTAATACTCACATTTTATTGCAGATACCTGCGGTGTCATTCCACCTATTGTATAATAGATTTCTGCATCCGGATCATTCGAAGTAATCGTTACCATATAAGTTCCATCTACCGTCTCACCGGAAATAACTGGTTTTTCTGCCTGTTCTGTAATGGTTGGTAAGGTTCCGGGGGCAGAATAGGTTGATCCTGAATCCAGCGTACAAACTGGTAAATAAAGCAGCCATCCTGCACTTTCCGCATGACTGCTGCTCGTATCAAAAACAGAATCATTTCGGTTGAAATAATAATATCCCACCCTGTTTCCACCTTGATCATCCCAGGTACAATCCACATTATACCAGGAGTCATTGAGCCTTACTTTATTCCATTCATGAGAGGAGCTTGTCACACATACGGCATCTATCCCGGACGCATTACACATCATTGCAAATGCCTGTGAATACCCGGCGCATACAGTCAGATCGGTACAAAATACACTGTACGCCGACTGGGTATATTGTGTATTCTCATCAAACCCACTCTGTTCGATCGCATGATTATAATCGACCTTTTTGACGATAAGATCGTGGATCAAGCGTTCCTTCTCTTCTGCGGTACTTAATGCATCGATCGCCTCCTGCCATGTATCGGCTTGGGCTTTTACCTTTGCCGTTTCTGCGGTCCTGTCTTCGGGCGTGGCAAATGCTGTATAAATTCCAAATCCGACTGCCTTAGATGTCGCCCAGAGTGAATTGTTAATGAAATAATACTGGGGATTATTATACCGGAATGCTCTTGCAACCGATTTCATTTCTTCGATTGTCAACCCCATATCTGATTTCAGAAGTGGTGTTCTGTATTTTCCATCTTTTGTTAGCACTCCTGCTGTATTATTGAGCAGATAATCATCACAAAGAACTTCTAAATCATCCCAGTAATCCTGCTGTGCATCATTCATCTTATTATAGAAATAATAATTCTTGTACTTATCCCACTCGGATGTCACATACGCTGCTCTGTAAAGACTTGTCTCTTCTGAATATTCTTTATCCGAAAGTTCATAGTAAGATTCTTCCTCTGCTTCTAACTCAGACTCATCCAGTTCGTAGACTTCCATCGGAAGCAGTCCGCCGGTTGGAAGTTCCTCGGTCAGAAGTTGGGGTTCTGGTATCTCTTCACTATGCATGTTTGTAGTTTTATTAGGAACTTCCGGGATCTCCGTTTCCAGTTCTGACGTTTCCTCTGCCCAGACAGACTCTGCTGCCTTTATCTGCGCAGGTGCACCAACAGTGGTCAAACAGATGCCTGCTGCTAACAGCCATACTAATTTTCGCTTTTTCACACTAAACTCCTTATCTCATAAAACAATACTGTTTTCATCTTAGCACAAAACGAAGTGTGAGAAAAGTACCAAAAAAGATGCCGCTTACACGGCATCTTTGCTGGTTTTCCATAATTACCTGATCATTTTGCTTTTACTTTTACCGCAGAAGACATTCCTGTCTCAAAATCTGCCTGTAATGCGTTGGTTCCGATTGCAACTACTTTATAGTAGTATGTCTTACCTTTCTTTACTTTCTTATCTACATAAGAAGTTTTCTTGGTTGTTCCAACTGCCACAAATCCTTTGTTCTTTTTGGTCGAACGATAAATAACATACTTTTTGGCACCTGCTACCTTATTGATGGATACGGTCACTTTTCCGCCCTTTGCCTTCGCGCTCTTAATGCCTGGTGTTGCACCAAACGTAACAGCTGAGCCTCTGTTTGCATATCCTACGGACTGTACCTTTCCATTCTCTGAGTATGCCGCTACAAAGTAATAGTATGTCACACCTGTCTGTAATGCTCCTCCATCGATCGCTTTCGTTCCAGTGATCGTGCCGGACTGTCCTTTATAATCATCGTAATCTACGGTATTATAGTAGTTGCTTTCATCCATATTACCTTCTTTTACGATCGATACCGCATCTATCAATCCATAGTATGCCTTGTTATCTTTGTCATATCGGACTGCCGGGCTGGTGGAACGATAGACTTTGTAATAAGCTGCCCCGGAAACTGCTTTCCAGCTTACCTGGACTTTGGTTTTTGCCTTGCCCCTTGCATCTTTTACCGTTATATTCTTTGCAGATACGGATCTTACTGCTGCTAACGAGACGATATCGCTGTTTGCAGTGTTTGACCAGTCTGACCATTTCTTCCCATCGTATGCGCGTACCCGGACATTTCCTACATAATCCCCCGTTTTCAGTCCGGAAATAGTAACCGCTGTCTTTTTGGTTGTTACAACAACCGGTTCTTCGGTATATGGTTTACCGCAGCTGTCGTATCTGGTATAGCGGACCTCATATTTTTTCGCATAGGAGTTTTTATCCCAGCTTACTTTTACTTTTGATCTGCTTAACACTGCCTTTACATTGGCTGGCGTTGTTACCTGTAAGGTAATGGCTGCGGCATCGTTGATGGTCTTTGTTTCTTTTCCAGATTTATAGTATGCCATGACTGCATACGTGTAGGTCTCACCGGCATTTAATTTCTTATCGGTATAGCTTACCGTCTTTGCCTTACCGATCGTCTTTACCAGTTTCCATTTTTCATTATTCTTAAGACCATACTTATTGGAAGATGAATAGACATCATCTATGGACTCTGTAGAACTCCGATAGATCTCGTATTTCGTTGCTCCTGCCACTTTGGTCCATTTTACCTTTACCGCATTTTTTCCTGCCATTGCAACGGTTACATCAATATAATTGCTGATGCTGGTCTCCGCAGAGAATGCAACATAGTCACTGTATGTTTTTTTCTTCGTTGCTGTATTATAAACATACGCTCTTGCCCTATAGCTACAAGTAGTTCCTTCTTTTAAGTTCTTATCCACATACCGTGCCGATGTTGTTGTCGCAATTTTTTTGTATTTTCCCTTGTTATTCTTCTTATAGATCTCATAACCGGTCACACCTGACTGTTTATTAAAGGTCATGGTTATACTGGTCTTTTCCGATTTCGTAGAAGGTACATCTGGTTTTTTCAGCACACCAGTTGCACTGATAATTGTTGAAACTGCAACATCATTATAATTACCATATTTTACCGCTACTTCCTGTTTCTTATTGTTTAACCGGCTTCCCACATAAGGGGTTACTGCAGAACGGTCTGTATTATAGTTCTTCTCACTGACCGTGACTGCCACAAAATAATAGGTTTTTCCCGCTGGAACATTTACTAAGATACCATCTCCTATTCCGCTGTTTCCGGTATGGACACCCTCTTTTGACACTTTCTTCCGCGCGATGTCATACGCTTCTTTTACCTTTTCATCATCGGTGTAAGAAACTGTTTTGGCTGTATTATTCGCTGCATCATACAGATAGGTACCCTCTGCATCGATCAGCCCCAACAGATAATCGTTGTTTGACAGTGCACTCTGATCTGCCGTGTAATAAATGGAAACACTGGTGCTGGACGGAAGTTCATCCCATTTTAACCGGTAAGCTCCATTTGTCTGTGCTTCCGCACGAAATCCGGTCACGGTAACTGCCTCGCTACTTACCTCATCTGCTTCCACCGATACGATATTCGATGCCTTTCCCTCTCCGGTTTTATAGATATCATTTTCATAGCCGATCCATGCTGCTACACGATAATAATTATATTTTTTGTTTAATCTGCCTGTATCGTAATTCTTTTCTGCTGAAATCACCCTGCAGGATCCATTTTTCCAGTCTTCTTCTGAAATTGTTGCCAGTGCCGTATCCGACGAGATCTGATAAATATAATATTTAGAAGCCGCCGGTACTTCATCCCAGTTTAATTCTATGTAATTATTCTTTTTCTTTGTCACAGTCAGATTGGTTACCGCCGGCACCTCCTGCAACTGTTTTTCCGCTTCCCCTTCATTGGCATAAGCATAGGCTTCTGACCAGTCTCCCTTCTTTGCAATCGCATAGTCGGTTCGATAGGTCACAACACCTTCACTGTTTTTTATTGCCGTCCTCGTCTTTGTATAATATACCGCTCTTACCTCATATACATTCTGTTCCCCGGCTGCAAAAACATCTGCTGTTGAAAAATAGTTTCTGCTTGCAAAATTCTGTCCATCTATGGTCTCGTAGGTAAGTTTTTGGTCCACTCCATTCATTCTTACCTGATATCCAATGTAATACATCTTGCCATTGGAAGAAATCTCTGTCGGATTGGTGACAGGTTTCCAACGCACTGCCTGATGATGTCTGGTAAAGGAGATCTCCCGGTTCTTGTACCCATACACGATATAGGTTCCTTTGGAAATACTTGTTGTATATAAAGTTCTAAAATCTCTTCCATTTACCTCATAATATTTGATCGCAGTATCTGTATCTGCAATCTTCTTACCATATGTCTCTTTTAATATATCATAAGAACTCTGTCCGTTCGCTACAGATATCGTTCCCAGTGGTTCCACTTCGGAAGTGACCTGAACAATATAGCACAACCGGTTTCCTTCGGAATCTACCATCCAGTTAAAACTTGGATAATACTTCCCATCTACCACATAAAGTCCGGTTGCTGTATCCTTTTGCGGAGCCTCCGTTAATACCTTTGCAACTTTACCATATAGTCTGCAGCTGCCATCACTGTAATTATAGCCCAGACTATAATAGGAACCGTTGTACTGATAAAGTCCGGTTGCTGCATCTTTCCACTCTTCTTTGGTCCCGGAAACTGTAACCTCACTCTCGTTATCCATTTTTTTATTGACATATGAGAATACTTTCTCAACCGTACCATCTTCACTGGAGAAGGTGTAATCCGTTGCTTCCTCTCCCTCTAAACCGATTACCGTAGATACGCCTACTTCATCTCCCAGCACCACGTCGTCCTCGGTTATCTCTTCTGTGTCTGTTATCTCGGTCTCTTCGACAGTTTCCGTTTCGGTTGTTTCGGTCTCTTCTGCAGCTTCCGTTTCTGTTGTTTCTTTCTCTTCGGCAGTTTCCGTTTCGGTTGTTTCGGTGTTCTCGGTCATTTCCGTGTTCCCGGTTGTTTCTGTATTCCCGGTCTCTTCTGTTCCTGAAACCTTATTTTCCGGAACCTTAGTTTCATTTTCTCCGGCTGTCTCAGAAGACTCGTTCACGCCCATTCCAGCAACGGCTGCCTCATTATCTTTGTCGGTTCCTGCGTTTGCATCTGCTGTTTCTGTTTCAGACGTCTGTGTTTCTGCAGTTTCTGTTCCAGAAACTCCTGTTCCTAACATTTCTGCCTCCGATACATGGGTTTCTATCCCTGTATTTTGTGCAGCTAACGTCGGTACGGCATCTCCCACAACCATGCTGGCTGCCAGAAGTACTGCACCTATGCGTGTACTCATTGCGCGTTTTTTCATTGTATCTCTCCTTCCAAATGATCCTGCTGGTCCATACGCTTCGCAAACAATAGATTGCACGCCTGGCGAACAAACTTATCCTCACGATTTAATGCTTTAGCGTATTATATTGACAAGCATTTCCAATACTAGCACTTTTGGCCTAGAAATACAATCTAATTTTCGTCTTTTTTGTAAGTCCGGTCACTGATGATATAGCGCGGTCTTGCCTTTACTTCCATATAAATTTTTCCGATATATTCACCTAACACGCCCAGGCAAATGAGCTGGATTCCACCCATAAAGCAGACGATACATACGGTACTGGTCCATCCTGCCACTGTTCTCCCCGCAAACTGTGTCAGTACTGCCCATAGCACGCCTAAGAAACTTAATGCGGAAACCCCAAGACCGATCCCTGTTATGATGCGGATCGGTTTTACACTCAGACTCGTGATCCCGTCAAATGCCAGTGCAAGCATTTTCGACAACGGATAATGCGATCTGCCAGCCACACGCTCATGCCTTTCGTAGTATACACTTGTACTTTTAAATCCAACCAGAGGGATCATGCCACGCAAAAACAGATTTACTTCTTTAAAATCCGCAAGTTCTCTTAACACTCTTGCCGACACCAGTCGGTAATCCGCATGATTATACACCACATCCGCCCCAAGTTTTCGCATCAGATGATAAAACATTTCTGCTGAATGACGTTTGAAAAATGTATCCGTATCCCGGTTGCTGCGCACACCATACACGACCTCACAGCCATCATGATAAGCGTCCACCATTGCTTCCATAGTACGGATATCGTCCTGTCCGTCACAATCAATGGAAATCGTAATATCTGCAACTTCCTTTACTTCCATCATCCCAGCCCAAAGTGCATTCTGATGCCCACGGTTTCTGCTCTGACTGATCCCGATAAAGTGTTTATTCTCCTCTGCCAGACGTTCTATAACATTCCAGGTAGCATCTTTACTTCCATCATTGACAAATAAGATCCGGCTATCCGCACTCACCTTTTCTTTCTGGATCAGATCCTGTAACTCTTCTAAAAACAATTTGGAAGTGATCGGAAGCACTTCCTCCTCGTTATAACATGGAATTATGATATATAAAGTCGTATTCATATCTGTTATTGTAACCCCTTCTACTCCATCATTCTGGAAAACTCGCTCTACAAAATCTCCTTTAGTATAGCGGATTTCAAAGGAAATTACAACGTGTCCGTTTTTTGTGTGATGGGGGCTAAATCTCCCTTTTTACTCCTGTCTGTCCGAACATCTGCAAATATTCCTGTGCCGCCTGCACTGAAATGTTCAGTTTGGACTGCAGTCTGGTTAAGATGTCTTCATCCGGTATCCCCAATTCATGGCAGGTATCAATAATTCCAGCTGCTTTTCCCTTTGCTATTCCTCGTGCCTCTCCTTTTGCTATCCCACGCACTTCTCCTCGTGCTTCTCCCTCTTTTGCTACCTCTTCAAACACTGACCACATATCCGTTCTCCCTTCCTCTTTCAGCATATCCTGAT
>URUD01000018.1 GCA_900550935.1 uncultured Roseburia sp.
AAAAGCAGACAAAGAAACAGGAAGAGAATTTTACCATGGAAGTCATCCTGTGGGTGGTGGTTGCGGTTTCCCTTCTTTTGTTTATCAGTAATTTTGGAGTGGGCGGAACCATTGGTAATGCTGTAAGCCGTTTCTTCTTTGGCGTATTCGGACTACTTGCTTATGTATTTCCAATCGTACTTCTGACCGGCACTTTTTTTGCAGTGTCCAATAAGGGAAACCAGATGGCAGTAGTAAAATTAGTGGCTTCTGTGCTTTTTGTAGCATTTTTATGTATGTTGATGGAGCTTTTTTCTGCCAGTGGAAAAGCAGTGGGATGGACGGCAGTCGATGCGTACCATCACAGTTATGAGACCAAGTTTGGTGGTGGATTTTTAGGCGGACTTTTGTATTGTCTGATCTATCCGAACTTTGGTAAGATCGGAGCATTTATCATTGATATTATCATATTAATTATTTCTCTGGTACTGATCACAGAGCGTTCCGCTTTAAAGGGAATGCAGAAAGGTGGCAAAAAGGTTTACGAATCTGCCCGGGTAAGCAATGAAAGACACAGAGAACGCGCAGAACAGAAACGTGAGGAGCGTGAAATGCGCCGTATGGATCGTAAAGTCGAGGGTGTTGCGATCGACACGCGTATCTTACCTCAGGAGAAAAAGAAACATTCGGAAGAGATACAGGAGATCAGCGCAGACAGCTACATAGAGATACCAGAAGTAAAAGAGGAAAAGAAAGTCGTACTGACCGCAAATAATAATAAAAACAAAGCTTCGGAGGTACCTGCATTTTCAGATGAACTGTTAGCTTCCTTTGAAAATGAGAAACCGGAAATGATGGCTGAGCCGGAAGTGACATTTAAGGAGCCATGGACACCGGAGGAAGAGCACCTCTTTATACCGGAACCACAAAAAGAAGAGACTGTTCTGGAAGATGAGTTTAAGATAGAGGAAGAGCTGTTGCCAGAGGATAATTATCCGGATGAAAAAGTTATCGATGAAGCGTTTTCAGACGAAGCCTTTCCAGATGAATTTGATCTGGAAGATACTATGGTTGCAGAGGATGGATCTGTGGCAGAGGACTTCCCGGACATTGAGGCAGAACCTGCTGCAGAGGAACTTCCGGTCGAGCGGGAATACCATTTCCCATCGGTTGATCTGTTAAAACCACCATCCGGTCAGACCGGAGATTCCAAGAAATATTTGCAGGAGACAGCGACCAAGCTGCAACAGACCTTAAAGAATTTCGGAGTTAATGTAACGATTACCGATATCAGCTGCGGACCTGCGGTCACACGTTACGAACTGCAGCCGGAGATGGGCGTAAAAGTCAGCAAGATCGTAAATCTTGCGGATGATATCAAGCTCAATCTTGCAGCCGCAGATATCCGTATTGAGGCACCGATACCGGGCAAGGCGGCAATCGGCATTGAGGTTCCAAACAAAGAAACGGTCATGGTATCGTTCCGGGAGCTTGTAGATTCTGAAGAATTTCGTGCGCATCCTTCCAAACTTTCGTTCTGTGTCGGAAGAGATATCGCAGGAAAAGTAAAAGTTGCAGATATCGCGAAAATGCCACATCTTCTGATCGCTGGTTCTACCGGTTCGGGTAAGTCGGTCTGTATTAATACGATTATTATGAGTATTCTCTATAAGGCAGATCCGAAAGACGTGAAGCTGATCATGGTCGATCCGAAAGTGGTAGAGTTAAGTGTTTACAATGGTATCCCACATCTTCTGATACCGGTGGTAACAGATCCGAAGAAGGCATCCGGGGCATTGCACTGGGCAGTGGCAGAAATGGATCAGCGTTATCAGAAATTTGCAGAGGCAAATGTGAGAGACTTAAAGGGCTACAATGCCAAGATTGACAGCCTGCCGGATGTGGAGGGGGATCCGAAACCGGAGAAAATGCCACAGATCGTCATTATTGTAGACGAGCTGGCAGACCTCATGATGGTGGCACCGGGAGAGGTTGAAGAGGCGATCTGCCGCCTGGCACAGCTTGCCAGAGCTGCCGGTATCCATCTGATCATTGCAACGCAGAGACCTTCCGTCAATGTCATTACAGGATTGATCAAGGCAAATATGCCGAGCAGGATCGCATTTGCGGTTACTTCGGGTGTTGATTCCAGAACCATTTTAGATATGGTCGGTGCAGAGAAACTGCTTGGTAAAGGAGATATGTTGTTCTATCCGCAGGGAATCCCAAAACCGGTCCGGGTGCAGGGTGCATTCGTATCAGACCGTGAGGTTTCCGATGTGGTTCATTATATCAAAGAACAAAACGGTATGGGCACATATGATTCTTCGGTAGAAGAACATATGAAAAATGCGGACACCGGAGGCAATGTAACTGTAGGGATTGATGGAACACCTGTATCCGATGGCAGAGATGCCTATTTTGCAGATGCTGCAAGATTGCTGGTAGAAAAAGAAAAAGGCTCCATTGGAATGTTGCAGCGTTATTTTAAGGTTGGTTTCAACCGCGCTGCCCGCATTATGGATCAGCTGGAAGAGGCTGGTGTTGTCGGACCGGAGGAGGGCACAAAGCCGAGACGGGTACTTATGTCCATGGAACAGTTTGAACAATTTGAGGAGGAATCATTATGAAAACAGACATTGAGATCGCACAGGAAGCACAGATGATACATATCCGTGAGGTGGCAAAACAGCTTGACATCCAGGAAGATGAACTCGAATTTTACGGAAAATACAAAGCAAAATTATCCGATGAGCTGATGAAACGGGTAGAAAACCAGCCGGATGGAAAACTGATCTTAGTCACAGCGATCAACCCGACACCGGCAGGCGAAGGAAAAACAACAACAAGTGTAGGCTTGGGACAGGCATTCGGAAAACTTGGAAAAAAGGCGATCATCGCATTGCGCGAGCCGTCCTTAGGACCATGTTTTGGTATCAAAGGTGGAGCTGCCGGAGGTGGATATGCACAGGTTGTTCCGATGGAAGATTTAAACCTTCATTTTACTGGAGATTTCCATGCGATCACTTCTGCAAATAATTTACTGGCTGCCATTTTGGACAATCATATCCAGCAGGGAAATGAACTTGGCATTGATCCGAGACAGGTGGTATGGAAACGTTGTATTGATATGAACGACCGTGTACTCCGTAACGTTGTTGTAGGTCTTGGAAGAAAAATGGATGGTATGGTAAGAGAAGACCATTTTGTTATTACTGTAGCATCTGAGATCATGGCGATCCTCTGTCTGGCAGACGATATGCACGATCTGAAACGTCGTCTGGGAAGAATTATCGTAGCGTATAATTTTAAGGGAGAACCGGTCACAGCAGATGATTTAAAAGCAACCGGAGCAATGGCTGCACTGTTAAAAGATGCGTTAAAGCCAAACCTGATCCAGACCTTAGAACACACACCTGCAATTGTACATGGTGGACCATTTGCCAATATCGCACATGGCTGTAACAGTGTCCGTGCAACTAAGACAGCATTAAAACTTGCGGATTATGTGATTACAGAGGCCGGTTTTGGTGCAGACTTAGGAGCGGAAAAATTCTTTGATATCAAGTGCCGCAAAGCTGGTTTAAAACCGGATGCGGTTGTATTAGTTGCAACGGTACGTGCACTCAAATATAATGGTGGTGTTGCAAAAGCAGATCTTGGAACCGAAAATTTAGAGGCACTGAAAAAAGGAATCGCGAACCTGGAGAAACACATTGAAAACTTACAGAAATATCAGGTTCCGGTTGTTGTAACGTTAAACTCCTTTATTACGGATACCAAGGCAGAGACCGATTATATCGAGCAGTTCTGTAGAGAAAGAGGCTGCGAATTCGCATTATCTGAAGTATGGGAAAAAGGTGGCGAAGGCGGTATCGCTCTGGCGCAGAAAGTGTTAGAGACCATGGAGCAGAAGGAAAGCCATTTCAGACCGCTTTATACAGATGACCTTTCACTGGAAGAAAAGATCGAGACCATTGCAAAAGAGATCTATGGTGCCGATGGAGTAACTTATGCACCGGCTGCCGCAAAAGAACTTAAAAAGATCGCAGAGATGGGAATGTCACACTTCCCGGTTTGTATGGCAAAGACACAGTATTCTCTGTCTGATGATCAGACCAAACTTGGAAGACCAGAGGGATTTACGATCAATGTCCGTGAGGTTTATGTTTCTGCCGGGGCAGAATTTGTTGTAGCAGTGACCGGAGCGATCACAACGATGCCGGGACTGTCTAAAGACCCTGCGGCTTATCACATTGATGTAGATGACGATGGTGTCATTACCGGATTATTTTAAGAGCGGAATGGAGAAGACTATGCCACAGATTATAGATGGAAAAAGAATTTCTACTGAGATAAAAGAGGAATTAAAACAGGAAGTAGCGGCTTTAAAGGAAAAAGGGATCACCGGTGCACTGGCTGTGATCCAGGTAGGGGATGACCCTGCTTCCAGTGTATATGTCAATAATAAGAAAAAGGCATGTGAATACATCGGGATCGAGTCGCTGGAGTACAAACTCCCGGAAGAGACCACAGAAAGGGAGCTGTTAGATCTGATCGTCCGTTTAAATGAGGAGGAAAAGGTTAATGGTATCCTGGTGCAGCTTCCGGTTCCAAAGCATATTGATGAAAAGAAGATCATAGAGACAATCTCTCCATTAAAGGATGTAGATGGATTCCATCCTGAAAATGTCGGTAATCTGGTAACAGGTGGAGCAGGATTTATCTCCTGTACGCCTGCCGGCATCATCCAGTTACTCAAGCGCTCCGGAATTGAGATGGAAGGCAGACATTGTGTTGTGATCGGAAGAAGCAACATTGTCGGAAAACCGATGGCTCTTCTGATGCTCCGCGAGAATGCTACGGTAACCGTTGCACATTCGAAGACAAAGAATTTAAAAGAGGTCTGTAAACAGGCAGACATCCTGATCGTAGCGATTGGAAAGCCAAAGTTTATTACTGCAGAGTATGTCAAAGAAGGGGCGGTTGTCGTAGACGTAGGAATTCATCGTGAGCCAAAGGAGATCGATGGCAGGATCGTCAACAAACTGTGCGGAGATGTTGATTATGAAAGCGTGGCAGAGCATACGTCTGCGATCACACCGGTTCCGGGTGGAGTCGGACCGATGACAATCGCAATGTTAATGAATAATTGTGTGGAATCAATGAACAGAGCATAAGAGAGGATTTCCTATGAAGTGTGTAAAGTGTGGGGCGGAACTGAAACCAGGGTGTTTATATTGTTCCGTCTGCGGTCATGAATCGCAGATTCTCCCTGACTATAGTATATTAGAAGACGATTACTTAAGATCTTTACTTCGGGAAGAAAATAAACCTCAGATGGAAGAAAAACGGGAGAAGAAAACCGCTCCGAAAAAAGAGATGCCATCGTTTGGTTATCGCTTTGTTTTGACCCTGTTATGCTGTATAGCATTACTTGGGATTTCCATTGGAATAGGTGTAAAACTTTATATTGACAATCAGAATGCAAATTCCTATGAGTACCAGATGGAAATGGGGAAGGAAGAGGAAGCGGCAGGAAATGATGATACGGCGATCCAGTATTATGAGGCGGCACTGGCATTGCAGCCGGATGACATTCCTGCAAGAAGTGCGCTTACGGAAATCTACATGAAACAAAAGAGATACGATACTGCGCTGGTTTTGTGCATGGAGATCATCAAGCTGGATGAAACAAACCGCACTGCTTATGAAAATCTGATTGCTATTTATGAGGAGCGGGAAGATTATGACAGTATTTTAGCATTGTCTGAGGGTGTGACAGAAGCAGATATTTTGGAACTGTTTCAGCCATATCTGATCGCACCGCCAATCGTTTCACCGCTGGGTGGAGATTATGACGGAAGCCTTGTTGTGACGTTGTTCTCTCTGAAAGATTATGATATTTATTATACGCTGGATGGAACGACACCGGATAAAATGAATGGAATCTATTATCGTGGAAAGGATATTACATTCGAAGAGGCGGGAGATTACAGTATCAAAGCGGTCTGTATCAATGAAAAGGGGATCAGCAGTGAGGTGGTATCGGAAGAGTATCATATCAGCATTACACCACCGGATATGCCGGTTGTGGAGCAGGATGGACATGGAGATACGGCGCAGGAAACGGAGCTTTATATAACGGCACAGGAGAATTGCAGTATTTATTATACCTGGGATGGTTCTGATCCGACCGAAAATTCGGAAAAATATACGGAGCCTATCTTAGTGCCGGAAGGGGACTGGGTTTTGTCCGTTGTAGCGATCAGTGATAAGACAGGACTCCGCAGTGAAATTTACCGATCAGAATTTAGTTATCATCCGAATCCTCAGGAATAAAAGAAATAAAGTCTTTTTCTAATTTAGCGACCCGGGCAAGAGAGTATACCTCAAAGCCCTGGTCGTTTAATTTTTGTCTGCCAGGCTGGAAGGATTTCTCAATCAGGATACCAACACCTGCAACGGTGGCATGGGCAAGGCGGATCAGACGGATGGCACCGGTGGCTGCTTCGCCGTTTGCAAGGAAATCGTCGATGATAAGTACATGGTCGCTCTCACTGATAAATTTCTGGGAAAGGGTCAGTTCATAGCTTGTTCCTTTTGTAAAGGATGTAACAACCGTCTGGTACAGATCATCGTTTAAGACCTTGGATGGCTGTTTTTTCAAAATTACCATTGGGACGTTTAACGCGAGTGCTGTCATAAATGCAGGTGCGATACCGGAACTTTCGATGGTAACAACTTTTGTGATGCCTTTATCTTTGAAATGGTCCGCAAAAGCAGTTCCGATCTGCTGCATTAAAACAGGGTCTACCTGATGATTGACAAAACTGTCTACTTTTAAAATATCTTCTCCCATTGCCTTGCCCTCTGCAAGGATTTTTTCTTCAAGCATTTTCATGATTTTTGTTCTCCTTTTTTATTTTTCCAATCGTTGATCACTCTGTAAAAAATTCAGCATAGAGTGTTTCGATGATGTGGTCTGAAAAACTTTCCTCCAGATCCGGAGCCTGTTCCAAAAGAATGTGCTGCATAACATCATATCTTGCAAAATAGATCTGATCTTTGTCTGCTGTATCGCACATCGAATCGATTTCTTTGGCAGAGTGGTTTTTGCGAAAATCCTCTGTGAGTTTCTCAAAAAGCTGTTCTTCCTGCACGGAAGCAGCGGCTGTCTGTTTTGCATCGGTAAAAGAGCGGATGCCAATGATAAGAAAAATCAAAAACATAACGCCCATGACGATCGGAGTCATTACGTTGCCACCCAGGGTGCCCTTAGTAGAAAGGTCACGGATCACGCCAAAAAGATCAAATACGAGTCCGCCTGCACCAACCACCGTAAATGTGTATGCGGTGGATTTCAGATCAGCAGCTTTTTTCTTTTTTGAGACATAGGAATGTGACATACTGTTACCTCGTTTCTTACTTCTTGTATATGATTATAGGGGATAGCATGGACGGTTGCAAGAAAATTTGTTATACTGTTAAAAATAGATGAAAAAGGACAGATTAGTTGGGAAAAATATGAAGATTACGATAGCCTGTGTAGGAAAGATCAAAGAAAAATTCTATCGCGATGCGATCTTAGAATATGAAAAACGGCTGAGCCGTTACTGTAAATTGGAACTCATAGAAGTGGCAGATGAAAAGACACCGGAAAATGCCAGTGCACTGGTGGAGAGCCAGATACGGGAAAAAGAAGGGGAACGTGTCCGGGCAAGGCTCGAGAAAGTCTGCAGGGAAGGAACGTATGTCATTGCCCTTGCGATCGACGGCAAACAGCTTGACTCGGTAGAATTATCACAAAAGTTAGAACAGCTCGGCACCTCCGGGGTCAGCCACATCGTATTTCTGATCGGCGGTTCCCTTGGAATGTCAGAACAACTGCTTCGAAAAGCGGATTTTAAACTCAGTTTTTCCAAAATGACCTTTCCACACCAACTGATGCGTGTGATCTTACTGGAACAGATTTATCGTGGTTACCGGATCATGAGCGGGGAACCATATCATAAATAAACAGAGAGGAAAGCAAAAACGATGACGAAAAAAGAGAGGGCAAAAGAAGCCATCCTGCGTTTAAAAGAAGAATATCCCGATGCGGGATGCAGTCTGGAATATGACCAGGCATGGAAACTCTTAGTGAGTGTCCGGCTTGCTGCACAGTGTACCGATGCACGGGTAAATATTGTTGTAGAAAAATTATATGAAAAATTCCCAGATGTTGCGGCATTGGCAGAGGCACCGGTCGAAGAGATCGAGGAGATTGTCAGACCATGTGGGCTTGGAAAGAGCAAAGCACGCGACATCAGTGCCTGTATGAAGATCTTAAAAGAACAGTATGACGGCAAGGTGCCGGATGATTTTGATGCGCTGTTAAAGCTGCCAGGAGTTGGAAGGAAAAGTGCCAATCTGATCATGGGAGACGTATTTGGCAAACCGGCGATCGTGACTGATACGCATTGCATCCGGATCGTAAACCGGATCGGACTGGTACATGACACAAAAGATCCCAAAAAAGTAGAGATGGAACTCTGGAAACTGATCCCCGGGGAAGAGGGCAGTGATTTCTGTCATCGTCTGGTGTACCATGGCAGGGAGGTCTGTACAGCACGGACGAAGCCATACTGTGATAAGTGCTGCCTGATCGACATCTGCGAGCGAAACGGTGTGAAGGATTAAACCAAAAACTCCCAGAAACACCAGATTTTAAGCGTTTCTTTTTACGTTTAGATATGATATCTTCTTTCTTGTAATAAATATGTAATCATTTTGAAATAAAAATGAAATACATAAGACAGACATGAAGGAGGATATCATGAAACATCTTAAAATTGGAACAAAAGTTATGGCAGCATCCCTTGTTACAGCAACACTGGCAGGAACCATTGATACAACTGCTTTTGCAGCACCTGTGAAAACAGAGTATGCAATCTCTGTGGTATCATGTGGCGAGGAGTTATCCGAGACATGGAAAGAGCTGTGCGATAAAATTGCAAATGGAAACTGGTCAGACTGTCCGGTACTTCCATTGCCGGGGGAAAGTTTACCGACCCTGCCGGGCGGAAATCAGCCGGAAACAGACAAGCCGGAAACGAGTGAGCCGGATGCAGAGGAAAACCTTTCGTTTGCAAAACAGGTCGTAAATCTGGTAAACGAAGAGCGTGCAAAAGCGGGAGTTTCTGCATTGGTACTCGACGAAACACTTGCTTCTGCGGCGATGGTGCGTGCAACAGAGATCGAAACATCATTTTCCCATACCAGACCGGACGGAAGAAGCTTCTCTACCGTTTTAAGTGATATGGGGATCCAGTACCGTCGTTCCGGAGAGAATATCGCGTGGGGACAGCAGAGCCCGGAAGCAGTAATGGAAGGCTGGATGAACAGTGAGGGGCACCGTGCCAATATTTTAAATCCGAACTTTACGAAGATCGGAGTCGGTTACCGCAAGAATGCAGCGGGCAGAACCTACTGGACACAGCTGTTTACATCTTAAAATGAATACAAAATCGAGGGCAATCAGTGGAAACGCTGGTTGCCCTTTTTTCATAATAATGGTAAAATAAAACTGATTCTATTTCAAATAATTGTGAGGGGAGAGATTTCACATGAGAATGTACGATTTGATTGAAAAAAAGAAATTAGGACAGGAACTTTCGACAGAAGAAATTTCCGAAATGATAAAGGGATTTACAGATGGAAGTGTGCCGGATTACCAGATGGCAGCCATGCTGATGGCGATCTGTTTTCAGGGAATGAGCAAACGTGAGACCGTAGATTTGACACTGGCGATGAGAGACAGCGGAGATGTCTTAGACTTATCCGGTATCAAAGGCGTAAAAGTCGATAAACACAGCACCGGAGGAGTTGGAGATAAGACATCCCTGGCACTGACCCCGATCATTGCGGCACTTGGCGTACCGGTTGCCAAAATGTCAGGAAGAGGACTGGGACATACCGGCGGCACGATCGATAAACTCGAATGTTTCCCGGGATTTACAACCGAGATCTCAGAACAGACTTTCATGGACAATGTCAACAAGATCGGTATCGCAATCGCAGGACAGACCGCAAACCTTGCTCCGGCGGACAAGAAATTATATGCACTCCGCGATGTGACAGCAACGGTAGACCAGATGTCTCTGATCGCAAGCTCCATTATGAGTAAAAAGCTCGCTTCCGGAAGTGATGCTATTGTGCTCGACGTTAAAACCGGAAACGGTGCATTTATGAAAAAATATGAAGATTCGGTAGCGCTTGCCGAGGCAATGGTTTCCATCGGAACGATGGCGGGCAAAAAGACAACGGCAGTCATTACGGATATGGATCAGCCGCTTGGCTATGCAGTCGGAAATTCCGTAGAGGTCATGGAAGCAATCGATACTTTACAGGGACGAGGACCGGAAGATTTCAAACAGGTTGTATTTGCCTTAGGTGGACAGATGCTTCAGGCAGCAGGCCGTGCAGACAGCCAGGAAGAGGCTGAAAAACTGATGCAGTCTGTGATCAAGGATGGAACCGCTTTAAAGAAGTTTGCAGAATTTGTAACGGCACAGGGGGGAGATGCTTCCTATGTATATGAGACTGATAAATTTCCGAAAGCATCTTATACAAAAGAGATCCCTGCCACAAAAGAAGGCTATGTGGGACGTATTTTGGCAGAAGAGATCGGAATTGCCTGCATGACATTAGGAGGAGGCAGAGAGACCAAAGAGAGCAGCATTGATCTGTCCGTCGGCATCATCTTAAAAAAGAAAAACGGCGATTTTGTGAAAGAAGGAGAAACGATCGCGGTCGTATACGGCAATGACACCGGAAAAATGGAACGCGCAATGGAAAAGATCCAGAATGCGTACGAAATTACAGCTGAAAAACCAGAGGGAAGACCGGTTGTATTAAAATATATCAAATAAGCTATGAATAAGATTTTTCTAAAATTCATATAGTTATATATGAAAAAAAATCAAAAAGAAACATTCATAAATCATTTAGAATTACCCAAAGACCTGATGCTTGGTGCAGCGATCGTGACCGTGACAGGGCGGCAGGAAGTTCTCATAGCAAACTATAAAGGAATCCTGGAATATGAGGATTCCTTTATCCGAATACAGACCAAAAACTGCAGGATCGTAATCTCCGGTTCCCATCTTGCCATTGAGTACTATACGAATGAGGAAATGAAGATCACTGGTTTTATCGACCGGGTGCAGTACGAGAATTAAGCCATGCTGCTGTCTGTGATCAAATATTTCAGAGGGTATCTGTATGTGCGGTTGACAGGATATGCACCGGAGCGTTTCCTGAATCTGTGCGGCAGCCGGAATATCCTCATCTGGAACCTGACATCCTGTGAGGACGGTTACGAATTTTGTATCAGCGTAGATGGATTTCGAAAATTAAAACCCATCTTAAAAAAGACAAAGACCAGACTGAAAATACGAAAAAGGATCGGGCTTCCGTTTTGGCTGTATCATTACCGGAAACGAAAAGTGTTTGGCATCGGACTGATCGTATTTGCAGGACTCATTTATCTGCTTTCCGGTTATCTGTGGAACATCGAGGTCAACGGAAATTCCCATCTGTCCGAAGAGATGGTACTGGATTTTCTAAAAGAGGAAAATGCCGCGTTTGGCGCGAAGATCAAAGAGATCGATTGTACCATGCTGGAAGAGGATTTGAGGACGAAGTACAGTGAAGTTATCTGGACTTCCATTAAGATCTATGGCA
The DNA here is from genome assembly GCA_900550935.1 of uncultured Roseburia sp. Lineage (GTDB taxonomy): Bacteria > Bacillota > Clostridia > Lachnospirales > Lachnospiraceae > Roseburia. The sequence continues at coordinate 11,707 of URUD01000018.1, forward strand.
CAAAGATGACCGTTGATATCCAGGAAAGCCTGCTGCCGGATGAGAAATATAAGAAAGAGGATGACCGTGTGCTTGATATTGTTGCATCGGAAGACGGCGTGATCAAAGACATGGTGACCCGTAGCGGGACCCCGCTTGTCAAAGAGGCAGCCGAGGTAAAAAAAGGAGATATCCTTGTCAGCGGGCAGATCGAGATCTTAAATGACGATGGAGAAATCTCAAAATACTTATCACACAGCGCGGATGCGGATATCTATGCGGAAGTGGTCTATCCCTATGAAGATACGATCAAAGGGGCATATCTGGATCAGGTTTTTACCGGAGAGGTAAAGACAGATTATGGGTTGCGTTTTTTTGATGTGGAGATCCGGAATCCATTTTTCCGGCTGAATGAAAAAACTTCGTATGAAATCGTGACAGAAGCGAGACAATTCCATTTTACGGATAATTTTTATCTCCCCGTTTTTCTGGAAAAACAGACCTGTCAGGCGTACGAAGCGACCGAAAAACTGTATACGAAAGAGCAGATCAAGGCACTTGCGGAGAAGAATTTAAAAAATTATCTTACAGAATTGGAAGAAAAGGGTATTCAAATTATAGAAAAAAATGTTATGATAGTAAAAACAAAGCAGAACTATGTGGTAAAAGGAACGATCCGAGCCTATCAGAGCATCGTATCTTATGCACCCACAGAAGTACCTGACATTACGAGTGAAGAAAGGCAAACGACGGATGAGTCTGACTGAAGTATCATTAAATATTCCATCTGACCATATGGCTAATGTCTTTGGCCAGTTTGACACTTATATTAAAAAGATAGAACGTACCTTAAATGTGACCGTTGTCCTGCGAGGAGAGGATATGAAGATCCTTGGCAGCGAGACACAGATCAAACGTGCTTCGGATGTGTTTTTGCAGCTGATCGAATTATCCAAGCGTGGAAACGTTATCACAGAGCAGAACGTAAACTATGCACTGGCACTCCTTGCAGAGGAAAAGCAGGATGCGATCGTAGAGATCGACAAGGACTGTATCTGCCATACGATAAATGGCAAACCGGTAAAACCGAAAACACTGGGACAGAAACATTATGTTGATGCCATCCGGGAAAAGATGATCGTATTTGGCATGGGACCGGCGGGTACCGGTAAGACCTACCTTGCAATGGCAATGGCGATCACCGCATTTAAAAACGAAGAGGTTGGCCGTATCATCTTAACCAGACCTGCCATAGAAGCAGGAGAGAAGCTTGGATTTTTACCGGGAGATCTGCAGAGCAAGGTCGACCCGTATTTAAGACCACTTTATGATGCCCTGTATCAGATCATGGGCGCAGAGAGTTTCCAGAAAAATATGGAAAAGGGTCTGATCGAGGTTGCACCGCTTGCCTATATGAGAGGTCGTACCCTAGACAATGCGTTTATCATCTTAGATGAGGCGCAGAATACAACTCCGGCACAGATGAAGATGTTTTTAACCCGTATTGGATTTGGTTCCAAAGCGGTCATTACCGGAGATGCAACGCAGAAAGACTTAGCACCGGGAAGCCCGTCCGGACTTGATGTTGCGCTTAAAGTATTAAAAAAAGTGGATGAGATCGGTATCTGTGAACTGACCAGTCAGGACGTGGTACGTCATCCACTGGTACAAAAGATTGTAAAAGCATACGAGGATTACGAGAGCAGGACCAAGGCGAAAACAGCCAAAGGGCGCACGTCATCCACAAGAAAAAGACAGGAGATGAAACAGTAATGCAGGAACGCATCATAGGAAAACGGGTGTTGAATGTGTTCTTGATGTTTGTGATTACAATTACTGCAATCGGTATCATAGGGTATGAAAAGGCACTCTGGCTTGACCAGCTATTGTCTGTTATCCTGATCTGCATTACTTTTTTTGTATTGTTTTTGTTTGTTTTAGAACACCATCGCGCGATGAAATTGATATCAAATAATGCCGGAACTGACTTCAGGAAGGTGCTGAAAGGATATCTGATCGCTGCCATTGCGGCAGTGGTCTGTGCTGCCATGCCGGAGTTTTTGCGTCCGGTTATTGTGATTCCGATCTGCATGCTTGCATTTTCGAATCAGGGGCTTGCACTCTGTGTCGGGATCTTCTGGGATGCGATCCTTGCTCTGATGGCAGGATTCCATGTGCAGGAACTGGTTTTGTGCTGTCTGATGACACTGTTTGGCGCCATGCTCGCGGAAGCAATGCAGTACAGCCGCATTTTATGGTACAACGTTATCATATTCTGCCTTTGCACCATGCTGCCGGGGATCTTTTATTATCTGTCCTATCAGGAAGTGCGGATCAGCCTGTTTTTCCTGGGGGCAACTGAGGGCGCATTTCTTTGTTCCTTGCTGGCTGTCTTTTTCCATCGTGCAGTCAAAGACCGGGATGCAGAGATTACAACACAGCTGGATGACATCATTGATGCCTCTTTTCCTCTGGCAAAGGAGCTGGCACGTTTTTCCAAAAAGGATTACAAACATGCCAGAAGGGTATCGGAACTTGCCGGAGATTGTGCAAAAGCAGTTGACGCAGATGAAAAGGTCTGCCGTGCTGCCGGATTTTATTACCGGATCGGTATCTTACGGGGTGAGACGATACGGGAGAGCGGTGTGCGGATCGCAGAGGAACAGTGCTTTCCAGAGAGCGTGATCCAGATCATCAATGAATATAAGGGAGAAGAAACATTGCCATCTACCGTAGAATCTGCGATCATTCAGATGGTGGACGGGGTGATGAAAAAGGTAGAAGTGCTTGACCAGACAACGATGTCAAGTGAGTGGAATCAGGACATGGTGATCTATCAGACCCTGAATGAATTTTCTACCAATGGCATGTATGACAATGCGGGGATGAGTATGAATATGTTCTTAAAGATCAGGGAATACCTGGTACAGGAAGGAGATTTGTTATGAGCCTTTTTATTGAGACAGAAGTGGACGTGCCGTTTTCCTTTGACTGGGAAGAGATTGCCAGAAAGGTCATCGACTATACGATAGAACATGAGGATTTCCCTTATGAGGCAGAGGTAAATCTGACGCTTACGGACAATGAGGGGATCCATGAAGTAAACAAAAATTTCCGTCAGATCGACAGACCAACGGATGTTTTGTCATTTCCAATGCTTTCCTATGAGCAGGCAGGCGATTTTTCCAGACTGGAAGAGGATTATGACGATAATTTTAATCCGGACACCGGAGAGATCATGCTTGGGGATATCCTGATCTCGGTAGACAAGGTATTGGAGCAGGCAGAAAGCTATGGGCACAGTGAAATGAGAGAGTTTTCTTTTCTCATCGTGCACAGCATGCTCCACCTCTTCGGATATGACCATATGACACCGGAAGAGGCGGCAGTCATGGAGGAAAAGCAGAACATCATCTTGAATGAGTTAAACATTTTAAGATAAATCGAGGTTAGTTACATGGGCAGACAGAATAAAAAGAGCAACAGCTTTCTGATGCAGGGCTCCATTTTGGCGGTCGCATCGATCGTCAGCAGGATCATCGGGTTGATCTATCGTATTCCATTGACCAATATTATTGGCGATACCGGAAACAATTATTACGGAACAGCCTTCCGCATCTACAATATCCTTTTGATCATTTCTTCTTACAGCCTCCCGCTTGCGGTTTCCAAACTGGTTTCTGCAAATATGTCACAGGGGCGCAGGAGAAATGTATACCGTATTCTGAAATGTGCACTTTTGTTTGGTGTGGTATCGGGAACGATCGCAGCACTGATCTTATATTTCGGAGCAGAATTTATCACGACGACGTTAATGCGTACGCCACTCAGTATCTTTGCCGTAAAGGTATTGGTTCCGGTACTTTTGATCGTAGCGGTACTTGGCGTTATGCGTGGATTTTTCCAAGGACTCGGAACGATGATGCCGAGTGCAACCTCGCAGATCTTAGAGCAGATCGTAAATGCGGTCGTCAGTGTCTGGGCAGCATATGTTCTGGTAGGAGAGGGAGCAAAAGCAGGCGCACTTCTTGACAACAAAGAAAATTATGCAGCGGCTTACGGTGCCGCGGGCGGTACTCTTGGTACTGCGATGGGAGCGGTAACAGCGTTACTGTTTTGTACCTTTGTGCTTGTCGTTTACCTTGGACCATTTAAGAAACGTCTGAAAAAAGAACGAAAATCAAATGTGGATTCGTATGGTTCCATTATGAAAGTGCTGATCGCAACGATCGTGCCGGTGCTGCTCAGCAGTACTATTTACAACTGCAATGCGCTGATTGATGATGGTGTATACAAACATCTTGCAGCATTTCAGGGATATACCGAAGCCCAGTATGGCAGCTGGAGCGGCATCTATTCCGGGAAATATCAGCTTTTGATCAATGTGCCGATCTCCATTGCATCTGCACTGGCGGCTTCTTCGGTGCCGGCACTGACGGCAGCTTACGCAAGCGGCAAGAGACAGGAAGCAAAACGACAGATGAACATGGCAACCCGTTTCATCATGGTGATCGCATTTCCGTGTGCAGTCGGAATGGGTGTACTGGCATCTCCGATCTTACAGATGTTATTGCACGATTCATCTGAACTTTCTGCCAGAATGCTTCAGGTGGGAGCGGCTGCGGTACTGGTATTCTCCCTGTCTACTTTATCCAATGGACTGTTGCAGGGTATTAACCGGATGAAAGAGCCAATCAAAAATGCGCTGATCGCACTGGTATTACATCTGATCGTACTGGTTGCGCTGATGCTGTTACTGGACTTAAATATCTATGCGGTCGTGATCGCCAACATGGTATTTGGGCTGCTGATGTGTATTTTAAACGGACGTTCCTTAAGAAAATACAGCGGCTACAGACAGGAAGTATTTAAGACATTTTTTGTCCCGGCGGTATCGTCCGTTGGAATGGGCGTTGTGGTACTGTTGTGTTATAAAGGGATCTTATATCTGATCCGCAGCAATACGGTGGCAACGATCGTTTCCATTCTGATCGGTGCGATCGTCTACGCAGTCCTGTTGTTATTATTAAAAGGATTAAGTGAGCAGGAGATCTTACGTTTCCCGAAGGGACATCTTCTGGTTGCACTTGCAAAGAAATTCCATTTATTACAATAAATGTATAAAAACAAAAAAATAGCAAATACTTATCGTAACATGCCCATCCGGGCGGCGCGGACAGAACCGCAGATTGTGAGGAAACATGAAAAAGACGGTAGGTATTTGCTTTTTTGCGGCAGCACTTGTGACAGTTGGAGTCTGTTATTTTGTTCCATTCCAGAATAAAGCGGAACAGGGAGAAAAAATGCCGCAACAGATACAGAGCGAAACGGAGGAAATGACAGCATTAGAGATCACAGAAAGCATGGCATCGCCGGGAACATACGAATACGTTGTCCTGGTAAAAGAGGATGTACTGGTTGTCTACCGGAAGGGAGAGAAAGAGATCTACTTTGAAACTAATATCCGGGTGGACGAGCTCGATGAGACAGCCGAAAAAAAGGCAGAGAGTGGCATTTATTTTCAGAATGAACAGGAATTATTTGCCTTTCTTGAGAGTTATTCCAGTTAAGGATAAGGCGGTTGAATGTTTGAAATTCTTATGCTAAAATAATTTATTATGAAACAGATAGATGTAGCCGTGATCGGTGGAGGTGCGTCAGGTCTGGTGGCAGCGATCTCTGCTGCCAGAAATGGCGCGAAAACAATCATTATAGAACATATGGACCGGGTCGGGAAAAAGATCCTTGTGACCGGAAATGGGAAATGCAATTATACGAATGCCGTGCAGGGGGACTCATGTTACAGAGGTGAGAACCCTGCATTTGTTGTGCCTGTTTTTAAACAGTTTGGTGTAGCGGATACGGTCGCTTTTTTTGAAGAACTGGGGATATATCCAAAGATAAAAAACGGATATTATTATCCGTCAAGCGAGCAGGCGGCATCGGTGCTGGATGTACTGCGCATGGAGGCAGCGTACCTTGGCATAGAAGAAGAGGTGTCTTGTAATCTGTCGAAATTGACGGCAAAAGGGGATGGCTTTCTGTTAAAGACAGACCACGGTGAGTTTTATGCCACGTCGGTTGTCTTTGCAACCGGCCTTCTGGCATCTCCAAAGACCGGAAGTAATGGCAGTGCCTTTCCATTGCTCGAAAAACTGGGACATCACATGGTTCCGGTCGTCCCGGCACTGGTGCAGTTGCAGGGAAAACAGTCATTTTTTAAAACACTTGCAGGAATTCGTGCAGAAAATGAGATCCATCTCTACATAGATAACAGAGAGATTGCATCCGAGCGTGGCGAATTGCAGCTAACTGACTTTGGAATTTCCGGTATCCCGGTATTTCAGCTGAGCCGGTATGCGACAAGGGCATTACTGCAGAAGAAAAACGTCTTTGTACTTCTTGATTTTATGCCGGATCTTGGGAAAGAAGAACTGCTGCAGCTGCTGCAAAAACGCTTTGGCAGGTTTGCCCATGGCAAAACGGCAGGCGAGGCAGTGATCGGTCTTATGAATAAAAAGCTGTCCGGAGTTTTGTTAAAAGAGGCACAGATATCCATACAAAAACCGGCCAAGAACGTTTCGGATGCAGAGTTAAAACGACTCTGTGCCGTGATAAAGGGACTCAGGGTCGACATTATCGGAAGCAAAACATTTGAACAGGCGCAGGTATGTGCCGGTGGGATTAAAACAGACGAGCTGGAGGATCAGACTTTAATGTCAAAAATCGTGCCGGGGATCTACTTTGCAGGAGAAGTGATCGATATTGACGGAACCTGTGGCGGATATAATCTCCAGTGGGCATGGTCGAGCGGTTATGTAGCAGGAAAATCTGCGGCAGTCAGGGCACTTGCCGGAAGGAAACGCAATCAATGATAAGAATAAATCAGATCAAATTACCAATTCATCACAACAGGGAACAATTAGAACAGAAGATAAAAAAACAGCTTCATTTGAAACCGGATCAGAAGTTTACCTATTCGATCGCAAAAAAATCGATCGATGCAAGAAAGAAACCAGAACTACATTATGTGTATTCAGTTGATGTAGAAACGACAAATGAGGATCAGATTTTAAAAAAGGTTCACGATAATAATATTATGTCAACCAAACCGAAAAAATATCAGATCCCGCAGAACAGTCAGTTGTCATTTTCACATGCTCCGGTTGTAGTCGGTGCGGGACCGGCAGGACTTTTCTGCGCCTATGCACTTACCTTAGGCGGATATAAACCACTGATCCTAGAGCGTGGCAAATGTGTGGAAGAGCGCATGCAGGATGTAGAAGCCTTCTGGCAGACCGGAGTGTTAGATCCGGCATCCAATGTGCAGTTTGGCGAAGGCGGTGCAGGTACGTTTTCCGATGGAAAGCTGAATACGCTCGTCAAAGATCCGGTGGGCAGAAACCGGTTTGTATTAGAGACATTCGTTTTGTTCGGGGCACCGGAACATATTTTATATGAAAATAAACCGCATATCGGTACGGATATCCTTGCGGATGTCATTAAGAGAATGCGGCAGTTTCTGATCGAACATGGTGCCACATTCCGTTTTGAAGCACAGGTAACGGATTTAGAAATCACAGAAGGGCGTGTGACAGGAGTAACCACCAATGGGACAGAGCAGATTGCTGCTGAATGTGTGGTCCTTGCGATCGGACACAGTGCCCGTGACACTTTTGCCATGCTTTTGGAGAAGAAGCTGGAAATGGAAGCAAAATCTTTTGCGGTGGGCTTTCGCGTGGAGCATCCGCAGAAACTGATGAATGAGATCCAGTATGGAGAGACTTACGCACAGGAACTGCCGGCGGCACCGTATAAGGTAACGGCAAATCTTCCGAACAAAAGAGGCGTGTATTCTTTCTGTATGTGTCCGGGAGGTTATGTCGTAAATGCGTCGTCACAAAAGGGACGGCTGGCAGTCAACGGCATGAGTTATGCGAGCCGTGCCGGGAAAAATGCGAACAGTGCCATTATCGTATCGGTAACACCGGAAGATTTTGCCGCACTCTGTGAGGATGCTCCAAAGGATGCACTGCTTGGCGTACGTTTTCAGGAGATATTAGAACAAAGAGCTTATGAGCTGGCGGGCGGAAAGATCCCGCAGCAGTTGTTTGGCGATTTTTGCAAAAATCTTCCGTCAGAGGCTTATGGAGCATATGAGAGCGAGACGAAGGGCGAACATATGCTTTGCAATTTGCGAGGACTGCTGCCGGAGGCATTAGAAGAGTCGTTCATGGAAGGAATGCACCAGTTTGCACATTCCATCCATGGATTTGACAGGGAAGATGCGATCCTTTCCGGTGTTGAAAGCCGGACATCCTCCCCGGTACGCATTACAAGAGGAAAGACGTTTGAAGCCAATATCGGCGGCATTTATCCATGTGGGGAGGGTGCCGGATATGCAGGCGGGATCATGTCTGCCGCCATGGACGGATTAAAAGTGGCGGAAGCCATTGTCAGAGATCAACAATAAGATTAGCAGAATAAAAGAGAACTGAGGAAAGAACATTGCCAGAATATACACCGATGATGCAGCAATATCTGCAGACCAAAGAAGAATATAAAGATTGTATTTTATTTTATCGTTTAGGCGATTTTTATGAGATGTTTTTTGATGATGCCCTTACGGTATCCAAAGAACTGGAACTGACACTGACCGGCAAAAGCTGCGGAACCGAAGAACGCGCTCCGATGTGCGGGATCCCGTATCACGCAGTGGAAGGATATTTAAACCGGCTGGTTGCCAATGGACACAAAGTGGCGATCTGTGAACAGGTCGAGGACCCGAAACTGGCGAAGGGACTGGTCAAAAGAGAAGTGATCCGGATCGTGACACCGGGAACCAATACCGATATCCAGGCATTGGACGAGGGCAAAAATAACTATATTATGTGTATCGTCTATGTCGCAGATAAGTATGGGCTTTCCATCGCGGATGTATCGACCGGAGATTATTTCGTGACCGAGGTGGAAAATGAGCGGAAATTATTGGATGAGATCAATAAATTTTCTCCAACGGAGATCGTCTGCAACGAAAGTTTTTATATGAGCGGCATTGACATTTCCGATATGAAGAACCGACTTGGAATTACAATTTACGCACTTGAGGCATGGTATTTTAGTGACGAAACAGCCCGGACAACCTTAAAAGAGCATTTTCATGTAAACAGTCTGGAAGGGCTTGGACTCGTTGATTATGACTGTGGTGTGATCGCGGCAGGAGCATTGCTCAAATATCTGTATGAGACACAGAAAACGTCCTTAAACCATATTTCAGCCATTCATCCGTACGCAACCGGAAAATATATGCTGATCGACAGCTCAACCAGACGAAATCTGGAACTGGTAGAAACGCTGCGCGAAAAACAGAAACGAGGATCGCTCCTCTGGGTACTCGATAAGACGAAGACTGCCATGGGAGCCCGTATGCTGCGCTCCTTTGTGGAACAGCCGCTGATCGATAAGGAGAAGGTCGTACAGAGACAGGATGCGATCGAGGAATTAAATGCCAATATCATTACCAGAGAGGAACTGCGCGAATATTTAAACCCGATCTACGATCTGGAACGACTGATCACACGCGTTACCTACATGTCGGCTAATCCAAGGGATCTGGTTGCCTTTAAAAATTCCATCGGAATGCTGCCACCGATCAAAACCCTGCTGCAGGACTTCTCCTGTGCACAGTTAAAAGAGATACAGGAGGATATGGATTCCTTAGAGGAACTGTATCAGTTGATTGATTCGGCAATCGGGGAGGAACCGCCAATCTCAACCAGAGATGGTGGAATCATTAAAGAAGGCTATCATGCCGAGGTTGACCAGTACCGAAATGCCAAGACGGAGGGGAAAACATGGCTGGCAGAGTTAGAGGCGAAAGAACGGGAAAAGACAGGAATTAAAAACTTAAAGATCAAATACAACAAAGTGTTTGGCTATTATTTAGAGGTAACCAATTCTTACAAAGATCTGGTGCCGGATTATTTCACAAGAAAACAGACACTTGCAAATGCAGAACGCTATATCACACCGGAATTAAAAGAACTGGAAGACATGATCTTAGGAGCAGAGGATAAGTTAGTAAATTTAGAGTATGACCTGTTCTGTGACGTGCGAAATAAGATCGCAGATGAGGTTGTGCGGATCCAGCGTACCGCAAAAGCCGTTGCGAAACTGGATGTATTTGTTTCACTTGCAGTTGTAGCGGATGAAAACCACTATTGCAGACCGAAGATCACCGAAAACGGTGTGATTGACATCAAAGGCGGCAGACATCCGGTTGTCGAGAAAATGATCACGAATGATATGTTTATTGACAACGATACATATCTGGACAATGGAAGTCACCGGATCTCGATTATCACGGGGCCGAATATGGCAGGTAAATCGACTTATATGCGGCAGACAGCCTTGATCGTGCTGATGGCGCAGGTCGGAAGCTTTGTTCCTGCAACGACCGCGAAGATCGGCATTGTGGACCGTATCTTTACGCGTGTGGGAGCTTCTGATGATCTGGCAAGCGGGCAGAGTACTTTCATGGTCGAGATGAATGAGGTTGCGAATATCCTCCGCAATGCAACGTCCAATTCACTTCTTGTATTAGATGAGATCGGACGTGGAACCAGTACGTTTGACGGACTCAGTATTGCATGGGCGGTTGTGGAGCATATCAGCAATCCAAAACTGCTCGGGGCAAAAACATTATTTGCGACACATTATCATGAGCTGACCGAGCTGGAAGGCAAACTAAACAATGTCAATAACTATTGCATTGCCGTAAAAGAAAAGGGTGATGACATTGTATTTTTAAGAAAGATCGTGCGCGGCGGTGCCGACAAGAGTTATGGTATCCAGGTTGCAAAATTAGCCGGTGTGCCGGACTCTGTTATTGAGCGTGCCAAGGAGATCGTGGAACAGCTGATCTCAAATGATATCGCTGCGGTTGCAAGAGGGATTTCCGTAGAGGGGGCTTCCCAGAGCAAAAAGAAAAAAGAAAAATTAGATGAAGTAGATTTAACACAGATGTCCTTATTTGATACGGTCAGTGACAATGATATCATCGAGGAACTGCGCAACGTGGATGTCGGAAATCTTACCCCGATCGAAGCGTTAAATAAATTGTACGAGTTGCAGAACAAAGTAAAAAATCGTTGGTAAAAACAGACAGAATGTGAGGAAACATGGGAACAATTACAATTTTACCGGAAACAACCAAAAATCCGATTACGTTAATGGGACAGCGTGCGGGTGTCTGCTGGGGCGGTAACACCACAGAGGATGAAAAAAACTATAAAAGGGGCATGGACTGTATCTTATCCGGGCATGGACGTGTCATGGAATATGTCAATGTCGAGATGGTCTTAAAGGGATATTCTGCCCGGGTGGAACGTGAGTGGTATACGCACATTGGAGGCGCACCGACAAGATTACAGTCAAGTACGAGATATATCGATTACGCGGGAAAGGGATTTGACTATATTATCCCGCCTTCCGTGCAGCGGAATGAAGAGGCATTGGAAAAATATCAGGCACTGATGGCACACATCAATGAGGAATGCCGCATTTTAGAACAGGAATACAAGATCCCGAGAGAGGATGTCGCCAATGGACTTCCATTAGGAATGACAGCAACGATCGTCGATAAAAGAAATTTAAGAAACCTGGTCGACATGAGCCATCAGCGGATGTGCAACCGTGCCTACTGGGAATACCGTCAGTTGTTCCATGATATCGGAAAAGCACTGGCAGAGTATTCCGAGGAATGGAGCTGGATCGTTGCAAATCTGTTTCTGCCAAAATGTGACTATTATGGTTATTGTACCGAGACCAGACCATGCGGAAAACCATTGCCGGATGGACCGAAATTACCGAGACCTTAGTGCGAAAATTGGGGGAGCAATATGCCGGAAATAAAATTATTAAATCAGGAAACGATTGATAAGATTGCAGCCGGGGAGGTGGTGGAACGGCCATCTTCCGTGGTAAAAGAGTTAGTGGAAAATGCGATCGATGCGAAAGCGACCGCCATTACCGTAGAGATCAAAGAGGGTGGAACTTCCTTCATCCGTATTACCGATAATGGAAGCGGGATTGAGCATGCGCAGGTTCCAATCGCCTTTTTGCGTCATTCCACAAGTAAGATCCGTCAGGTGGAAGACCTGCTGTCAATTACCTCACTGGGGTTCCGTGGAGAGGCACTTTCCAGTATTGCAGCAGTCTCACAGGTGGAGCTGATCACAAAGACATACGGAGAACTGACAGGGACTCGTTATGTCATTGAGGGTTCCAAAGAGGTCGCAAACGAAGAGATCGGTGCACCGGAGGGAACCACGTTTCTGGTGCGTAATCTTTTTTACAATGTGCCTGCCAGACGGAAATTTTTAAAAACGGCACAGACGGAGGGAAACTATATCAGCGATCTGATGGAACGCCTTGCCTTATCGCACCCGGATGTTTCGTTTAAATTTATCAGTAACGGACAGACGAAGATGCACACAGCGGGCAACTCCAAAGAAAAAGATTTAATCTATCACATCTATGGACGTGATATCACGGCAGCATTACTCCCAATCGAACAGAAGACCCCTCTGTTTGAGGTGCATGGTTTTATTGGAAAACCGCTGATCTCAAGAGGAAACCGCAACTATGAAAATTATTTCATCAATGGACGTTACATAAAAAGTGCGCTGCTGTCAAAGGCGATCGAGGAGGCCTATAAGGGCTTTGTCATGCAGCACCAGTATCCGTTCTGTGTTCTTTATTTTAACTTTGAGACAGAACTGTTAGATGTCAATGTGCATCCGACCAAGATGGAACTGCGTTTTTCTGACAATGAAAAAGTATATCATGTGCTGTTTGACATCATTCGGAAAGCACTGACACATAAGGACTTTATCCCGGATGTGCCGGTGGAGGAAAAGAAACCGCAGAAACGTGAACCGATCGCAGCAGGGACACCGGAACCATTTGAGAGAAGAAGGATGCCGAACGTTGAACCGGGAACTGGTGTGAACGCGCAGATACTGCAGCAGGCTGCATCACAACAAGTTGCGGTACAACAGACTGTACCACAGCAGGCTACAGGACAGCAGCCTTCATTGCAATCTACGGTGCTACATCCTACAAAAACGCAACCGGCAGAAAATCAATCCGTTTTCGATAAACTGTTAAAAAAAGAACCGGCAAAGGCAGAAGAAGGGCAGCAGGAAAAGCCGCAAAGTACAAAACCGGTATCGGTATTTCAAAAAGTGGCAGATTCGAATGTGGCGGAAGAGATCACCTATCAGTTGAAACCAAAAGAACCGGAAACAGGCATACAGCAAAATCCGGTGATACCGGAACAGGACATACAGACAAAACGGGCAGCAGAACCGGTGCCGGAGGCCTCCTACGAGCAGCAGAGCTTTTTGACAAAAGAAGCGAGAAAAGAACACCGGATTTTAGGACAGCTGTTTGATACTTACTGGCTGGGGCAGTATGAGGATAAGCTGTTTATCATCGATCAGCATGCTGCCCACGAAAAGGTACTCTATGAAAAGACGATGGAGCGGGTTAAAAAGAAGACATTTTCTTCCCAGACCTTAAGTCCGCCTACGATCTTGACGTTAAATGCGCAGGAAGAGGAAATGTTGGAGCGTTACCGGGAAGAGATCACGACCTTTGGCTACGAAGTGGAGCCGTTTGGTGGAAAAGAATATGCGGTGACGGCAGTCCCGGCAGATTTTACGGATATTGACATGCGTTCCATGTTTGTTGAAATGTTAGATGATTTTGCAAATATCAGCGGTGCAGATGCCCCAAATCTGATCATGGAAAAAGTGGCATCCATGTCATGTAAAGCGGCGATCAAAGGGAATCAGGCGATCAGCAGATCTGAGATGGAAGTGTTGATCGATGAACTGTTACAGCTTGAAAATCCATATAACTGTCCGCATGGAAGACCAACGATCATTGCAATGAGCAAATATGAGATAGAAAAGAAATTTAAGAGGATTGTCTGAATGGAAGATACAAAAAAGAAACCCATGGTAATACTGACCGGTCCGACAGCGGTGGGAAAGACAGCGTTATCGATCGAGCTGGCAAAGCGGATCAACGGTGTGATCATTTCTGCGGATTCCATGCAGGTATATAAGCATATGGACATCGGCTCAGCAAAGATCACGAAAGAGGAAATGCAGGGGGTAAAGCATTACCTGATCGATGAATTAGAGCCGGACGAAGAATTTCATGTTGTAAAATTTGTCCAGCTTGCAAAAAAATATTTAGAGGAGATCTACGCGGAAGGAAAGATACCGATCGTGACAGGCGGAACCGGATTTTATATCCAGGCATTGCTCTATGATATTGATTTTACCGAGCAGGAGAGTGATACGGCATACCGGGAAGAACTCGAACACATTGCAAAAGAAAAGGGAAATGAAGCATTGCATGCCATGCTTGACGAGGTGGACCCGGCTTCTGCCGAGGCAATCCATGCCAATAATGTCAAACGTGTCATCCGTGCACTTGAATTTTGTCATCTGACCGGAAACCGGATCTCAGAGCACAATGAAAAGGAACGGCAGAAGACATCCCCGTATCAGTTTGCCTATTTTGTGCTGACCAATGACCGGGCAAAATTATATGAGCGTATTGACAGACGTGTGGATCTTATGATAGAACAGGGGCTTGTAGAGGAAGTAAAACAGTTAAAACAGCTTGGCTGTCACAGAGATATGGTTGCCATGCAGGGGCTTGGCTATAAAGAGATCTTAGCATATCTGGAGGGCGAGTACACGTTGGAACAGGCAATCTACATCATTAAGCGGGAGACACGCCATTTTGCAAAACGGCAGCTTACCTGGTTTAAAAGAGAGCGTGAGGTGTGCTGGTGGAATAAGTCAGATTATGCCAATGCAGAAGAAAAATTGTTAGAGGATATGTTACGGGTACTACAGGAAAAACAGGTCATTGACTAGAGAAAGAGGGAAAAACAAATGGATTTTATGGAACAGCAATATGAGTCACTTGGTATTTCAAAAGAGGTATACCAGTTTGGACAGAAGATAGAGGCATCTTTAAAGGAGCGTTTTGAAAAGATCGACCAGATTGCAGAATTTAATCAGATGAAGGTCATCCGTGCCATGCAGGAAAACCGTGTGAGTGCGGAATGTTTTAATATGTCATCCGGATATGGCTATAACGATCTGGGAAGAGATACATTGGAGAAAGTGTATGCTTCCTGCTTTAAGGGAGAGGATGCACTGGTACGTCCGCAGATCACATGCGGTACCCATGCACTTGCACTTGCACTGATGTCCAACCTGCGCCCAGGGGATGAGTTATTATCACCGGTAGGAAAACCATATGATACCTTAGAGGAAGTGATTGGTATCCGCCCGTCTAAAGGTTCTCTGGCAGAGTATGGGATCAGCTACCGTCAGGTAGACTTGCTTCCAGATGGACAGTTTGATTATGAAAACATCAAAAAGGCGATCAACGAAAAGACCAGACTGGTTACCATCCAGCGTTCCAAAGGTTATGCGACCAGACCAACTTTATCTGTGGCGAGGATTGGGGAACTGATCTCCTTTATCAAGGGCATCAAACCGGATGTGATCTGTATGGTCGACAACTGCTACGGTGAATTTGTAGAAGAGAGAGAGCCACTTGAAGTCGGAGCGGATATGATGGTTGGTTCCCTGATCAAAAATCCGGGCGGCGGACTGGCACCAATCGGCGGCTATATTGTCGGCAAAAAAGAATGTGTGGAAAATGCGGCATATCGTCTGACTTCCCCGGGACTTGGAAAAGAAGTCGGCGCATCCCTTGGCGTGATCCAGTCGTTCTATCAGGGATTTTTCCTTGCGCCGACCGTAACGAGCGGTGCGTTAAAAGGTGCGATCTTTGCAGCAAATATTTATGAAAAACTTGGTTTTGAGGTAGTGCCGAATGCGACCGAGAGCCGTCACGACATTATCCAGGCGGTTTCGTTTCACAATCCGGAGGGGTTGATTGCATTCTGTGAGGGCATCCAGGCAGCAGCACCGGTTGACAGCTATGTGACACCGGAGCCGTGGGCAATGCCGGGCTATGACAGTGATGTCATTATGGCAGCAGGCGCATTCGTACAGGGTTCTTCCATCGAACTTTCTGCGGATGGACCGTTAAAAGAGCCATACGCCGTTTATTTCCAGGGCGGACTGACCTGGTATCATGCAAAACTCGGAATTTTGAAATCTTTACAAAAACTTAAGGAACGAAATCTTGTGAACCTTGACCTGTTATGATACAATGTAGTGTGAATGTCGGTAATGTGATGTTTCCAGGGAGAGTTTGCGGCAGAACCGCAGAAAGGAAACATACATGGAAACAAATATAACAGTAAAAAACTTACCGGATTCCGAACAGCCATATGAGAAGTTTTTAAAATATGGAGCTTCTTATCTGAGTGATGCCGAACTTTTGGCAGTGATCATAAAGTCCGGCACAAACGGCGTGCAGTCTATTGACGTTGCCAGAAATTTTCTTACAACCGGGCGGCGCAATCTGCTGAATCTGTATGATGTCTCTTATGAAGACATGATAAAGATCCGCGGGATTGGAAAAGTGAAGGCAATCCAGTTAAAATGTATTGCCGAACTGTCACGAAGAATTACGGAAACAAAATATTATAATAACATCTGTCTGGATCATCCGGCGTCGATCGCAGATTACTACATGGAGACATTGCGCCATGAGCGCAGGGAACATCTGATGTTATGTATGTTCGACAGCAAATGCCACCTTTTGTCAGACAAGCTGGTCTCAGTTGGGAGTGTGGATGCCTCCATCGTATCGCCACGGGAGATCTTCCGGTTTGCTTTAGCGTGTGATGCAGTCCATCTGGTAATCTTACACAATCATCCAAGCGGGATACCGGATCCGTCCGCTGCAGATGATGCGGTTACCGAGCGGATCTATGAATGTGGAAAGATCATGGGAATCCATCTGTCGGATCATATCATTATCGGAGACAGAACTTATTATAGCTATCGAGAAAAAAATCGGATCGTGGTATAGAGGAGTATGCCATGGTCTAAAGGGAGAGAACAATGACAAATAATGTATACGGTATTGACCTTGGAACCTGCAATATGAAGGTTTACTGCAAATCAACCAACAAGATCTTAAACGAGAAAAACACCATTGCACTGGTCAACAAAGATGAGATTTATGCGTATGGAGATGCTGCCTATGCGATGTATGAGAAAGCACCAGAGACGATCAATGTCACATTCCCGGTCACAAGCGGTGTTATCGCGGACTTTAACAATTTACAGTCCATGCTCCAGCTTTTCTTAGAGACCCATGTAAAGGGCAAGATAAAAGGTGCAGAATTTATCGTTGCAGTGCCAACCAGTATCACGGACGTAGAGAAGAAGGCATTTTTTGATATTTTCTATAAGAGCAAATCCTTAAAACCAAAGAGCGTGCTGCTTTGTGAAAAACCGATCGCAGATGCAGTAGGACTGGGACTGGATGTCAATGAGCCTACTGGTATTATGGTTGTAGATATCGGTGCGGACACAACCGAGATCTCCGTAATCTCACTTGGCGGACTGGTATTAAGTGACCTGCTGCATTTTGGCGGCAATCGTATTGACGAATCCATCATTACACATATCAAGAGAAACTATAATCTTGTCATTGGACAAAAGACGGCACAGAGCTTAAAAGAACGCCTTGGTTCCGGAATGCCGGGAAATGCTGACACAATGGTGGTTGTAGGCCGTGATGTGGTAAGCGGACTTCCGATCGAGATGGAATTATCCGGCGAAGTGATCTACGAAGCGATCAAGGACAATCTGAACAGTATCTGCAATTCCATAAAAATGATATTGGAGAAGACTCCGCCAGAGCTGGCAAAAGATATCATCCATTCCGGTATCTACATTACCGGTGGTGGTTCTCAGATCCACGATCTGGATGAGTTGTTCGAGCAGATCACAGGCATCAATGTTAATACCTGTGAAGATCCGGAAGAGTGCGTTGTGCGCGGACTTGTGAAGATCGTTTCGGACAATAAATACAAACATTTAGCATTTAGCATGAAAAGCAAGATTTTAATTTAGGGGAAAACATGAAACGTAAACCGAAATTTATCCTTCCGACAAAATACATACTGTTGATCTTAACGAGTGTCTGTATCGCAGCACTTCTGCTGAGTTTTACACTGGGGATCAATGGCGGACCGCTCAATACAGTTGCCGGATATGTTTTTGTACCAATGCAGAAGGGCATCAATACGGTAGGAAGCTGGATTACCGATAAATCCGACCATTTAAAGAAACTCAGTGATGTCATGAAGGAAAATGAGGAATTAAAACAGCAGGTAGACAGCCTTACCACAGAGTTAAACACCATTAAATTAGAGCAGTACGAACTGGAAAATTTAAGAGAATTGCTAAATCTTGACCAGAAATATCCAAGTTATGATAAAGTTGCAGCAAATGTCATCGGAAAAGACGGTGGCAACTGGTTTACAAACTTTACCATAGACAAGGGAGCTGACGACGGGATCGAAGAGAATATGAACGTGATCGCCGGAAGTGGGCTGGTCGGGATCGTCACGGATGTGGGACCAAATTACGCCAAGGTATCGACCATCATCAATGATACTATGAAGGTCAGTGGCATGGTGACTTCCACTTCGGACAACCTGATCGTAAATGGCAGCCTACAGAATATGAATGAAAATATGGTCATTGAGTTTTCCAATCTCAACGACAAAGACAACAAGGTCACCATCGGGGACCCGGTTGTGACATCTTATGTGTCAGATCAGTATCAGCAGGGAATTTTGATCGGTTATATCAGCACACTTGAGATGGATGCCAACAACCTGACCAAGTCAGGTACGATCACACCGGCGGTCGACTTTGAGCATATTGAAGAAGTTCTGGTTATTTTAAACAAAAAACAGACAGCAGAGGATTAGGGGTTATTATGAGAAGAAAGATCATTGTTTTTATACTGATTGCAGTGTGTTATCTGTTGCAGACAACCTTATTCTCTGCGCTTTCTTTTGCCTCTATCTCTCCGAATCTTCTGATCATCGTTGTCTCAGCATTTGGATTTATGAGGGGAAGGAAAGAGGGGCTGTTTATCGGGTTTTTCTGTGGTCTGCTGTTAGATATCTGGAACGGCGGCATCCTTGGATTTTATTCCCTGGTTTATATGTATATTGGATATATCAACGGCATGTTCCGCAAGCTGTTTTATCCAGAAGATATCAAGCTTCCGATGTTACTCATTGCAGGAAGCGATCTAAGCTGCAACCTTTTTATCTACTTTATTCTGTTCCTTTTCCGGAATAGATATGACTTTAGTTACTATTTTCTACACATAATGATACCGGAACTGGCGTATACCATGGTTATTACAATTTTTTTGTATTTTATCATTTTAAAGATCAACCAGCGGTTAGAGGTAATTGAGAAAAGGAGTGCAAGTAAGTTTGTTTGATAATATAAAAGAAGTATTTCGTTTATTCTTTAAATCCCGTCTTGCAGTGGCAGGAGTTGTACTTACCCTTCTCTTTGCCGTGCTCTTATGGCGTGTCTTTTATTTACAGATTGTAAATGGACAGGAATATCAGGACAATTATACCCTAAAGATCGTAAAGGAGCGTACCCTAAACAGTACGAGAGGCAATATCTACGACCGGAATGGCAAGCTGCTTGCCTACAATGAACTCGCCTACACGATAACGATCGAAGATAACGGAACCTACAGTTCCGACAGCGAAAAGAATAAAGCACTCAATCAGGAGATCTCACAGATCGTGACGGCATTGGAGAAAAACGGGGACTCCATTCTCAATGATTTTAAAATTGACTATACGGACTCCGGTTATACATATAATGTCGAAAAGGGCAGTACGACCTGGAAACGTTTCCTTGCAGATGTTTACGGGAAAAACAGTTATGATGATCTCTCGGATGCGGATTATGTCAAAAAGATGGGATATTCTCCGGCCGAGGCAACCGAACAGCAGGTAATGGATTATCTGAGCAGTTCGAGCCGTTTCGGGATCAGTGAAGAGTATGACCGCAAAATGGCATACCAGATCGCAGTCGTACGTTTTGCCATGTCGCAGAATGCGTATCAGAAATATATCGTGACGAATATTGCAACGAATGTTTCCGAGGAATCAGTTGCATACGTCAGTGAGCATGCAGGAGAGTTGCAGGGTGTTGAGATTGCAAGCGACACGATCCGGAAATACAATGACAGCGAATATTTTTCGTCTATCATCGGATATACAGGAAAGATCTCAACAGATGAATATAATAAGCTGTCTGAGACGGATGAGAGCTATACATTAAATGATGTGGTTGGTAAGCTCGGAATTGAACAGTATATGGACAGTGAACTAAAGGGAGAAAAAGGTTACGAGAAGCTCTATGTAGATCACCTTGGAAAGGCACTTCAGGTGATCGAGCACGAAGACCCGGTGGCAGGAGAAAATGTTTATCTGTCCATTGATGCAGATTTACAGATTGCGACCTATAATCTCCTGGAGCAGGAGATTGCGGGTATCGTATACTCCAATATCGAAAATCCGTACTCCGATATCAGCATTGCGCTGACTGATGTTTATTATGCACTGATCAATAACAATGTCATTGATATCACGCATTTTGCGGAGGATGGAGCATCCCAGATGGAGCAGGAAGTACGTCAGATTTTCTTGAATCGGCAGAGTCAGGTGATCTCGCAGATAAAAACAGAACTGTTAGAGAGCAATGCGCCTGTTTTTGCTTCCATGAACGAAGAAGATCAGGATTACTACACTTACATCATCAAGATGTTAAAAGAGGATAATATCCTGGTTGAAAAAAATATCGATACTTCCGATGAAATCTATTTAAAATGGCAAAACGGCGAGATCAGTCCGCAGGAATATCTGACTCATACGATTGCCAAAAACTGGATTGATATCACAAAGTTTTCCGTCAATGAGAAATATTCGGACTCTACAGAAATATATGAGAGTCTTTGTGATTATATTCTCAATGATATTTCTTCAGATAAGAAATTTTCGAAGATCATTTACGAATATCTGATCAAAGCAGGTGCCATCAACGGAAGACAGTTATGCCTGATCTTATTTGATCAGGGAGTTCTTACCTTTGATGATGAGCAGATCGCCGGATTACAGAATGGCAGTATCGATCCGGGGACTTTTATCAAAGAAAAGATTAAAAGTTTAGACATCACACCGGCGCAGCTTGCGCTAGATCCGTGTTCCGGTTCCTGTGTTATCACAGATACGACGACCGGAGAGGTGCTTGCACTGGTAAGTTATCCGGGATATGACGGAAACCGTCTTGCAAACAGTGTAGATGCAGAGTATTTCAACAGCTTAAAAGATAACGAGGCACGACCACTGTTAAACTATGCGACACAGCAGGGAACCGCACCTGGTTCCACATTTAAGATGGTAAGTGCAACAGCAGGAATGGCTGAAGGTGTGATCTCTCCGACAGAACAGATTTTAGACAAGGGTGTCTATGAAAATGTAAGCAACAAACCCAAATGCTGGATTTATACTTCCTCCCATGGTACACATGGACTGATCAATGTGTCTGAAGCATTGCGGGATTCCTGTAACTATTATTTCTATGAGGTGGGATACCGTCTCAGTACAAATAATTATGCTATGAGCTATAGTGATGATGCCGCACAAAATGGTATTGCAAAGATCCAGAAATATGCTTCCATCTATGGTTTAAACGAGACAACCGGAATTGAGATTGAGGAGAGCAGCCCACAGATTGCGGACGAGTTCCCGGTCATGGCAGCAATCGGTCAGAGTAATAATAACTATACCACCGTCCAGCTTTCCCGCTATGTAACAGCAGTCGCTAATGGCGGTACGGTATATCAGTATACCCTGTTGAACCGTTTGGAAGATTCCGATGGAAATGTTTTGAAAGTATATGACCCGCAGGTGCGCAACACGGTAGATGTCTTAGACACGTCACAGTGGTCAGCCATCCATTCCGGTATGCGCATGGTAGTAGAAAATATGTCTGAATTTTCCGGCTTTGAACTGTCGGTTGCCGGTAAGACCGGTACGGCACAGCAAGGCGGAAACCGGCCGGATCATGCGTTATTTGTAGGTTACGCGCCTTATGAGGATCCAAAGATCTCGATCGCAACACGTATTGCATCCGGATACACATCCCATAATGCGGCAAAGGTATCCAAAAATATTCTGGCATACTATTTTGGTATAGGGGATAAGGAAGCCCTGTTAAGTGGTCAGGCAGAAGAAATCACTGCAGGAAACAATCAGAGAAATGATTAAATTTGGATCGTTGAGAGGATAATTCTCCAGATGCACTTTTCATCAGAAAAAGTGCCGGAGTTTTATTATAGAAAAACAGGAGGTCTTCTTCATGGGTGAAGTAATCACTTTTACTTCTGGAAAAGGCGGCGTTGGAAAAACAACATCAACAGCCAACGTCGGAGTAGGACTTTCACTGTTAGATAAAAAAGTGATATTGGTTGACACCGATATCGGTTTAAGAAACCTGGATGTTGTGATGGGACTGGAAAACAGGATCCTTTATAATCTGGTGGATGTACTAAAGGGACGATGCCGGATGAAGCAGGCAGTCATCAAAGACAAACGGTTCCCAAATCTTTCCATCATTCCATCGTCCTGTACCAAAGATGCAGGCGATCTGGACAAAGAAAAGATGAAACAGCTGCTTGCAGAACTGCGTCAGGAATATGACTATGTTTTGGTTGACAGCCCTGCAGGGATCGATCATGGGTTCGAACTGGCACTTGCAAATGCAGATCATGTCATACTGGTCACAACACCTCAGATTGCGGCAATACATGATGCGGACTGTGTGTTGCAGATTTTAAAGAAACAGAAGATGGCAGATATCAGTCTGTTGATCAACGGATTTCGAAGTCAGCTGGTAAAAGATGGCGATATGCTCGATATTCCGGATATCTGTGAACTGTTAGAAGCCGAACTTCTTGGCGTAGTCTTAGAAGATGAGGCAATCATCGTAGCGCAGAACCATGGTATGCCGGTCATGGGACAGCATGCCGCCAAAGGACTCCATACCATTTCCGAAAACTGCTATCGGAATATCGCAAGACGGATTACAGGAGAGGATGTTAAGATCCCGGATTACACCAGAACGGAAAATATCTTTACGAGGATATTTTTCCGGCGCAATGTTACGAAGGAACGTGGAAATACCGCAAATGAGCGCGGAAGCGTTACGAAAGAACATGTAATGGAGTAATAAGGGAGGACATCATGTATAAAAAACATTCTGGTATTGTAGCAAAAGAGCGTTTGAAGCTTATGATGACATTGGAAAAAGAACGGTTAGATGATGCAACACTGGATCAGATCCGGCAGGAGATCGGAACTGTCATTACAAAATACGTTGTGATCGAGCCGGAAAATATTGAGGTAAAGGTCTTATTAAAAGATTACAAAAAGAGAGAATAACTGTGCCAAAGAAACTTCGCGGGAGTGAAAATTCATATGTTTAAAATGTATCACCTGAAAAATTACAAATTTACATTGATCTTTCTTGTAGTTGCCTTGAACATTCTTGGCATCATGCTGGTCGGAAGTGCCAGTCCGGATGACCAGAGCAAGCAGCTTATGGGTATGATTTCCGGTCTGATCATTATGGCGGTAACATCTTTACTGGATTACAGCATGATCTTAAAATTTTCATGGCCGATCTATATCATTGCCAATGCACTTTTGATCCTTGTGCGATTTGCAGGTGATGCCAGCAAGGGAGCACAACGTTGGTTCCAGATCGGCAGTTTCCGTTTTCAGCCATCAGAGTTGGTAAAAATATTAATGATCTTATTTTTTGCATATTATCTGATGAAGCAGGAAGAAAAAATAAATACGCCAAGAGTAATCTTCAGCTTTTTCGTTCTGGCGGCAATACCGCTTGCACTGATCCTGGCACAGCCGAACCTTTCTACAACAATTGTAACCACATTGGTGTTTGCCACAATGCTGTTTGTGGCAGGCATCAGTTACAAACTGGTAACCGGCGTTTTAGTTGTCTGCATCCCGACCGCACTGATTGGCATGACACTGATCATCCAGGATAAGATCCCTTTCATCCGTTCCTACCAGATCGGACGTATCATGGCATGGCTGTACCCGGATGATTATCCGGAACTCGCCTACCAGCAGCAGAACTCCATTATGGCGATCGGCTCCGGACTTTTATGGGGCAAAGGACTGAATAATACCGATGCGACTTCCGTAAAAAATGGTAACTTTATCGTCGAGCCA
The DNA here is from genome assembly GCA_900550935.1 of uncultured Roseburia sp. Taxonomy (GTDB): domain Bacteria; phylum Bacillota; class Clostridia; order Lachnospirales; family Lachnospiraceae; genus Roseburia. Next base: position 36,014 of record URUD01000018.1, read on the forward strand.
CAGAACGACTTTATTTTTGCTGTTGCGGGCGAGGAACTCGGTTTTATTGGTACTTCTGTCATTATAATTCTCTTGCTTTTCATCTCGATTGAGTGTATATTTATTGCTAGAAAGGCAAAAGACATGGCGGGTAGATTGATTTGTTGTGGTGTTGCTGCGCTGATTGGATTTCAAACAATTGTAAATATCGGTGTGGCAAGTGGACTTTTACCAAATACCGGAGTTACACTTCCCTTTGTCAGTTATGGTCTTACATCGTTATGGTCTTTATATATAGGCATCGGTCTGGTCCTAAACGTTGGGCTGCAGCCTAAAAAATATTAACAACAAGGGGGTACTTGCAATATGAACATTGGACTTATCGCACACGATTCAAAAAAGAAATTAATGCAGAACTTCTGTATCGCATATCGGGGGATTCTTTGTAAAAACGAGCTTTATGCAACGGGAACAACCGGAAGGCTGATCGAGGAAGTGACCAATCTTAACATTCATAAATATTTAGCCGGACATTTAGGTGGCGCACAGCAGTTAGGTGCGCAGATCGAACACAATGAGATTGATCTTGTGATCTTCCTGCGTGACCCGCTGACACCAAAGTCACATGAGCCGGATGTCAATAATGTCGTAAAGATCTGCGACACACATAATATTCCATTGGCAACCAACCTGGCAACCGCAGAGTTGTTGATCAAATCATTAGATAGAGGAGATTTAGAGTGGCGTGAGATGTATAAATAAAAAACATGTATCTCTGTTACTCTGTTTCGTATGTCTTCTGTGTGGTTGTCAGACCAAACAGGTCGCTTTAAGTGAGCCGTATGATGTGTATCAGACAGCAGATACCATGATCGGCAGCGCTGCACCGACATCTTCCGGGAAAACTTATTTTTCCGAGGATCTATGTGTTGCAGATGACACAGAGGTAGGAACAGATACAACAGATGCCTTCGTAGCAGAAGGGGCAGGTACATTTAATCTTGCCACAAATACGATCGTTTATCAGAAAAATATCTATAATAAGCTGTATCCTGCAAGTACAACCAAGATCCTTACCGCATACATTATCCTGAAATATTGTAATAATCTGGATGAAACCGTTACCATCAGCGAAAATGCTGCAAAGCAGGCATCGGATTCTTCAGTGTGTGGAGTCAATGCAGGAGATGTGATTTCGGTGCGTGATCTGTTATATGGTCTGATGCTGCGAAGTGGTAATGATGCCGCAATCGCGCTGGCAGAATATATGTCAGGGGATGTAGACAGTTTTGCAGCCCTGATGAATCAGGAGGCCGCTGCATTGGGGGCAGTGCAGTCCCATTTTGTAAATCCGAATGGACTGCCGGATGAAAATCATTACACTTCCGTTTATGATCTGTATCTGATCTTTAAAGAGGCGATTAAAAATGATACCTTTGTATCGATCATCAGCACCAGGTCTTATGATGTGTCTTATGTGGCAGCGGATGGTACGGCGGTGACACACACCTGGGAAAATACCAATCAGTATTTAAGCGGACATTACCGCACACCGGAGGGATTTGAGATCATTGGCGGAAAGACCGGTACGACCGGAGAGGCAGGATATTGTCTGGTTCTTTATTCGAAAAATCCATCTGGAGATCCGATCATATCGATCGTTTTAAAAGCCGATGGAAAGTCAAATCTGTATCTGCTTATGAACGAGATGTTAGAAGGATTTGCAAAATAATTCCTATTTTCAGAAATTTAGGTTGTGTTTTTTGTGTATATATACTATAATTATTTTATAAAATCAATCGTTTTTATTCATATTAACGAACTTCGCTGGCATGAATGAGGGCGATGTATATATCACTAGGAGGGCATGGCTATGATAGAGATTATTTCAGGTGAAAAAGGAAAAGGAAAAACCAAGGAATTGTTAGGAAGAGTAAACTCATCCGTAGATTCCGTATCTGGCAATATCGTTTATCTTGATAAGAGTCAGAAACATATGTACGAATTGAAGAACAAAGTCAGATTGATCAATGTGATGGATTATCTGATCGATACCTGCGATGAATTTCTTGGATTTATCTGCGGTATCGTATCACAGGACAATGATCTGGAGGAGATGTATTTAGACAGCTTTCTTACCATTGCATCCATTCATTCTGATGAAGAGTTAAACCATGCAATCCAGAAGTTAGACGCGATCAGTGAAAAGTTCAATGTAAAGTTTGTATTAAGTGTTTCAAGAGATGAATCCAAATTAACAGATGTTGCAAAAGCAAAAATCGTAGTTTCATTATAGGGAAAATATTCGATAAAATGATACGGTACACAAGAAAAGAGAGTTCTGTCATCTGCTTTTTGTGTACCGTATTTTTGTGTCATAAAATATCCACGAAGCGTGCAATCTGTTTTTAAGTCCGGTCTACCGAACGGATGCGACCGAACAGGCTGATCAGATAAAGCCCGCCGATTCCAACAATGGCATAAATGATCCGGGATAACCATGACATATCTCCGAAGAGGAATGCCACCAGATCAAATCTGAAAAATCCGATCAGTCCCCAGTTGATTGCTCCAATAATCACTAATGTCAGTAATGTGTAATCTAACCAATTTGTATTCATTGTAATCCTCCTTTTTGACTATTATGTTCTGAAAAAAAACTTTTATACATCCGGCATGTTGTGGCATGGTGTGGCATGGAAATTTGGATAAAAGTTGTTTTCTTTGTGATTCAATGATAGAATATAACTATTCAGGATTTAAGACGATAAAGAGGTGAACAGATCTTTGAGCAAAAATAAAAAAGTCGTAAAATACCGGAAGCCGTTCAGTATCAATATCGGTCTTGTCATTTTTGTTATCATTTTTATTTATCTGGTTTTTAACGTTTTTTCATATGTGACAACCACACATATTTCCATTTACGAAGTAGAGCAGGGAACGATGGCTGCGAACAATATCTATCGTGGCCTTATCATACGAAATGAGCACATTGTGACCGCACAGAATGCAGGTGCTTTAAATTATTATGTCAAAGAGGCATCGCGCGTCGGATATGGTGGACTGGTCTGTTCGGTAGATGAAAATGGCGATATCTCCAAGATGATCAGTGATGCGAATAAAGATGGCTCGAAACTTGATCAGGAGACATTATCTTCCGTCGAAAAGAGTATTCTGGAATTTCAGGATTCCTATCAGGCACTCCATTTTTATAATGTTTCCACGTTTAAAGATGAAATCGATTCCACGTTGAGTGAGGCACTCAGCTTAGAAGCATTGAGCGGATTGTCCGACTATACGCAGGGCGTGCAGGGAAGTGCATCTTTTCATCAGATCTATTCGGATGCGCCGGGGATCGTTGTTTATTATACAGACGGATATGAGAGTAAGAGCGTAGAAAATATTACATTAAATGATTTTGACGAAAGTACCTATGTTAAGGATAATTTAAAACAAAAGACATCCGTACAGGTGGGAGACCCGTTGTATAAGCTGATCGATGCGGAAGAGTGGTATATAGTCATTCCGATCGAGGAAAAGCTTGCCACCTCACTTTTAGATGATGATACGGTCAAGATACGGTTCCTTTCGGACGATAAAACAGCCTATGCAACCTATACGGTTGAGAGCCGGGGCGGTACTTACTATCTGACACTCACATTGCGAAACTCCATGGTGCGCTATGCCAAGGAGCGTTTTGTTGAGGTAGAACTGTTACTTTCCGAAGAAACGGGGCTTAAGATTCCTAATTCAGCGATCACGGAGAAAGAATTTTATACGATCCCGACTGCTTATTTCATGAAAGGTGGAGATTCGACAGCAGATGGTCTGTTGATTGAGCGGACGGATAAGAATGGAAAGAGCAGTACCGAATTTGTGGTACCGACCATCTACTATGAGACGGATGATTACTGTTATATCGACAGTGAAAAGGTACAGGCGGGAGAACGGCTGATCAAACCAGATTCGACCGAAACCTATGTGGTAGGAACCGATACAGCCAGTCTGCAAGGTGTCTATAATGTCAACAAAGGATACGCCGTCTTTAAGCAGATTGATCTGTTATATCAGAGTGAAGAATATTCAATCGTAAAGACCGGAACCACATATGGCATTAATCTGTACGATCACATTGCATTAGACAGCAGCAAGGTCAATGAAAATGACCTGATCAAATAATCAAAGAAAGGATGATTTATTATGTTAAAAGAGAACCTGGCAGTTGTAGAGGAAAATATAGCAAAGGCATGTAAAAAGGCAGGGAGAGATCGAAGCGAGGTCACACTGATCGCAGTCAGCAAGACAAAGCCTGTTTCCATGCTGCAGGAGATCTACGATGAGAACATCAGACATTTCGGTGAAAATAAAGTGCAGGAACTTTGTGACAAGATCGAGCAGATGCCGCAGGATATCCATTGGCACATGATCGGACATTTACAGCGCAACAAGGTCAAATATATCGTTGGAAAAGTAGCTCTGATCCATTCCGTTGACACCTATCGTCTGGCAGAGGAGATCAATATTCAGGCAAAGAAGAAAAATGTTGTTGTGCCGATCCTGGTAGAAGTCAATATCGCAGAGGAAGAGTCAAAATTCGGTACTTCAGCAGAGGATGCAATGCTCTTGGTCAGCGAGATCGCACAGCTTGAAAATGTGCAGGTCAAAGGACTGATGACGATCGCTCCGTACGTTGAAAATCCAGAGGATAACCGTGCTTATTTTAGAAAAATAAAGCAATTATCTGTTGACATAAGAAATAAAAACATAGATAATGTATCTATGGAGATTCTGTCTATGGGAATGACAGGAGACTATATGGTAGCCATTGAAGAGGGCGCCACGATGGTACGTGTTGGAACAGGTATTTTCGGAGAAAGAAATTATAATAAATAGGAGTGAGAACATGGGAGTTCTTGATAAATTTTTAAATGTAATGCGTTTGAATCCGGATGATGATGACGACTTTTATAATGAAGACTATGATTACGAAGATGATTATGCAGAGGACGAGCCTCCTAAAAAATCATCTTTCCGTTCCAAAGAAAAACATGAGGATGCAGAGCCGGATAAGCCGGTAAAGAGTACACCAAAAGTAACACCAATCCGCCCGGCAAGAAAACCGTCCGGTGCCGGTATGGAAGTCTGCGTGATCAAACCGACTTCAGTGGAAGATGCGCGTGAGATCACAGAGACCTTACTTAATAACCGCACAGTTGTATTAAACGTCGAGGGACTTGATGTAGAGATTGCACAGCGTATCATTGACTTTACTTCCGGTTCCTGCTTCGCAATCAGCGGCAACCTTCAGAAGATCTCAAATTATATCTTCATTATCACACCGGCTTCCGTTGATATTTCAGGAGACTTTTTAAGCTTAATCGATACCTTTGAGACTAAAGGTATCCAGACGGACTTTTAGAGATGAACGAACAGGATTTATGTAAAAAAAGATTAATAGATTTATCCAAACAGGCAAATCGAAAGGGAATCGTTTTATTCAGCGATTTCCTTAATTTAAATGAACAAACGATATACCGTGAATGTCTTCCACTGTTAGAAGGGCAGAGTGAGATGTTTGGCGGTGTTGCATATGCAGAGCGTCAGATGATTGCATTTCTTCCTGATGCTCTTTATTATACCTGGGAATATCCGATCACAGCCATAAAAATTGAGCCTGCTTACCCTAAATTTGCAGAGAAATTAACCCATCGCGATTATCTTGGAGCATTGATGAATTTAGGCGTTGACCGCGCCAAGATCGGCGATATCATTTTAGAAGATACGAATGCGTATCTGCTCTGTGAGGAGAGCATCGCACCGTATTTTCTGGAAAATTTAGAAAAGATCAAGCATACCTTAGTGAAACGGACCATTGTTTCCTGTGATGAGATTTCCATCACGCAGAAACTGACCGAAAAAGAGGGGATCATTACCTCAAACCGTCTGGATTCAATTATTGCATGTGTCTATAAACTTTCCCGGAGTAAAACACTGGAATTACTGCGTCAGGAGAAAGTATTTATCAATGGAAAGCTCATGCAAAATCCGGCGTATCACTGTAAAAAAGATGAGATCATATCCGTGCGAGGATTCGGCAGATTTATTTATCAGTCTGATTATGGAGAAACCGGAAAAGGGCGATTAAAGATCCGCTATCAGCTATATGAAAACTAACAACAGAGCACTGCCTTTCAGTGCGGAAATGGAGCGTATATCATGGCAAAAAGCATTGCAGTAACAGATGGAACAAATGAGTTATACCGGATCGAACTGACCAATTGTTTTGATCATCTGAGAGAAATGTTAAAAAATCTGGGTTACCGCGCAGAGCAGAAACTGTGTATCGTAACGGATTCCAATGTAGGACCGCTTTATGCAGAAGAGGTACAGGAATTATTGCAGAAGGAGTTCCCGAATCTGTTCGTATTTACATTTCCGGCAGGAGAGGCAAGTAAAAATGTAAAAACCGTGGATCAGCTGTATGAATATCTGATCCAGAACCATTTTGACAGGCAGGATGTCCTGCTCGCACTCGGTGGCGGTGTGGTAGGGGATCTGACCGGATTTGCGGCAGCAACGTATCTCCGCGGGATTGATTTTGTCCAGATCCCGACAACGCTGCTTTCACAGGTAGACAGCAGCATCGGCGGCAAGACCGGTGTGGATTTTATGCAGTATAAAAACATGGTCGGCGCATTTTATCAGCCGAAACTGGTCTATATGAATCTGGCAACATTAATTTCTCTGCCGGAAAAACAGATGATCTCCGGAATGGGTGAGATCATCAAACACGGACTGATCAAAGACCGTTCGTATTTCTACTGGTTAAATGAACACGCTGCCGAAATCAAAGAAAGAAAAATGGAAACGTTAGAGGAAATGATCTTTGTCAGTTGCAATATCAAACGGGAAGTAGTAGAGCGCGATCCAAAGGAAAAGGGAGAGCGTGCCCTTTTGAATTTTGGTCATACGATCGGACACGCAATCGAAAAGCTGTCTGATTTTTCATTGACCCATGGAGCATGTGTCGGTCTTGGTATCGTAGCGGCTTCCTATCTTTCCATGCAGATGGGAGAGATCAGTGAGGCGGATGTTCAAACGATCATAACTACCTTACAGCAATTCGGGTTTGCAACCGAAGTAACCGGATTTGATGCCAAAAAAGTTTTAGCAGCCACCAAATCGGATAAAAAAATGGTTGGAAGTCAGGTGAAATTTATCCTGCTCCATCAGATCGGAGAGGCATATATTTACCGTGAATTATCAGAGGAACAGATTTTAGGAGGAATACGTTATGTCTGCAAATAAAGGCATCTGGGGTGCGATCGCATCCATTCTGCTGATTTTATTTGACCAATGGACCAAACATCTTGCAGTAGTGAAATTAAAGGGACAGAATGCCTTTGTCATCTGGGACAAAGTGTTTGAACTGCGTTACCTGGAAAACCGGGGTGCATCCTTTGGTATTTTTCAAAACCAACGCTGGCCGTTGATCATCTTTACTATTGTGGTATTGATCGGACTGGTTTATATTTTCTTTCGGCGGATCCCGAATGAACGTCATTATTTCCCGCTGAATCTGATCGCAGTCCTTTTCTTTGCTGGCGCGATCGGTAATTTTATTGATCGGTTACGATTTGGTTATGTGGTAGATTTTTTCTATTTCTGCCTGATTGATTTCCCGATTTTTAACATGGCGGATATTTATGTTGTGATCGCAGCATGCCTGTTGATCATTTTGGGATTATTCTACTATAAAGACGAAGATTGGGAACGGATTTTGAAACGATGAATAAAGAACAATTTGAAGTAGAGATCGAACATGAAGGGGAACGTCTTGACAAATATCTGAACCTGATATTTGAAGAGAAGTCCCGTTCTTTTTTTCAGAAATTAATAAAAGAGGGGCAGGTACTCGTAAATGATACGGCTCAAAAGGCAAATTACCGCTTAAAGGTGGAAGATATCGTTACCATGACGATCCCGGATGCGGTTGAGACTCCGATCGTACCGGAAAACATCCCGCTTGACATCTTATACGAAGATGAGGATGTATTGGTGGTAAATAAGCCGAAGGGAATGGTCGTACATCCTTCTGCCGGACATTACAGCGGTACGCTTGTAAATGCGATCATGTATCACTGCAAGGATAGTTTATCCGGGATCAATGGCGAAGTCCGTCCTGGCATTGTGCACCGCATCGATATGGATACGACAGGTTCCCTGATCGTGTGCAAGAATGATGAGAGCCATATCTGTATCGCAGAACAGATCAAGGAACACAGTGTCAACCGCAGATACCGCGGTATCGTGTGTGGAAATGTCAAAGAGGATGAGGGAACGATCAATGCTCCGATCGGACGTCATCCGGTAGAGCGAAAGAAGATGGCGATCAATGAGAAGAACGGAAAGCCTGCCATTACCCATTACAAAGTCTTAAAACGGTTTGAACGCTATACTTATATGGAGTTTCAGCTTGAAACAGGCCGTACCCACCAGATTCGTGTTCATATGGCAAGTATCGGACATCCGTTATTGGGAGATACTCTGTATTCCAGCGGGAAAAACCCTTATAAGCTACAGGGACAGACACTGCATGCGATGACGATTGGCTTTATCCATCCGCGGACGAATGCCTATATGGAGGTCAGCGCACCGTTGCCGGAGTATTTCGAAAGATTATTACAGATTATTCCTTAAATTTACATAAAATTCTTTCAATTTTGGTAAAAATGTATTATAATTAAAGCATGAAAGGAATATGTTTTGTAATAAATGAACAGCATTTTCGATGACAGAAAGGCATGGTGACTTGTATGGGAAACAAAATTTATACAATCGGACGTGAATTTGGAAGCGGCGGAAAAGAGGTTGGAGAAAAACTTGCAGAACGGTTAGGTATTAAGCTGTATGACAAAGAACTTTTACAGCAGGCAGCCAAAGAGAGCGGTTTCTGTGAAGAAATTTTCGAAAATCATGATGAAAAGCCGACGAACAGTTTTTTATATTCTCTGGTCATGGATACCTATTCGGTAAATGGTTATTCTTCCGCACCATTTCTTGATATGCCATTGAACCACAAGGTATTTCTTGCACAGTTTGACACGATCAAAAAGATTGCTGCAAATGAGTCCTGTGTGATCGTGGGAAGATGTGCAGATTATGCACTGGCTGAAAATCCAGACTGCATCAATGTTTTCATTCATGCGGATATAAACGAGAGGATCAAGACCGTCAGCAAACGTCTCAATGTTACAGAAAATAAGGCTAAGGATATCATCCAGAAAAGGGATAAGCAGCGCGCCAGCTATTATAACTACTATACCAGCAAGAAGTGGGGTGACTCCACCAGTTATCATCTGACACTGGATGCCAGCAAACTTGGTCTGGATGGTTGTGTGGAGATGATCCTGAAGTATCGTGAGATCTTAGATGCAGCGAAATAAGGATGCTACATAAGACATACCAGGGATGAAGGTGCTGCAAGCACAAATATATTGTTATAAACAATAGAAGATACGTTTTGCAAATATTCTATTATTAAAAAAGGATTGCACTATGAGTGGTGCAATCCTTTTTTGTTCATTTTAAGCTTTTAACTTTTGGTGGGCATTTTTTGCTTTTACTTAGTTTTAGACATCACGCAGTTTTACATATTTTGCAGCACTTCGTCTGCGGTCATCATCAAGTGCAGCATAATGTTTCCGTGTGGTATTGACGTCTTTGTGTCCCAAAACATCTGCAACCAGGTAAATATCGCCGGTTTCCCGGTAAAGAGAGGTACCGTAGGTACTACGCAGTTTATGCGGTGTGATGTGTTTTAAACTGGTGACGAGTTTGGCATATTTTTTAACCAGATTTTCAACGGAACGGACACTGATCCGTTTGTTTTGCAGGGATAAAAAGAGAGCGTTGGTACTGCCGTCCTCGGCGGTTATTTTCTGCCGTTCCACCATATATTCCAAAAGGGCATTCCGCACTTCCTCTCCGAAATAGACGATCACTTCGGCACCACCTTTCCGATGTATTTTGATGCCATTATTTTTGAAATCCACATCATCTATATCAAGTCCGACACACTCAGATACACGGATCCCAGTGCCAAGCAGCAATGTCATCATGGCAAGATCCCTGGTCTTGGTCTTTTCATGGTATTGTTTTTGGCGTTTGGTCAGGCTTTCCCCGGATTCAACCTCGTCCAACAGTTTTGCAACTTCATCGATGTCCAGCCGGGTAATATTTTTTTCGTGTATTTTGGGCATGTCTACCTTTACAGCAGGGTCGGTCTGGATCAGCTCATTTTTATAAAAATAGCGGTAAAAGGTGCGCAGAGAGGCAAGCTTCCGCTTGATGCCGCGTTCTTCGTTCGTGTGTTCTTCGCCATCTTTTTCATAATATTTCAGGTAGGAGAGATACTCCTCAATATCCATGGGCGTGATTTCATCTAACATGGCAAGCGGAAACTGTGTAATCTCCATTTTGGCATAAACCGGGTTGTTTTCATGGATATAATCAAAAAAACAGCCAATATCATAGGCATAGGCGATCCTTGTACGAGAAGAAGTGGTTGGTTCTATTCCAATAAAAAACTGTTTGCAAAAAGGCGGCAGACCAGATAACATCTTTCGCAGTTTTACTTCATTTTTCTTATTGACATCTTCATAATATGCTTTTTCCTTCATGAGAGACCTCCTTATTATTTTGATCTGTCACGCGGTCTGGCCAGTCGGGAAGATCTGCGTTTGTGATGGCGTGGAACAGTCTTGTCTTTACGCCTGGATTGTCGAGATTGATCTGGCGGATCAGATCTTTGGCATATTGCCGTTTTGTCGCACCATCTACCGGACAGGGATTTTTCACAACCGGAAGCTGGTACTTGTTGCGAAATCCTTTGACATCTGCCTCAGAAACATAGATGAGAGGGCGGATAATGGTAAGTCCTGTCTGATCCAGATATGTTTTCGGTGAAAAGGAATAAAAACGTCCTTCATAGATCAGGGATAAAAACATGGTTTCAATCAGATCATCCTGATGATGTGCATAGGCTACCTTATTACATCCAAGTGCAAGGACAGCATCATTCAAGGCACCTTTTCGCATTTTGGCACAGAGAGAGCAGGGTGATGTACCTTTTTTATTCTGTTCTAATATCTTCCCTATCTCCGTTGGAATGACATGATAGGGAACTTCAAGTTCTTCGCATAGCGTTCGGACAGGGCTAAGGTCAAACGAATCATAACCCAGATCAACGGTAACCGCCAGTAATTCAAATGA
>URUD01000019.1 GCA_900550935.1 uncultured Roseburia sp.
TTTTCATCATTGACCAGCCATGATCAATGCCGATTACTTCTAACTTGTTATTCATATGTTTTGCACATCCTTTCTTCTTAAACAGCCACTTGAACATCTTAACCACCTACTTTCCTATCAGCTTTCGCATACAAGGAAAACAATAACCATTCCCTTGATAATATGGACATCCGACACATTCTGTCGGAAGTTTCTGTTCTTTTTTCTTAGATGGTTTACAACATGTTCCATTGGCACATCTGTTGTTATGTCCCCAGAAGAATCTACAATGCATACAATCTTTTAATTCTCTTTCAAGCTTTTCTTCTGGAGATACAAACCTGCGTTTCTTATGCTTATCTCTTTTTTCAACTGTTCCCACCAGAGCTCTCCTCCCTTCCAAGGAGTGATTGCTCTCTTATATTTTCCAATATCCTGTCCGACTCACCTGCTGTCCTTGCTAATGAATACAATACAATAAGAACAATAATTATAAATGCTATGCTAAATCCCATCATCACTTTATCCTCCTTCAAATTAGTTGCCATATAGACAAAATTTGAATTTGGAAGTGATATAGTCTACATGGCTATGCTTAATGCTAAGCATGTAGGTACACGCCAGTCTTCTAGACTCCTATATCGCCCCGTGTACAAAGAGGTGTTCTCACCTCCGGGAGTTACAGACGAGCCACAAAATGTGTTTCACGACGCCCTTCTGAATTATTAGAAGCACTATCTCCTCTTTTAGCCTTTTGAGGATAAGGACGAACTTCTCGCCCTCTGTGGTTAATTATCCTTACGCAACATGCCGGTCTACGCTTCGCTTCGGTCCGCGCAGAGCAGAGATCCACCGGATCTCTTGCGCCCTTTTACCAGATTTCTATCCAGCTTCTCGCCCTTCATCTTTCGATCCATCAGACTACTAATATGATAGCTGTGACTTTCATCTTCCAGGTACATGCCCCGTAATTTTACTACCTACAGAAATTCTGTAGTGCAAACTACTTTGCAAATCTGTAACTGATTATTCAATTGTTACGTCCAATCTCTCTTGGACAATTGATATTCTACAATGCACTTTAATTTTACGGAAGTGACACCACTGGTGTATTTTTACGAATTTTCACCAGTTTTTGGTGTATTTGTCATTTCCTTTAATTTGTTCCATGTATGCTTAGGCAGTTCTCTTGCCGGCTCTCTGAATCGTTCAAGATATTTTTCAAATAATTCCGTATTGATTAATGCTGTATTACCGACTTTATAGACTGCTCCTGCCTCTCTCGCAATTACTATGATTCTCGATTTACTTATCCCATAAATAATCGCTCCTTCCTCTGCATTGACAAATTTTTTCATAAAATCCTTTGTATCTGAATAGCACTTATATGAGTAACTCATTCATCAGTCTCCTTTCACATTTGGCAATGGATGTTTCATTTCTGTTGGCGGTTCTCTGAATTGCTCCATATATTCATCAAACACCTCCAGATTAATCAGAATAGTATTTCCTTTTGCTTCGCCTATCTTATATACAGCTCCAGCTGCTCTAGCCATTTCGATAAATCTATGATGTCCTATGCTGTAAGTCATTGAACCCTCTCCGATTCTCACAAACTTCTTTTCCACAATTTTATTTGAACTAGGAACTCTTGCAGAATGTTTCATAAATTTCATCAACCTTTCCTTATGTACTAATATAATCTTTGCAAGCTGATATCTTGCTCCAGCAGCCAACGCTATATCCATTGCCTCATCTTGTGTTACATCTAATAAAACCATTACCTCATCAATACGAATAAATCTTGGTTTTACAGTTTCTTTTCTATAGGCACAAACTGAACCACTCAATGTATTTACCATAACATCACCTACTTATAAAACTCAGAATCTGTAATATGAAAAGTTTCAAGATACTTATCCAATATTTCTGTATTAACAAGTACAAGCTGACCAATTTTATAACAAGCCTTGGCATCCTTAGCCACTTCCTGAAATTTTGTCATTCCCATACTGTACATTTTTGCACCATCTGAATATCTTACAAACTTTTTTGCATCCTCATATCTATCTTTCTTCTTTGATTCATTCATTGCTGTGCTCCTTTCACTTTGACTTCATAACAAATGACGTATTTTCTCCATAACGCAAAAAAGAGGACATCTTCTAAATTTCTTTAGAAAATGTCCTCTTAGCAGTTCATATTCGATTGAATCTTATTCTTTTCAGATTGTGTACTCTTTCATACTGATGTAAATGACTATGCCAAAATACGTCTTTTAATGCGTCCTTTGACGTACTCGAATGCCTCAATCCCGCATAAAAACTAGGTTTATTTATCCAAGCTCTTCATCGTCGGGAACAGCAGTACGTCCCTGATCGCTGGGCTGTTTGTCATCATCATGACCATACGGTCAATTCCAAAGCCAATACCACCTGTCGGAGGCATACCGATCGCAAGTGCGTTTAAGAAGTCCTCGTCTAAATGATTTGCTTCCTCATCACCTGCTGCAAGCAGAGCTTCCTGCGCTTCGAAACGTTTTCTCTGATCCTCCGGATCATTTAACTCGGAGTAAGCGTTTGCCATCTCCCAACCGTTCATGAAGAACTCGAAACGCTCTACATAATCCGGGTCCTCCGGTTTCTTCTTGGTCAGAGGAGAGATCTCGATCGGATGATCCATAACGAAAGTAGGCTGGATCAGGTGCTCTTCTACATACTCCTCGAAGAATAAGTTTAAGATATCACCTTTTTCGTGTCTCTCTTCGTATTCGATATGGTGCTCATCTGCTAATTTCTTTGCTTCCTCTGTTGTATGGATCTCGTTAAAATCAACATTTGCATATTTTTTAACGGCATCTAACATGGTAATGCGCTCGAATGGTTTGGATAAATCCATGGTGTGCTCGCCATACTGGATGATCTCAGAACCGGTAACTTCTTTTGCTACATAGCGGTAAAGGTTCTCGGTCAGATCCATCATGCCGTGATAATCGGTATATGCCTGATATAACTCCATCAGGGTAAATTCCGGATTGTGTCTGGTATCTAATCCCTCGTTACGGAATACACGTCCGATCTCATAGACACGCTCCATGCCACCTACGATCAGTCTCTTTAAGTATAACTCAAGAGAGATACGAAGACGTAAATCCTCGTCTAATGCGTTAAAATGGGTCTCGAAAGGTCTTGCTGCTGCACCACCTGCGTTCTGAACTAACATCGGGGTCTCTACTTCCATGAAGCCCTGTCCATCCAGATAACGGCGGATCGTGCTGATCACCTTGGAACGTTTTACGAAAGTATCTTTTACTTCCTCGTTCATAATAAGGTCAACATATCTCTGACGATATCTGGTATCGGTATCGGTCAGTCCATGGAATTTCTCAGGAAGGATCTGTAAACTCTTGGAAAGCAGAACTACCTCTGTTGCATGGATGGAGATCTCGCCTGTTTTGGTTTTGAAAACAGTACCTTTGATTCCTAAGATATCACCAACGTCGTATTTCTTGAAATCTTTATAAGAATCCTCTCCGATATTGTCTCTTGCAACGTATGCCTGAATCTTACCCTTTAAATCCTGAATATTGCAGAAAGATGCTTTACCCATAACACGTTTGAACATCATACGTCCGGCAACGGTTACCTCTGCGCCTTCCATTTCTTCAAAATGCTCGCGGATATCTGTGGTGTGATGTGTCACATCATATTTTGTGATAACAAACGGGTCTTTGCCATTTGCCTGCAGCTCATGCAGCTTATCATAGCGAACCTGGATCAACTGGTTTAAATCCTGCTGGTTATTGTTCTGCTCTGCCATTTTCTTCCTCCTACTGGTATTAGTTTGCTCTGTGAATAGAAAGCACTTTGTATTCGAACTCTCCTGCCGGAGTCTCAACTTTTACGGTATCACCGACTTTTTTGCCTAATAATGCCTTGCCGACCGGAGACTCATTGGAAATCTTTCCTTTTAAGCTGTTTGCCTCGGTAGAACCAACAATCTTATATTCTAATTCCTCGTCAAACTCGCAGTCTAAGATCTTGATGTTGCATCCGATGCTTACTTTATCTAAGTCAGCCTCTTCCTCGACAACAACTTCTGCGTTCTTTAAGATCTTCTCTAACTCTTCGATACGAGCCTCGATATCTCTCTGCTCGTCCTTTGCTGCATCATACTCAGCGTTCTCTGATAAGTCTCCCTGCTCTCTCGCCTCTTTGATCTTCTGAGAGACTTCTTTTCTGCGGACTACCTTTAAGTTTTCCAGTTCGTCCTCAAGTTTCTTCAATCCTTCGTAAGTCAGAATATTTTTCTTATCCATCGCTTTTACCCTTCTATTTGTATTTATTTTGTTATTGAAAAAATGCCGCCTCAAACCGGTCGCGGTATGGCTTTTTTCTTATGTTTCCCTGTCTCTTAACAATCACAGTATTATAACCGATAGGCACCACAATGTCAAGATTTGCCGCCTTTTCCCAAGGTTTTTTGTAGATTGGAATGTAATGTTTGCCGAGACGGATCTGTCCATCGTAACATTTTCCCTGCCACTCAAAATCAAACAGGATCGTATTTTTTACCGGATGCCCCGTCGCATCCTTCCGCCTTAACATATACCGTTTGGAGATCGTCTTTACGATCAGCCCGTTCTCTTCATACATTTTCTCTGCAAACACACGAAAATATGCAGGCCGCTCGGTGTAGATCGTGACATCGTTCAGTTCCGCCCCGATCTGTTCCAATACCGACCGGCAGTCCTGCATCTGAAACTGTTGTGCCGATCTGTCATCCTCATCTATGATCTCCACTCTGGCGTGCCCCGGCAATATCTGTTTTGCCTGCAATATCCCAAAATATACCGGTGTAAACTCTGCTAAAAATTCGTTGGCATATGACATTCCGATCTCCAGTCCGCATCATACTTGTCTTTCCACATTATATGACTGGACTTCCCGGAATAATGCCTCTAACTGCTCGTAATTTTCCACCTCATTGATCCTGCCGCGCAGCCTTGAGGAATTTTTATATCCTGCCGTGTACCATGCGGCATGCTTGCGGATCTCACGGATCCCGGTATATTCCCCTTTGAACTCAAGCTGCATCTTTGCATGGCGCAGCAGCATCTCTGTCATTTCTGAAAAATCCGGTTTTGGAAGCTGTTCTCCTGTCTCAAAATAGTGCAGGATCTGACGGAAGATCCATGGATTTCCCTCCGCTCCTCTTGCGATCATAAAACCATCGCAGCCGGTCTGTTTCTCCATGGCGATCACATCCTCTGCCGTCAGAAGATCCCCGTTTCCAATGACCGGTATCGACACACGCTCTTTTACCTGCCGTATGATATCCCAGTCCGCTTTTCCGGAATAAAACTGCTCTCTGGTCCTTCCATGCACTGCCACCGCCGCTGCACCGGATTCTTCGGCGATATGCGCCATCTCGACTGCATTGACATGATCATCATCAAATCCCTTGCGGATCTTGACCGTGACCGGCTTTTTGATCGCACGGACCGTTTTCTCGATGATCTCACCCGCCAGTTTGGGATTTTTCATCAGTGCAGAACCATCGCCGTTATTGACCACCTTTGGTACCGGGCAGCCCATATTGATATCTAAAATGTCAAACGGACGGTCTTCCATCTGTTTTGCGATCTCACTGATGATATCCGGGTCGGAACCAAAAAGCTGAAGCGACACAGGATTTTCCCGCGGATCGATCGTCAAAAGTTCCTCCGTGTTTTTATTTTTGTATAAGATCGCTTTTGCACTTACCATCTCCATGCAGAGAAGTCCTGCGCCCTGCTCCTTGCACAACAAGCGAAATGGCAGGTCCGTTACGCCTGCCATCGGTGCCAGTATTAAATTATTTTTCAGTGTCACATTTCCTATCTGCAACTGCTTTATTGTACTCATAATGCTTTTATTTTCCCGGATTTCCGATTCTGTTTTTTGTAGATAATGTTCATGCCCTTTAAAGTCAGGTTCGGGTCATATACGTCAATCGCTGTTGTTTCATTTGCTATGATACGACCAAGGCCTCCCGTTGCCACTACTTTTACCTCGCCAAGACCAGATTCCTCAATCATATGACGGACGATATATTCTGTCTGTCCGATCTGTCCATAAACAAGTCCTGCCTGCATACTTGAAATGGTCTCTTTTGCAAGAATACTCTCCGGCTTGCGGATCTCGATCTCCGGAAGCTTTGCTGCATCCTCCCACAATGCCTTTGCAGAAATACGGATACCAGGTGCCGTTACTCCGGAAAGAAATGCACCATCCCTATCCACGAGATCGTAGGTCGTTGCCGTACCAAAGTCCAGAACCAGTACCGGGCCGCCGTAAATACCATACGCTGCGGCTGCATCCACAATACGGTCTGCCCCGATCTGGCGCGGGTTCTCAGTCACAACACGGATGCCGGTTTTCGTTCCCGGTTCGATCACGATCGGACGGATGCCAAAATATTTTACAATGGCTCCCTCTAAGGAATGCATTACATTTGGAACGACCGAAGCAATGATCACATCTAAGATTTCTTCGTGTTTGATATCGTTCTGCTCTAAAAGACTGGTCAGGATCATCGCATACTCATCCGAGGTACGCGCCATCTTGGTTGTCAGACGGAAGGTTGCCTGTATCTTGTCCCCATCAAACACACCTATTGTAATATTGGTATTTCCTACATCAACTGTTAATATCATCTCTTTCACCCCTATATTCCTACATATAGTACTTTATAATACATTTCCAAAGAACGCAGCAAGTCTTCTTTGGTTCTCTGCAGCTCTCTGATTTTGAGCCCGCATCCGATCTCATCGTAAAGCAGGTCTCCCTCATCGCAGGATGTTTTAAATTCAAGATTGCCCTCCTCATCAAACACCAGCTGGAAAATCCCGCCGATGTCCTCGGTAAACAATACGCACATAATTTTTAATTCATCGCGCACGGACTCCGGCAATCCTCTGAAATCCTCATTCAAATAATATTTTTTGTTGTATGCGCTTGCGCCGCAAAGCACGACTTCTTCTTTAGACATATCCATATATTCCTCTCACTGATACTTCCCCCGATGACACCAGTTTCCGGCTCTCCCATGTGTCCACGATCAACTCGCCACGTCCGGTAATGCCCATTGCTTTTCCCTCGTATGGCTCATTGGGGTCTAAAACTCTGACCTTCTGCTGCATATTGACCAATCGGCCGTTGTATTCATTTACCAGCCCGCTTAAGTCTTCTGTCTTTAAATAGATTGTATAGTAACGCTCAAACTGCTCTAAGATCTCCTCGATCAGTCTGGCACGGTTGATATGCTCCCCACTCTGTAAATAAATGGAAGTCGCTACATCCTCGATTTCTTTTGGGAAACTCTCATTGTGGACATTGATGCCAATTCCGACCACAATATGGTTTACATAATCAAACTGTGCACTCATCTCGGTCAAAATGCCACAAACCTTTTTCCCATCCATCACAATATCATTTGGCCACTTAATCCCAGCCTTGGCACCAGTACATGTGGTGATTGCACCCGATACTGCCAACGCAGCGACCAGAGTCAGCATGGAGGCGTTATTCGGGTTGATCTCCGGTTTGAGCACCAGTGTCATGTAAATGCCGCTGCCAGCCGGTCCTTCCCAGCTTCTGCCACGTCTGCCACGTCCGGCATCCTGACGGTCTGCAACCACCAGTGTTCCCGTCCCGTGCCCCTCTTCTGCCAGCTGCTTTGCTCTGGTATTGGTAGAATCAATAACGTCATAATAAAAGATCTCTTTTCCTGCCCAGGACGTCTTCCGGATGCTCTGCAGTTCACTTTCACTCAGCCGGTCCGGCACTGACAGGATCTTATATCCCTTATTCTGGATCGCTTCGATCTCATACCCCGCCTCTTTCAGCTGATTGACCGCTTTCCAGATTGCTGTTCTCGAAACGCCGAAACGCTCACACAATTCCTGTCCTGATATATAGTCATCTGCTTCTTTCAGTGCCGTTAAAACCTTTGTCTTCATGTGTTTCTCCTTTGTCCCGCACAGCTTATTCTGAAAGTGTGGCGAGCATAACTGCTTTTATCGTATGCATACGGTTCTCTGCCTCGTCAAATACGACAGACTGTGCGCTCTCAAATACTTCATTGGTCACTTCCAGCTCACGATAACCAAATTTCTCATAAACTTCCCTGCCGATCTTTGTCTCTAAGTCATGGAATGCCGGCAGACAGTGCATAAAAATGGCATCCTTTTTCGCATTTGCCATTGCCTGTGCATTGACCTGATATGGCATCAGATCTTTCAGGCGCTCTTCCCAGATCTCGTCCGGCTCTCCCATGGATACCCATACATCGGTGTAAATCACGTCTGCATCTTTGGTTCCCTCTTTTACGTCCTCAGTCAATGTAATGGTTGCCCCGGTCTCTGCTGCAACCTTTTTGCTGTAATCTACCAGTTTCTGCTCCGGAAAATATTTTGCGGAAGTACATGCCACAAAGTCCATACCAAGTTTGGCGCAGGTTACCATCAGGGAATTTCCCATGTTGTAACGGGCATCCCCCATATATACCAGTTTTACACCTTTTAATCTGCCTAAATGCTCCCGGATGGTAAGCATATCCGCGATCATCTGGGTCGGATGAAACTCGTTGGTCAGTCCGTTCCATACCGGCACATTGGCATATTTTGCAAGTTCTTCCACGATATCCTGTCCGAAGCCACGATACTCAATCCCGTCAAACATTCTGCCTAATACTCTCGCAGTATCCTTGATACTCTCTTTCTTTCCGATCTGGGAACCGGATGGATCAAGATATGTCACATTCATGCCCAGATCATGTGCAGCAACCTCAAAAGAGCAGCGGGTTCTTGTACTGGTCTTTTCAAAAATAAGTGCAATATTTTTACCGGTCAGTGTATTGTGTGGTACACCTTCTTTTTTCTTTTTCTTTAACTCTGCGGACAGATCGATCAGATAAGTGATCTCTTCCGGTGTGTAATCCATCAGTTTTAAAAAATTGCGTCCTTTTAAATTCATAGTTTCCTCCCTGTTCCCGCATCACTTTCCTGCGTCCTGTATTTTGATCTGTTATTTGAAACAAGGCTGTTGTAGGAAATCTATCCTGCAACAGCCCCGGCTTTTTCTCAATACAACCTATGGTTATTTCTGATCTGTGGCAACTTCCACAACAGATTTTGCCAGACCGGCGATTCCCTGAATTTCAGATGGAATGATGATCTTGGTTGCCTTGCCATCTGCAGCCTTTGCAAATGCCTCTAAGCTCTTTAACTGAATGACACCCTGATCCGGTGCTGCTTCTTTTATCATACGAAGACCATCCGCATTTGCCTGCTGGATCTTAAGGATCGCTTCTGCCTGACCTTCTGCCTCACGAATGGTTGCCTCTTTTTTCGCTTCTGCACGAAGGATTGCAGCCTGCTTCTCTGCCTCTGCATCCAGAATAGCAGATTCCTTTTTACCTTCTGCAACTAAGACGGTTGACTTCTTCTCACCTTCTGCACGAAGGATTGCTTCACGGCGTTCACGCTCTGCTTTCATCTGTTTCTCCATCGCATCCTGGATCGCTGCTGGTGGAATGATGTTCTTTAACTCTACACGATTTACTTTTATACCCCATGGATCGGTAGCAACATCCAGGGAAGAACGCATCTTGGTGTTGATTGTCTCTCTGGAAGTCAGTGTCTCGTCCAACTCCAGGTCACCGATGATGTTACGAAGTGTTGTTGCTGTCAGGTTCTCGATCGCCATGATCGGGTTCTCTACACCATAAGTATACAGTTTCGGGTCTGTGATCTGGAAATATACAACTGTATCGATCTGCATGGTTACGTTATCCTTTGTAATAACCGGCTGTGGTGGAAAATCTACCACCTGCTCTTTTAAGATTACTTTTTTTGCAATACGGTCAATAAACGGTGCCTTAAAATGAAGACCCACCGTCCATGTATCGAGCCATCCTCCTAATCGCTCTACCACATATGCCTGCGCCTGCGGTACGATCTTAACGCAGGATGCAATAATTACCAAGGCTAAGATGATCAATAAAATAACAAGTGAAATAACTACTCCTGGCATATAAATTCCCTCCATTTATGATATTTAATACGTTATCACTATCCATATTACTATATTTAATTTTATATTACAATGACTGATTAAAAAAAGAATGTGCTCTCGCACATTCTTTTAGTAAAATACATGATTTCCAATTACAACTCCTGCAATGCCGGAACTTGCTCTGCGGAAACAGGTTGCTCCGCCTGTATTGTCAGCTCCTGCAAGTGCCTCCTGTGCTGCCTGGATACAACTCCCTTTTGGTCCGTTTGCAGCAACGCTTGCTACAGCTCCCGTTGCTGCCGGTGTAAACTGTCCTCCATCATAGATGACACCTGACACGCTGCCCGGATAGCGACCGGAACGTACGCGGTTCATTACAACTGCGCCTACTGCAAGCTGCCCCTCATAGCTCTCATTTCCAGCTTCACACTGGATCAGTGCTGCTAATAAGGTTACTTCATCTACCGATGCTGCAACGGATGATTTCTGTACCGTTTCTGTTCCCTGCACCTGTGCAGATTTTGCTTCCTCAGCAGCTTTTTTTGCAAGTGCTGCTTTCTCTTCTTCGATGGTCACTGCCTCGCCAAGTGCCAGATCCGTACTTACGTATTCTGCACTTACATATGCTGTTCCATCGCCGTATTTTACGGCTACCCACTCATCTGTGGTCTCTGCATCTGTATCAACCGTAAACGTGGTTCCGGAAGAAACTGCGGTTAAAACCTTGCTGTTCTCATCCGCTTCACTTCTCACACGTAAGCCGTCTGTCTGTATCTCTGCTTCCGTCTCGACATTCTGGACGGCATAGTCATAAGCATTTTCACCGGTCACACAGTAGTCATCATTTACATATCCTTCTACATTTCCAGACTTGATATGAGTCCAGCCATCGCTTTCCTCAACGACTTCTGCTACCGCACCTTTGTATAACTTTCCTACGATCTCTGCATCCGCATCTCCGCTGGCACGGACATATAAAAACTCGTCTACATCTGCCATCAGGCGGTTTGACCAGACATCCTCTGCTGTATTGTCCGCTGCAGTTTCTGTAGTCTCTGTAGTCTCTGTATCCTCTGCAGTCTCTATTGTTGTTTCATTTGCTGTCTCGTCTGTAATACTCTGTACTTCGAATGTTTCTTCAGCTGCATCTTCCGGTACTGTCTCTAAAACAACCGCTTCTGCTGCCTCGTCGTCCCGCATCTTACTATCCTCTGCGGAAGCAACCAGATTGGTCTGTGTCTGCTCAACACTGATCTCTGCCTCGTCCAGGCTGCTAAGGGCATCTGTCTTTACCTGATTTAATAATACGACAACTCCTGCCGTACCATCAGTTGCCAGCTTGGCATCTGCCTCTGCTGTCTGCATAACTTTTTCGCCCATAACTGTATCAGCTGCGTCTGCAGTTGCGCACATCATTACTAAACTTCCTGCAATGATCACTCCGCTGACCGCTCTTTTTTTCAAACTCATAGAAAACCTCCATTGGTGTTTACTGTTTTATTAAATAGTATTACACCTTTGTTTCGTTTTATTCATTTTTGTTACAATTATTACGGATTTGTTACAACGCGTATCTTAGCATAGGGGCATTTTTTTGTCAAGTTTTTGAAACATTTCTGTCATATTTCCATAAATTTTCGCCCATAAAATTGGTAATTTTTAAATGTTCTATGGAAAAACTTCACCTAAAACGGCATCCAGCAGCTGCTCCTGTTCTCCCGTAACAGCTGCTGCCACAACCTCCTTTTCCTGAATTTGATCCGATATTTTTACAGGCTCATCCGCCTTCGTATTTTTCTGCTGTACCCTTTCTTTCGGCTGGAACAACTCTTTTTCCAGCTTTTTTAGCTTATGTAATGTGATGCCGGTGATCATAACGGTCAGAACCGCCAATGCCATACAGGCGATATCTGCATACTGCGCCATCATAAGAATAATCTGTTCCATGCACATTACCTCTCTTTCCAGAGCATTTCTCTCTTTTTCATGGACATGCTCCGTTTTCTTTCTTATTATATTAGTTCCAATGGCAATTGAAAAGAGAACCACTACAGGAATCGGTCGCAACTTCCGACATATTCCGCCCGCACATAACT
The DNA here is from genome assembly GCA_900550935.1 of uncultured Roseburia sp. Lineage (GTDB taxonomy): Bacteria > Bacillota > Clostridia > Lachnospirales > Lachnospiraceae > Roseburia. The sequence continues at coordinate 12,134 of URUD01000019.1, forward strand.
TTACAAGTCTTTTCTTGACTTTTCGGCATAAGGGTATTATAAATAGGAAAGTATATAAAGTTCCACGAAAGGAATGAAATTATGAAAAAAATTGTAATGACCGGAGGCGGTACGGCAGGTCATGTAACACCAAACATCGCCCTGATGCCCGCTTTACGAAATGAAGGTTACGAGATTTCTTATATCGGTTCCTATGAAGGGATCGAGAAACGCCTGATCGAAGAACAGGGAGTTCCTTACTATGGCATTTCTTCCGGAAAACTGAGACGTTATTTTGATCCAAAGAATTTTACGGATCCTTTTAAGGTATTAAAAGGATATGCACAGTCCATCAGTATTCTGAAAAAAATAAAACCGGATGTAGTTTTTTCCAAGGGCGGATTTGTTTCCGTTCCTGTGGTACTTGCTGCAAGACACTGCAAGATCCCTGCCATCATCCACGAGTCTGATCTGACTCCAGGACTTGCCAACAAATTAGCGATCCCGGGTGCCGTAAAAGTCTGCTGTAACTTCCCGGAGACCTTAAATTATCTCCCGAAAGACAAAGCTGTCTTAACCGGCTCTCCGATCCGTCAGGAACTGTTAAAAGGAAATGCCAACCACGCATTTTCCATGTGCCGTTTTTCAGACCGCACCAAACCGGTTATCCTGATCGTCGGCGGAAGTACCGGTTCCCGCGCGATCAATACCGCGATCCGTGGTCTGCTGCCGGAGTTGATCAAATCCTACAATGTCATCCACCTCTGCGGGAAGGGAAATCTGGCCGAAACACTCTACAGCGTTTCCGGCTATGCACAGTTTGAATATGCCAATCAGGAACTGTCTGATCTGTTTGCTCTGGCTGACCTTGTTATTTCCCGTGCTGGCGCAAATGCTATCTGTGAGCTTTTAGCTCTACGGAAACCGAATATCCTGATCCCGCTTCCGGCAGAAGCCAGCCGTGGCGACCAGATCTTAAATGCAAATTCGTTCCGCTCACAGGGATTTAGCTATGTATTGGAAGAGGCAAATCTTTCCAACACCGCTCTCCTTGAGGCCGTTGAGCATGTATTTGCGAAAAAAGAGGAATATATCCAGGCAATGGAAAACAGTAGCAGCCGCAACTCAATCGACACCATCGTAGGGCTTCTCTTAGAAGTATCAAAAGAAAATTCATAATGAAATGTAAAAAAATGCAGGAACATCGATTTTAGAGTTCCTGCATTTTTACTGTTTTCTTATTTTGTCATTTTCAGTGACTCACAGATCTCTTTCATTTCCTCAGATGTAAATTCTTCGTGATTCCATTTTAAGATATCATTATTCTTTGCCTCTTTATAGCGCGGGATCAAATGCATATGGAAATGAAATACCGTCTGACCCGCGATCTCGTGGTTGTTCTGCACCAGATTAAAACCGTCACATTTTAAAACCTCTGTCATATGGCATGCCAGTTTTTTCGCAAGCTTCATTGCATGTGCTGCTGTTTCCTCTTCAATATCATAGATATCATGATAATGCTCTTTCGGTAAGATCAGCGCATGTCCTTTCGATGCCGGACTGGCATCTAAGATCACTTTGAACTCCTCATCCTCATAAATCGTGTTTGACGGAATCTCTCCCGCAATAATTTTGCAAAAAATACAATTTGCGTCTTTCATCTGAAATCCTTCCTTTCTGTGGCACATGTTTCATTACGCGTGTCGAAATTTGTTGTATTATTATGATTGAACTTTATTACCGACAATGTTAAAATATTGCATATCATTTATTAAGAACAGGGCAGGGTACTATGTTGACAAACGACGATTACCTTAATATTTTCCATGAAATCAAAAATTCTATTACATTGATCAACAGTTCCTTGCAGCTTGTTGCCAAAAAGCATCCGGAAGTACAGGACTTTGACTACTGGAAAGAAAGCATGTCAGAAATCGATTTTCTCAAAAATATGGTAACACAACTTTCTTCTGCCAGACTATGCGGTCATCTCAGCCTGATGCAGGTCAATCTTTATGCCTTTATGAATCAGATCAGTGATTCCCTTCGTCTTTTATCCCGAAAGGATTTTAACTGCGAACTGGTTCTGAACGATTCCCTTCCCTTGATTGAAATTGATCCCCAATTATTAAAACAAGCCATTGTTAATATCGTCAAAAATGCCTGCGAAGCAATGAATGGTAGCGGAACTGTGATCATTCATGTTTTTTGTAAAAACTCTCTTTTACATATCGCCATTACCGATCACGGCGGTGGACTGCCCCCCGCCCTTGCCGCCAATATCTTTTCCCCTTTTATCACATCCAAAACTGGTGGCAGCGGTCTTGGACTTGTCATCACCAAACAGATCATAGAAGCTCACCATGGCTCTATTTCCTGTGATTCACGTCCCGGTGACGGCTGCACTTTTACCATTATTCTCCCGCTTACGCAAAATTAAACATGGTATCTAACATACGAAGTATTTTAAAGTTACCCTTTGCTGTCATCTCCCCAGTCATAAATGCCCTCTGAAATGTCATTCTGCCTTCTACAATGCTATCCATCACATCTGGCGTCAGTTTTGCATATACATCGATATTTTCTTCCTGTCCATAATGGATGTCCAACTTTCCGTGATTTACCTCAACAAAAAGCGGTGTTTTTCTTCCTTCCAGCCAGAACTGATATCTCGCCTTAAAATCCTCCTGTGGTGCAAAATGTTCTTTGAGTACCTCAATATATGCTTCTTCATCCTCTGCTCCGGTCTTTCCTAACATATCCTTAAACATGGATGCCAATTCCTTGATATCTTCTTTTTGTTTCTTGACATAGCTGTCATCTGAAACATATTTTGAAAGCTGTTCGCTTTCCTGTGGCGTCAGTTCCATCTGCGGAGTACGCAAGATAGACTGTTTTACCGCCTGATTGCTGGTCGGCAGGCTCTTCATTTTCTGCGAAATGGTCCGGTACAGGTTTTCTGCTTTCTTTTCAATCAGCATCGTGTAATCCTTGTTCATCTCAAAGCTGACCAGATCATCGACATAGCCGCAGATGCCCGGACACGGAAGTCCCCCAAGGATTTCCCACGCATTGGCAAGTGTAAGTTCGCCTTCACGCTCTCCGTAGGTTGTAGACATTACAACCGGCTGCATATAAGTTGTTTTTATCTTTTCCTTATCTCCATAAAGCCAGCAGGCATCCAGAAACTGCTGCATGTATCCACCAATACCAAGCCACTCCACTGTCGTAGCCAGAATAATGCCATCTGCTTCTTTCATCGTCTGTGGGAGTGTTGCGATCTCATTTTTATGCTCATAGATATTAATGCGTTCAACATTGACCCTGAGTTCCCTTAAGACCTCTTCCATTTTATTTAATACATATAAGGTCGGATCATCCAGTAATCCTCTTCCTCCGTAGTATATGCTTACGTTCATTTATTTCTTCCTCCATGCCCATGCGAAAGACTCTCGGATCCGGTTCCTTTTTCGCACATTGCAATTCTCTTATTTTCGTATGAATTCAGTATATAAATTTTTCTATCTAAAATCAATATTTTTGCGATTTTCGATGATATAAAATCATTGTTATAACAAAGCCGGCGATCATTCCACCAATATGACTCCAGTTATCCACACCCATCGTGGCAAAGCCATAGTATAAACTTAAGACGATCATCAAAAGAAGTCCTTTTGTCGTAAGTCCTTCAAAACGTCCCCGATGGAAGATCACTGCCCAGAGCAGTCCTCCGATCGTACCAAACACCGCCCCGGAAGCCCCAGCAGATACTGCATAATCGCCACTTAACATCATCATGGTATAAGAGAGCAGTCCTCCACAGATACCCGAAAGCAGATAGATGATGAGCATTTTTACATGCCCTACCGCCCGCTCTAATCTGGAACCCACGCAACAAAAGATCACCATATTGTTGATCAGATGGTCCAGTCCGAAATGTAGAAACATTGCCGTAAAAAGCCGCCACCATTGCTGATTATAAGTTAAAAATTCCGGATACATCCCACCATGGGATGCGATAAAGAACGCGTTTCGGGTATCTCCCATCAGTTCTAAGACAACGTACACCAATACATTTGCAAGTGCGATCCCCGCGGTAATAAATGGGAGATTTTTTATGGATTTTGATGTTCTTGTCTGCATCTGGCTTTCCAGTGCAGATCGCAACCCGAAGAAATCACCCGGCTGATTTTCATAGATGAACAACCTCTTTTCTGCCATCTCATATACCCATATGTTTGTTCTCGCATTGCAAAGTTCTCTTGCCAGTCCGGTATCTTTGCATAAAACCAGTGTCAAAATCTCTACATGATACACCGGAAAACCATCCGGGAAATCTGCGAGGACCCCATTTGGATGGTAGAACATATTCAATACACGGTTTTCCAACACCTGATGCTGCTCTGCTGTTACAACCTGCTGTGTAAAATCCAGAGTCATCACCACATGGAACCCTTCCTGATAATATTTATAATAGACTCCTATCCCTTCCGGCTGTACCTGACAAAAGCGATAGCCCGATCTAAGCATTGTCTGCTCTACTTCTTTTTTCATGTGCGTCTCCATTCTTATTCTGCCGCTAACTGCTATCGTTTATTATAGATAGTCCTTTTCCAGAATGCAAATACGCCACACTGAATTTTTCTTAAATAAATCTAAACTTTTCTCCTGCAAACATAACCACTTCCCCCGGCTGTAAGCTCATCTTGACCCGGCAGTTTAAAAGTTCTCCTCCCACATAAGTTCCATTGGAGGAATTCAGATCTTCAATAAAATAAATATCGTCCACTTTCGTCACCCGCGCATGGCATCTGCTGACGGTTCGGTCTGCAATCCTGCCATCACATGCATCATCGCTGCCAATGATATAAGAATCTCCCTCGATCTGCAGATCCCTGCCGTTTCCTGTCCCCTCATATTTTAAAATCCCCTGCGGTTTTTTCGTCAGTTCCGAAAGCAGAACCGTCGGGTGCGCGGTATGTTCTTCACTCTCATTTTCCGGTTCAAAGACAAGTAATTCATTCTTTTCCCTGGATGGGATACGACTCTTTTTTCTTTGCAGTTTCCCTAGGATCCATTCCTTTAACTGCAAAAAGAAATCCCGATTCCATTTCCCTTTTCCTGCCACAATGGGCTTTTCATTCTCTGATAAAGGCTGCACCTCTTCTTCCATGCTCTCTTCCCATTCAGGTGATACGTTTTCCTCCACCAGGAAATCCTGCGCGCAGAGGATCTTCATTACATTCTCAAAAGAATATCCTTCCTTTCCTGTCTCCTCATAAAGAAGATATACAGCTTCTGCCGCGCGTTTATCCCTGTGATCCAGTTTTCTTAACAATGTCTGTATCAGCTCATGAAATGCGTCTTTTAGCTCCATGGGATTTCCCGGATAGTAACAGAACCATATCGTATCATCCCGGTTGTCCAAAAAGATGCAGTCCGGTCTGAGCAGCAACACATCCGGCACTAACAGCAGTTCCTCCAACTGCTCCGCCATTGTGATCAACGCCGTACACAAATTTGCAAACAGATCATAATCTATTTCCTTTACTTCCAATATCACATCAAGTGCCTGTTTCCCACTGATATCATACCAGAGCGCAGCTTCTCCGTTTTCGCTGATCTCTTCCGGCACTAGCAGATGTTCCAGCTGATGATAGGACAGCATTTCTTTTTCCCATGGCTGTTCCTGGCCGATACGTGGCGTGATTATATAGCTTCCCTTCAGATTTCTGATATATCTAGTTTCCACTTCCAAACACCTCCTCTAGCCCCTGTATTCTGTAAAATAATTTGAGGACATCCACCCCCGGCTCTGCCTGGATTTCGGTTGCCATATCGATTGTCTCTGTATAGAGATGAATGCCTGTCTGCATGACAAATAGATAGATTGCGAGCAAAAACGGCATATAAACAGCCGCCTCTATGGTAAATGACCCTCTACACTTGATCTTTCTCATAGCAATATCACCAGATACCCCGCCAATAAAAACGGGCAGAATGGGATCCGATACCTCCGTCCTTTTTTTCTTACGACGATCAAAAATAATGCCGTTAGCTCCAGTAAGATCAGTGCAATGCACAGCATTTCTATATTTTCTGTAAAACCAAGGAAGATCCCGCACACCGCTACAAGCGCACCATCCCCATAACCAACTTTCTCCCTCGTCAAAAAACCAATTCCAAGCATTGCGATCCCAACTGCTGCCCCCAGGAGAAGCTCACTCATCGTAAGCTGTCTGATGCACAGATGGCAGACTAACCCTATAATGCCGGATGCTAACAGCAGATATACGGAAAGCTTTTGTGTTTTCCAGTCCTGATAAGCAAACATTGCCAGTATTGCCAATAATATTATTTTTTGAATCATACTTGTTTTTTTCCTCGTCCTTTGCTGCGATACCTCCACAACTGCTGCATGCCGGTCTGTCTCCCACTTCCGAAAGCCGTACCATAAAAATGGTACGTTTTAAACCGCTGCATCCAAGGTCATAATGGTACCGGTCTCCCTGTTTTGTGATATAAACCGTCGCCGGTTTTGTCTTTCCGGCTGTGCATTTCTCACATTTTGAATATTTTCCACCATTTTCATTTCTCTGCTCCGCGATCTTTGCGGATGCAACACTGCTGATGGAGAGTCTTAAGTGACGACATTCTCTTGTCAGATGATACACCGTTCCCGTCTCTGTCACATAGACGAAGCGGTTCTCCTCCTGCTCCCCCTCTCCATGAAATCCAGTCCACTTTCTTGCGCACACCCTCCGTTCAAGTTTTATATTCCGTATTCCCGGCAGCCTGATCGGAAGTGGAAGTTTCCATGTTGCATGAATATCGATGAAATCTCCTGACAGTTTGGAACCTGATACAAAAACTCCTGCCGCTCCCCCGCTCACATACTGCGAAACTCCATCTTTCCCTTCCAGCTCCTTTCTTACAGCAAGCTGCAGTCCCGCCATCCCAAGTATAGCAGAACCCGTATCTGACGGAGTAATCGCGCTTACCGCCATTTTTTCTGCCACCGCTGCCAGTGATTTTTCCACTTGTAACTCTACCTGCATAACACGAAAGAAAAACAGGATACTTACCAGAAAGCAGACTACCATCGGAAATAACAGTGCCGCCTCGATCGTAAAAGAAGCCTTTTGCCAGGTACATCGCGGTGTCCCCTTACGCCGGTCGTTACCGGGACAGGTTCTGGTAATGTACAATCCAGGGAGAGATTTTGTTTGTATTATTTTACCTTTTTCTACCTTTAAGCAATGAGACACCACGATATACCTGCCCTCCTTTCTCTATCTGATATAGCTAAATTCTCGTTCCTTTACAAAGGAATACTGCCTTAACATATTGGGATAAAACAGGGATAATCTTGCAAATAACGGATTCGCTCCATATTGCTCCACACTTTTTATCCGGCATACCATATCATCCATTCTCACTGCTTCATTTCCTGACACTGCCCGGACATTCTGCTCCATCACATCCATCATCCGATATGCCAGTTTCTGATTGCCCATCGTGATCACAAATTGCTTAATGTATTGTTTATAGGTAAGTCCATTTTCACAATTTATTGCTTTTGCATCATCCTTTAAGGACTCCAACAGATGCTTTGTATTGGTAGTCCACTGCCTGTCACTTTTTATCAGCGCAATCTTATCTCCGCGCAACAGTGCCCGCAGATCCAATATACTTTCCACATAAGCCCAGGCTGCAATAATCCCGCACTGCACAACAAAAATAATTGCCGGGTTTCCGCTAAATCCAGCCAACAATTCTGCCAGTGTTTTTGCTTCATTTCGCTTTGTACCATCCTTTACGATCGCCGCAATATTAGCAGTTTCCCGCATCAGGAGCAGTCGGTTTATCGTGCCTTCCAGATTTGCTGCATCCGAGTCCTCGCCACATAACAGATACTCCATTTCATAGGAAAGTGCCGCATTCTCTTTCGGTCTTAAATAATTTGAAAAATAATGGTCAAGATACTCTGTGATCAAAACCTTTTCATACCATCCGGTCCGGCTTTCCACCACCATTGTCCCTGTATGATTTTCACGCCTTGAGACACTCTCCTGCAGATTGACCTGTTTCTGTGAGATTTCCGATGAACCACCCGCGACCAGACTAAGCAGCGTATTCTGCTTTAACTGCAGTACAATATCCAGTGGATTTTCCTCTGTTTCTGCCGTTCCTGCCGGCTCCTCCGTTTTTTTATTTTCCGTCTCTACAGACAATCCACCATCCCCGGAGTCCCCTTCGCTATTGCCTTCCTCTGCTGCCACTTTCGCCTCTTCGATCGCCGTATTGGCATTTTCCACGCTATAATCACTGCGATCACTTTCCTCTACCTCTTTTCCCTCCTGATAGGCATCATATAAGCTCTTCGCGGCTTCTCTTGTCAGATTATTTTTCATATAAGATGCCACGCACTGTAAAAAGACTTCGCCTGCTCCATCTGTAGCCAGCTGGTATCCGGTTACCTGTGCATCCTGTAAAAACAACTTGTATAAACTCATGCCACTGGCAGTTGTATTTTCGATGTTTTCAGAAATGCGCGTACACAATCTACTATTCAGTTTTTCAACAGAAAACGTTCCTGTCCCATACGTGCCATCCAGCATAAGCAGCTTATAATCCTCCCACAATACCGGCTGGTACTCTGCACAGACCGAATGGATCGCCACATCTGACACGAGCTCGGCGCAGGTGTTTAATCCCTGCGCCCTTGCACCTTCCAGCAGCGCCATTAAAAATGATATTACCAGTAAAAGCGATAATGCCACAAATACGGTCATACTTCCTTTTATACGCATTACAGTGTCTTCCATTGTGTACCAATCTTAGTAAAAATATCTTTGATCAGTGAACTCATTTTTGTTTTAAAGATTGCGATCAAACCAATTAATACTACCAGGATCAAAATTATCTCAACAACACCAATCCCATCCTCTTCTCTTATAAATTCCTCGATTCCTCTCATCTGTTCCTCCTTTTCCGCCACAATTTTCGTGGCTTTTAAAACCTGTCACATCTGAAACGAAAGCAATGCCGGTATCAATAGCACCACCATGATCATTGCCAGCATAAGGATCATCGGAAACAGCAATTTTGTTCCTGCCTCCTCTCCACACTTTCTGGCAACGTTTTTTCGCTCTTCAAATGCTTCGTCTACCTGCGTTTCTAATAACTCTAATAACCCCTGATTGCCCTTTTGCAGATTTCTGGAAAGGGTATTACCAAGTTTCCGGTAGCCGGAAATCTGACACCGTTCTCCAAACCGTTCATAGGCCACCCCTTCTCCTATGCCTCCCTCCATCTCATGGCAGGTAAGCAACATTTCCTCTCCCGATACCCTTGGTGGTATCTCCTTTTTCTTCCGCTTATTTTCATAATCTGCTGCAATCTTTTTCCATGCCCCGGATAAATTCATGCCGGAGCCCATCAAAAGAACCAGTTTACTGATAAAGTCAGGGTATTCCATCAGCAGCATCTGTTCTCTTTTTTTTCTTTCTTTTTGCTGCTTTGACAGTTCGATCAGAGGAAACATCCCGGCACATGCCACGCCTAATGCTAGCACTTTCTCCGGCGTGTAGTCTTTTTTCCTGCTCCATTGCAGTTTTACACTTCCGATTGCCTCCGGCAGCCTGATCTCTTCTGTTCCCTTCTGCTTTTCCTGTGCTTTTAAGTTATCTCCTACTTCCTTTAAGAGCTGTTCTGCCCCACTTAACCTGACCGGAACGATCCGGATAGGAAATTCATAGCAGCATGCAGTTTCGCCACAGACCAGTTCTACGGACAACTGCACCAGTTTTCCCTCTTCTGGAATATCCTGCTCTGTGATCTGCCCTTTCTCATCCAGTGCCGTATATGGTGATACCTCCCAGGTCGCCGCAACGGCTCCGTTTTGATAACTGCTTTCCATCATTACCTGCTTATTTACCATGTCAAACGACGTGTTCTCTCCCAAAAGAGTGTCTGTGATCTCCTGCTTTGCCTGCTCTAAAAGTGCCTGTTCCTCCTGCTTTGTCCTGATCTGTTCCGGCACAGTCAGCTTGTAATCATAATCCTTTAGCACATCCCCCGCATTTAGCTGTAATTCTTCCTCATAAGCTCCCATACCTGCTACATTGCGGGGCAGGACATCCGTTTTTTCTTTTTCCTGCCCTTCCATGATCCCGGCCATGGCACCAAGAGCAGACGCAATCAGCAAAACAAGCAGGATCTGTTTTTTACTCTTTGTGAGATGGTTTCTTCCCAGTCCATAGAAAACAATCATTATTACAAATACAACCACACATAAGATCATAGTTTCTCCCCTTATACCCGGATGTCCAAAATCCGCTCCGATAATTTTACCGTCATCACATAGATACCAAGAACAAGTGTCATCACGGCGGCACCCGGTAAGTTTCCGTAAAGGATCTGCAGAAAATCTTTTGAAGTAACATTCAGATAGGCAAGAATAAATAACGGCATACCATTCATGATCCTTCCCTCTAATTTTTTACCGGAAAGTACCGTCTCAATCTCCTTTCCCACCTCGATCTTGCCAGAAATCCTGATTACCGTCGCCTTTATGATCTTGACGAAATTTCCCCCGCTGCGTTTTGCAAAAGAAAAAACTTCCGCAAAACTTTCCACATCCTCACAGTTACTGCGGGATGCAAATTCCATCAGCTGTTTTTCCAACGGCTCATTCATTTTGATCCGCACATTCATCTGATGCCATTCCTGTGTCATCAGCCCCTGTGCCCCATATAGTTTCTGCAACTCCTTTTCTGCCTCCCACCAGGAATTTTCGACCGAATATCCCGCAAGTAATGCGTTCTGCACAGCCAATACCCCATCCTTGAACTGATACAAAAGCATCTGCTGCCGTTTCTTTTTCCGGCTTATGATATAGCGTTTCCGGCAGAATACCCCAATAACCGGCAATAATACCATGCCATAATAAGACTGGTAAAACAGCCATGCCACTGCCGCTGTAATCAATACACTTATAGCAATCCACTGCACATTCTCCCCTATGCTACAACGATATACACGATAGTCCATCCTTTTCTCCTGTCAGCTGTGATTCAGTAAACCCTGCCCGATACAGCTTCTCCTTATGCTGCAATGTGCCAACCTGTTCCAGTTTTCCACATACTTTTCCATTTACCTCTCCTTCTTCCACAAACCGGAACAATTCATTCAGACGGATCTCTCCTGCCTCCATCCCCACAACCTCTGCGATCGCAAGCACCTTCCTGCTCTTATCCCGCAGGCGTCCCAAGTGGACAAACAAATCGATCCCGGATGCGATCTGACTCCTTATCGCTTGAAGCGGCAGATCCATGCCCATTAAAACCATGGTTTCCAGACGGCTTAACATATCCTGACAGGAATTGGCATGTCCGGTTGAAAGACTCCCGTCATGCCCAGTGTTCATCGCCTGTAACATATCAAGTGCCTCTGCCCCGCGACATTCCCCCACGATGATCCGTTCCGGCCGCATACGGAGTGCTGTTCGGATCAGATCCCGGATCGTGATCGGTACCACCCCTTCCGTATTGGCATTTCTTGTCTCAAGCCGGATCAGATTCGGCTTGTCCTGTAATTGAAGTTCCGCGGAATCCTCGATCGTGATAATACGTTCTTCTTCCGGAATATACTGCGACATTGCATTTAAAAAGGTAGTTTTTCCGGAACCGGTTCCCCCCGATACAAAGATATTGTATCCGGACTCAACATACCTTTTTAATGCAAGAGCAGCCTCATCAGACAACGAGCCGATCCGCACCAGATCCTCCATCCGCATCGGGCTTTTAGGAAATTTACGGATTGAGATCGCAGAACCGTCAATGGAGATCGGTTCCAAAACGATATTGACACGCGATCCATCGGGCAGTCTGGTGTCCACGATCGGTGATGCCTCATTTACCATACGGTTGTTATTGCCGACCATCTGTTGGATCACATCATCAAGTCTCTGTCTGGATGAAAAACGGCTCTTTGCTTTTAGCACTCTGCCATCTTTTTCATAAAAGATATGCTCGGCACCATTTACCATGATCTCGGTTACCGTATCATCCTCTAACAGCTCCTGTATGGCATCGAATTTTCGCATGGAATGAAACAGTTTCCGCTCCAGCTCTTCCCTCTCCCCAAGCGTAATCATATGACTGTGCGAAAATGTCTCAACTTTTTCCTCGATCAAGGTATAGATCTCGTCATCGAGCAGTTCTTTCGTCAGATCCATCTCTTCTAAGATCTGCTCTTTCAGACTTTCCATCTCTTTTTCCCCTATGTTCATCCTGCGTGCTCCGCTCCTCCCCTCAGGCAATTCCTTACATGATCGCCAAACTCACTCCACAGTAACTGCTCGATCGGATTTGACGTATATTTTAGACCTTTTGTTGAAAACGGAATCTCCTGCATATGCAACTGATCCACCATCCGAGTTTTACCTTTTCCTTGCAGATATTGTAAAAAATCCTCTGTCTGTCCCTCATAAAACGCTCCCTTTTTCGTCAGGCAATAAATGCTATGACACTGTTCGAGCATATCTGCCAGAGAACCTACACCGGTTCCAAAATCAATGACCACTCCCTGGTACAGATTTTGTTTCCGGATAAGATCAAGCAGTTCCAGAAAATCCCCCAATAGAAATTCAGACATCTGCTCCGGATTTTGAAATGGCAGTATGTAGGAAAAATACTCATTCTCATACGTCATACGCAAAAAGACCTCTTTTGTCAGTTTCTTTTTTCGCAGACGGGAAATGAGATCCCCCATATTTCCTTCCCCTGCCAGATGAAAATTCCTCACAAGACCGGAGAACTGCATCAGGTTCAGATACAGCATCTTCTTTTTCCCTGACAGATTTACTGCAAGTAGAAGTGAAAATGGGATCTGCATATCATGTCCTGCCGGAGAGATCACCCCAATGATCTCAAGATCGGATGCCAGGACTCCATCGGACACCTCATTCCCGATCCCGGTCACAATCTGTATTTCATGCAGGATCCTATCCATTGGCTGATATTTAAAGACAGGGACAACTTTCCTTTTTGCCCTCTCATCGTATACGATCTCCTCCTGAATAAGCTGATGCTTCCCGACCAGTTTCACAATAGCACAATCTGTCCCAAGATCCGCTTCGGTCAGGTCTTCACATCCCATTCCTGCGATGATGACGTCGGCTTCATTTTTCTGCAGATAAGAAACCAGTAACTCCGGCTCCGAAAATACCTGCAATGTGATCTGTTTTGCCCTATGCTGCATCAGATATGCTGCAAATCTCTCACGGTATGCCTCATCTGTGTCACAAAATGCTGCGACTATTTTACGCAATGCCCCACCCCCAGACTACAATAAAATATGCGATTAAAATTGCTGTTGAAAAATGGATCAAAGTCCTGCTTCCCATCTGATATCCCACAGTTTTTACCTGATAAAACAATTTAAGTACACCGATCCCTGCGGCAACAACAAATGCTGTCAACACCAGATACACTAACTGTCTTATACTCAAAAAACCACCTACAACGGAAAACAACTTGATATCGCCCGCGCCAATCGCACGGATCTGAAATAATAGAATGAATAAGATAACCGGAATAGAAATATGAATCAGAAACGGTAACACCCCTGCCATTCCATCCCCCATAAGCCGGAAGGCAAGTCCCCAAATAAGTCCGGAAACAATCAGCCGGTTACTGATCTTTCCTGTCTGAAAGTCCATTACGACCGCCATCACCAGATGGGTCAGTAATGTAAATTGTGTAATCTCCCCAATGTCTCACCTCTTTCTTTTGTTTGTGAATCGGATTATAGCAACCACCTCTTTTTTTGTCCAGTGTTCTCTTCTATTTTTGTAAGTTTTTTACAAAAATTGCAGGAACAAAATTCCATAAAGTGCCGCAAAGCCGCCAAATCCAAGCGTTCCGAGTGTCAAAAGGCTGACCGGATTTAATCCAACTGCAAGTGAAATTCCCTGTGCTGCCAGAAAATCATTCGTCAAAAAAACGGCGATCGCACCAAATACCACCCGGATCAAAAAGTTCCATACCACCTGCGACTGCCTCTTGCAGAGCCCGATCGCAAGGACAAGCAGCAATACACCGCCAAGAATACTAAATGCAGTCATTTTTTCCATTTTTATTTTGTCCATCTGCTGTTTTCTCTGCTAATTTATTCCGTTTTACCATTTTTATGACAGAAAACTGTATAGAATTGGAAATCTCTGCTTATACTAAAAGTAAAAACAGATTGGAGATTGGATGTATGCTGCATGTTTTTCAAACCGAGAAGACAAATGATAAGCATTATACGCTTCTGATCAACGACCTCCACCAGACGGCACGTGATTTACAGGATGCCTATAATAATCTTGGAAATGCCACCGATCCGGACCTGATCGATTGCTATATTTACGAATTAAATTCCGTACAGATGCGTTATAAATTTTTGCTTACAAGCATTAAAAATTATGAAAAAAACAGAGGACTCTTATACTAAGAATCCTCTGGATGTATCATAGTCGCCGCAGGTTTCCACCAGATCGTCCCTCCCATAAGTATACCCTGCATATACCTGCTGGGTATTTCTCATAAGAGGCGCGGACGAATCCTGCTTCATTGCGACTTCAAATGCGCTATATAATTTTTTCATCAGGCGTTCTGCCATAAGGATATCTTCGATATCCCGCTTATACATTGCCCTGGCAAGACTGTCACGGCAAAATACATAGATCCGGTAAAGCTCGCCGGCAAGCTCATAAGAAAAATTAAGTGCCGAGATCAGCTCTCCTATCGTGCGTTGTGCATGGCGAAGTGCCTCTTTATAATTTTCCCAGTCCTGCTTTTCATGCGCTTCCTTTGCATCGGTAAGATATACAAATAAGATATCGTACATCACGATCACAAGCGCGCCCTTATTGCACTGACTGATCCTTCTGGTAAATTCCTGTATCTGTTCTTTTTTCAAAACAGACTCCACCCTTCTCTATTACTGTAAAATCTGTAACACCTGCTGCGGAAGATCATTTGCCTGTGTCAGAACAGAGATCGCAGCCTGATTCAATACATTCTGATGTGTATACTCGGTCATTTCCTCTGCCATATCTGCATCACTTAATCTGGACATTGCATCTGTCATATTTTCTTCGAATGTATCCAGACTGTTTACACTGTATTCCAGACGGTTCTGATATGCCCCCAGTTTTGATCTGACTTCACTTACCTTGGCAACTGCATCGTCTAATTTATCCAGTGCCCTTGATGCACCATTTACGGTTGTTACATCCAGATCATCGATATAGAGACTCTCACAGGAAACTTCCTGGATTCTTACATCTACGTTCTGGTCCATATTGGCACCGATATGTAAGGTCATGGTTCCGATATCAGTAACATCAAAGCTGATCTTTCCGGCATCTGCGCCGCCTGTTGTTGCGTCATATCCTGCTTCTGCCAAAAATGACATGGAAAATCCGCCCAGATCGGTGATCGTGATCTTGTTTCCATCGTAAGAAACAGTTGCGGTATTGGTAAATCCGGTTGTGGTATCCAAAGCTACCTCTGCATCCTCTCCCATCGGTCCAACAATAACCGGATTACCATCCTCGTCTACAACCGGTGTTCCGGTAGAATCCACCTTCTGTGTACCATATACATAATAACCATCGGTTACTTTATTCCATGTATTGCCGCCTGCTGCCGCAATGCCAAGCTTGTTTGCCAGGTCTTCATTGTCGGTAGAAAGCTGTAACTGAGAACCTTTCCCATATAAAGTTGTCTCAAAGGTGATCTCTCCGGTTGTCTTATCTCTGTCCACCGTTGTTTCTCCGGTTTCTGCACCATCACGAAGCTTCTCATATACCTCTGCCATGGTATCGGTTGCAGAAATCTCCACAGTAGAACCATTGATCGTAATGCTTCCGGATACACCGATCTGTGTTGTCGTATCATTGAAATCTGCGCTTGCGGTCACGGCATCCGGACGTGTTGCAGCCTTTGTGATCGTAAGATCGTACTGACCTGCTTTCACATAATCAGAAGTATCGACTCTGGTCGCATGTTTTGTATAAACCCTGGTATCGAGGGAACCATCTAACAGTGTCTTGCTGTTGTACTCGGTATCGGTTGAAATACGGTCTACTTCCTGTTTTAAAGATGCAATCTCTTTCTGGATCGCTTCGCGGTCTGCCGGTGTCATGGTCGCATCACTGGCTGCCTGAACAGAAAGCTCACGCATACGCTGTAAAATACTGGTTGTCTCATTTAATGCACCATCCGCGATCTGGATTACAGAAACACCATCGGAAGCATTCTCAGAAGCACGGTTCAAACCGTCGATCTGTGCTTTCATCTTGCTGGAAATTGCCATTCCTGCAGGGTTGTCCTTGGAATGATTGATCTTTAATCCGGAAGAAAGTCTCTCCATTGTCGTGCTTAAATTATCTTCAATCCCAAGTAAGTGCTTATTGGCAATCGCCGCTGACACATTATAGTTGATCTTCATACTGTCATTCTCCTTTTCTGCCTGACATGTTTTTATTTTGCATCCCTGCAGCTTTATTGACATTCCGTGTCCTTTATCTCTGCCTTATATATCGGACTTCCTGCCCATTCACTAAAGTGTAATTTATAAAAATTCTTTTTTATCAAGTTCTTTCAAAAATACAATGATTGATTTGCATTCTTATAAAATTCGTATTATAATGTCCACGTTATGGGTATACTTTTTTTATCACACGAAAAGGAGGAAATAGAAATGGCACAGGTTACGAAATCAACCATGATTGGTGAATTACTTCAGATTGATCAGAACATCGCACCAATTCTTTTAAATATCGGAATGCACTGTCTCGGATGCCCATCTTCCCAGATGGAAACGATCGAGGAGGCTGCTATGGTTCATGGCATTGATCCGGATGCATTGGTAAACGAGATCAACGATTTCCTTGCAAAAGATCTTGCATAATATTTTGTAACAAAAAATCGCTGTAAGCCAGATGGCTCACAGCGATTTTTTATAATTCTGCCAATGTCTGTAATGCACTTCCTGTCAGAACCGGACGGCAATGTTCTCTGAAAAATGCCCCGGTGGCAGGTGTATAAGTCTGTTGCTGCGCATATTCAGATAAAATATTGCAGACCTTGTTGAATGTCTCTGGTGACTGGCTGCTCTTGCTGACCAACAGATAATATCTATGATTTGCCACATTCTGATAAAGATCGTTCGATCCTGTATAAAATCCTTTTAAAATGTGTGCCAGACGGGTAAGCTCTCCAAAATCCTGAAAAACAAAAAGTTTCGTAATGTCTACAAGTACATTTACCGGAATTTCCTGTTTTTCTGCCCTCTCCTGTCCGGAGGAAGCGAAACTCTGTTCTTCCTGTTTACCTGGTGCTGCTTCCCTGTTCTGTTGTTTGAATAATCCTAAAATATCATCTGCACCCTCTGATGCCGTCTGATAATTACTGTTTATCATATCTTCGTAAAGATCCTCTGGATCCGGGTCTGAAAACTTGGAAAATCTCGTGTCAAGTTCTTCCGGATACTCAACTTTGGTAATTACCAGAATAATGGTATCTGCTGACAGCGGAATCGCCTCGATCATCAGTGGGATATCATCAGCCTCAAAACCAAATTCATATGCTGCCTGCTGCATCATATCGCGAAAAAGCATCTTTGCCTTCTCCGTACCATATGCAAGCTCGCTCAGTTTGATCTGGCGCTCCGCCAGATCCTCTCTCGTCAAGGTACAGCGAATCTGGTTATCATTTACTTTTTCTATTTTCATACAATCACTTCCTTCATCCGGAAAACCTTGTAAACTTACACTCATTATAAACAAATGCCATCTTGATGTAAAGTATGCCAATGATTAAATATTTCTAAACCCTGCTTTCCAGTAAAATTTGTTTCCATTTTTGTGAACTTTTCACAAAATCTTACAAAAGACATTGCCTTTTAAATCCACCTGTGTTATAAAATATGCGTGAGATGCGAAACTGACACGCTTCGAAAGGAGCGGTATCGCATAGAAGAAAATATTTTGTTTGGCAAATATCGGATTATTTCCACTCTTGGTACCGGCAACAGCAGTACCGTCTATCTTGCCCGACATCTGAAACTGAAGGTCTATCGCGCCATCAAGTGTATCCCCAAAGACACGGCAGATACATCTTCTATCTTTACAGAAGGCAGTCCATACTCGGAAGCTTACCTTCTGAAAACTCTAAATCACCCAGGTATCCCCCTTATTTATGACATTGATGAAGATGATACCTTTATCTATCTGGTCGAAGAATTTATCCAGGGTGACTCATTAGAGGATATGATCCTCTATCCAGAACACAACATTTCGCAGGAACTGATCTTAAAATACGGCATCCAGCTTTGCGATATTTTAGATTATCTGCATCATATTGCTCCATACCCTATCCTGTATCAGGATCTAAAACCAGAGCACATTATAGTATGTGGAAATCAGATCAAATTAATCGACTTTGGCATTGCCTCATTTTTTACCGGTTCTGGACAAAATTTCCAAAAATACGGAACAGACGGCTTTGTGGCACCGGAAGCATATCTTGGACATTCCATACACCCTGCTTCTGATATCTACAGTCTTGGAAAAGTACTTTCCCTGATGGCAGATGCCACCTCTGCTCCATGTTCCCCACAACTTTTAGACACGATCCAGACAGCCACCTCTTTTGACGAAGAAAATCGTTATCAGAGTGCTGCTGAATTAAAAGAAGCCCTGATCAAAGTCAGGGGCATGGCAGCTTTTCACTCTGCTGCCACAGATACAGCGTGTCAGCATTCTTCACATCTCATCAGACAGATTGCCGTACTCGGCAGCAGACCCGGAGCAGGTGCTACGCATTTTGCCGTTTCACTTGTAAGCATTTTAAATCAGAACAGATACAACAGTCTTTATCTGTCCAAAGAACAGGACGAACCGCTTTTTGCCATGACATCATCCGATGCTCTCTGGCATGAAACGGATGGCATTTATTACCACGGAGCCTTTGCAGGGATACCGGACTATGGAGCCGGCATTGACTGCCCTCTTCCGGAGAATGCTCTGCTGGTAACAGATTATGGGGATCAGATTGAAGAATGTCTCCACTCACAGAAGGAAGATCTGATCTTTCTTATCTTAAGTGGAAGCATCTGGGATATGCCGGATGCACTTTCTTTGATCCACAGCTTTCCATTGCCGGAAAAGCTCATTCTCATCTGCAATTATAATAACAAAAAAGCTGCAAAAAAATATGCAAAGCTTTTAAAAATGCCTGTCTATTGCTTTCCGGTCAACTGTAATCCTTTCCGCGTTACCGCAAAATGTGAAAGGTCTGTCATACAGATCATTGAACGAAAGGAGGTTGATACTCATTTTCGGAATCGAACGAAATGGAACAAAATCCCATTTTATCATTGGCATCACCGGCTGTTATTCCGGTGCGGGCGCCACACATCTGGCAATCGCCCTGGCAAATCTATGTGGCTCTAAATACAAAGCCGCCACAGCTTATCTCGAGTTTCATAAGCGGGACGAGATCCGTCTCCTTATGACGGATGCCACTTTACCCTACGCACAGAAAGAAAATCGCTGTCGCACTTATTTCCGCATCCATGATGTGGATTATTATCCGGCAACCGGACGCGACGAATTTCCTGCCCTGTTAAATCTGGGCTACCGTTATCTGGTGCTCGACTTTGGCAGTCTTAGCGAAGCGGATCTTACCGAATTTCTGCGCTGCGATAAGAAGATCATCATTGGGAGCGTGGCCCCCTGGAAAATGGACAATTTCCGGAACTGCCAGAAGCTGCTTAACCAGAAAATATCTTCAGGAGAAGGCTGCATCTATCTTATGAGAACGGGAAAGCCTCATACATTTCACAGCATTTCCGGTCGTTCTCCCATCGTGTTACGCAAAGTTCCGTTGATCCAAAATCCATTCCGAATCGAAAAGGAGCTGTTTCCTGTTTTACAGGAACTGCTCGACTAAACTTATCTTATCTGGTATCACGTATGCCTGCGTCACATGGTGCAGCATCATTTACCCGACATCTTTTGGGGAAGATGTCACACTATGATATATCACACTGTAACCAGCGGATTCCTTTTGGAATAACAGATATGGGGGATAACAATGAATGAACACTTAGAAAAACTTTATCTGGAACTTTCCACTTTGGAAAACCAGGGAATTACCATCTGGCTGGAAGGTTCCAAAAGTGATTCCAAACACATTGCAAAGGAACTTTGCATTCACGAAGAAACCTCATATATGAGGGATTATATTTTTGATCAGGGGGTGTTAAAAGAAGTACATTTTGACAAAATAAAAAAAGACAACAAATAATCAACTCAAAAAAACAAATCAAAATAAAACGAATCCAGAAGGTGGAACAGCTCTCAATGCCCACCTTATCATTAGGAATATTGTTTACGAACTTGCATAAAAAAGAGATTTTTTGGAAGTGCGCCATTTGGTGTTTCAAATGGCTGCACCTCCAAAAACTAATTCAAATACCTTTGAATTTACAGCTTCTTATGCTACAATAGGTTGGTACATTTGATGCAATGACCTATATTAAAGACAGAACACCATAAGAAGAAAGGATTTTCATAATGAAGAAAAAAATAGTTCCTTTTTTAGCCGCAGGAGCCCTCATCATCGTGGTCCTGTTATTTATGTTTTTGAGCAGTCTGATTGAAAAATATACACCAACCAAAGACCGCCAGGAACTTTCTGACTATTACGCCTTAACCTCTGAGGATGAGGCTGCCATCGTATTAAACGATGAAGTCATCGAAACAAAGGGACGTGTGATAAATGGCGTTGTTTATCTGGACTACAATTTCATCCACGATAACATCAACAGCCGCTTTTACTGGGATGCCAATGAAAACAAACTGCTGTATGCAACACCAACTGACCTGATAACTGTCAATGCAGAAAGCGACACCTACACCATCACAAAGGATTCACAGTCCTTTGGACATACCATTGTAAAAGCCGATGCCTCTACTGCCTATGTTGCGATCGATTTTGTAAAACAGTATTCGGATTTTTCCTACACGGTATGTGAAAATCCAAATCGCATCTTACTTACCACGCAGTGGGGTGAATACAATGTTGCTTCCCTGAAAAAAGCGACAGAACTCCGCTATCAGGGTGGCATAAAAAGTCCGATCCTTGCTGATCTGGATAAAAGCACGGTCGTAACCGTACTGGAACCGGATGAGACCTGGACAAAGGTAATGACCGAGGACGGCATCATTGGTTATGTCAAATCCAAAACCCTTGGTTCGACCTCAACAGAAACCGCCACAAGCGATTACGTTGCAGAGGAATTTACCCATATCAAAAAGGATTTCAAGATCAATATGGCATGGCATCAGATCACCAATGCGGATGCCAACAGCAGCTTATCCTCTGTTCTGCAAAACACAAAGGGAATCAATGTGATCTCTCCGACCTGGTTCTACCTCAATGACAACAACGGAAACATTGTAAGCCTTGCCAGCTCCAGCTACGTGGACTACTGTCATCAACATGGCATTGAGGTATGGGCACTGGTCAGCAACCTGGAAAATAAAGATGTAAACTCCACAGAAGTTTTAACTTATACCTCGCGTAGAGAAAACCTGATCAACAATCTGATCTCCGCAGCGATCCAGTATAACTTAGATGGTATCAACGTCGATTTCGAATCGCTCAGTTCCGATGTCGGAGACGGCTATATTGAGTTTATCCGTGAGTTATCACTCAAATGTGCGAATAATGGTATTGTTCTTTCCGTCGACAACTATGTGCCTACTTCCTATACCGCATTTTATAACCGCGCCGAACAGGCACTGTTTGCCGATTATGTCGTAGTCATGGCATATGACGAGCATTATGCCGGTTCCGAGGAAGCCGGTCCGGTCGCTTCGATCGGTTATGTCAAAGAGGGCGTTGCAAACACCTTAAAGGAAGTTCCTGCCGACCAGATCATCATGGGTATGCCATTCTACACGCGTGTCTGGATTGAGACACCAGTTTCTTCCGACACTACTGCCTCCGAGACAACAGACAATGCTGAAGCTTCTACGGAGGAAGTTACCGTAGAGGACGGCAGCTCTGACAGCTATACTTTATATGAGCTGACCACTTATGCAACAAATATGTCTGAGATCCAGAATCTGATCAGTGCAAACGATGCGACACCGGTCTGGTCTGAGGAAGCCGGTCAGAATTATGTACAGTACGAAAATAACGGCGTCATCTACAAGATCTGGATTGAGGATGCGCTTTCCCTCGAAGAAAAGTTAAAAGTCTTACAGTCAAACAATCTGGCTGGCGGCTCTTTCTGGAAACTTGGTCTGGAAAATGCTTCCGTATGGGATACGATCATTAAATACATCAACTGATCCGACTAAAATCAGTTTCATAAATTCCGGCATTTGCGAATATTTTATGATAAGCAAATGTCCGGAATTTTTTTATGAAAAAAAAGTTAGAACTTCTGATGGCAGTCACTTTAATCGCCACTGCCTTTTTCCTTGCAAAGCAGGGAACCGTTTTTGTTGGAAACAGTAGCGCGAAAGAACAGAATACCTGTATCGTCATTGATGCCGGGCACGGTGGCAGCGACCCGGGAAAAGTAGGATGCAATGATGCGCTCGAAAAGGACATTAATCTCGCGCTTGCCTTAAAGCTAAAAGAAGCTTTTGCGGACGATGACCTTGATATTATCCTGACAAGAGACACCGATACCGGTCTCTATACGGAGGGAAGCACCAACAAAAAAGCCGAGGATATGCAGAACCGCTGTAAGATCATTACGGATGCCAATCCGTGTTTCACCGTCAGTATCCACCAGAACAGTTACCCTTCCCCGGAGATCAAAGGTGCGCAAGTCTTTTACTATGGACAGTCTGCCGGGGGGAAAGAGCTTGCCGCCATCCTTCAAAAGACACTGATTGAGCAGGTCGATCCTGACAACCACCGCGAAGCAAAAGCCAACGAGAGCTATTATCTGCTCAAAAAAACACCCACACCTACCGTAATTGTAGAATGTGGGTTTTTAAGTAATCCGGAAGAAGCAGACCTGCTCCTTACAGATGAATATCAGGAAAAACTGGTTGCTGCCCTCCATTCCGGGATCATGGAATATCTTAAGACACAGACTACATCCAACCCCTGATCATTCTGCTGCAGCAACCATATTTTAAATCCTGTTTTATAATGTTTCTTTGATATTTTTGATAAAGCTCTCTGCAATATGATACAGACGTGAGGTCTGCACTTTATAGCCCTCACTCTCCGGCTCCTGTATATCGGATGAGTCTGCGTTGACTCCATACATACCATTGGAGAAATGGTTCAGATCAAGATCATCCAGATATGCACTGTGCAGATCAAGTACCGTATCATTCTCCCCGGCAAGCTGCTCTGCCAGACTGGTTAGTCCATGCTCTAACAACTCCTGTGTCTCTCTGTTGTCCGTTGCAACAAGTCCCTGGATGCCGTTTTCTTTTGCCTGGAAGGTTGCTGCGATCTTGCCGCGCAGCTCGCTGTCCATCATAATATCGACAATTCCTTTCTTGTCAACACCCCGGACGATCTTGACGGAGACATTCATCATCTCATCATTTACCATAACCGGTACACAATACTGTTCCTCTTTTGCCAGCATACTGCTTACGGAAAGCTGTGCGGATAACATACGCATCTCTCTGATGTCAACGCTTGTCACATCATCACTGTTTATCATGGTCTTCATCACGTTCTCTGCCAGTTCTCCCAGCTTCTCCTGTGCGATTGCCATGTCAACCGGTTCGGAAACAGCCTCTCCGAACTCTTCTAACAGTTCTTCTTTGATCTGCTCTAAGTCCTCTGTTCCAACCTTCTCGTCTGCACTCTTTACACCACTTCCGAATATCTTGCGGAACATCTGATTTCTGTTATTGACCAGCTGTTCCATTGCCAGAACATTTGACATCGTATTCGGGATATCATATTTATCCAGAACCTGATAGATATCCTCTGTTACATTGGCAGCCTGCTCCAACTCGGAAAGCTGCTCTTTTGCATAGGCGTAAGTCTCTGCACCACTGTCTTCTACCTGTGCCAGTGCCTGTTTTAACTGTTCCGGTGTCATTGCTTCCCAGTCCGGGGTCTGCTGCAATACATTCTTTAATTTCTCCGGTGTGATCGTATCAAGCACATCCTTTAAGCAGTTCTGCTGATAAGCTGCTTCGATCTGGCTGGTGATAGAAGCTGTCTGTTCGTTTTTCTCAACTCCGGCAAAGTTGTCATCTACCTCATATTCCATCCTGCCACTCTTCTTCTCGGAACGCACTGCCGTCAGGAGATTTTTCATGGTAAGTTCGGTTCCCTGATTTACCAGAGCTCCGATCGCAGCACCATCCGTATTTTCCACCTGACGCATTAAACGGTAGATACCGATATAAGAGCTGCGCTCATCCTCGCTGATGGAATGGTTCTGCTCTAATTTCCACAAATACTCGCTGTATTTTGCAGTGTCTTCTCCTGTCATGGTCTCTGATTTTATCTGTTCTGCCGTCTGGTTCAACTCAGCGAAATCCATCTGCAATGGATTGATGCCCCTCCGGATCATTTCCATTACAACTGATGGTGTCATATTCTTAAATGCTCTCTGAACTTCTTCGTCGGCAGCTTTCATCTCTGTAACTGATTCTGCTGTAATATCCAGACCATTGTATCCTAAGATACGGACGGCACGACGGTTTTCCTCGGAGTTGTCCAGTTCCAGATCGGTAAGAATATCATCCACATTACGGAATGCTTTCTGGATGGAATCTCCCAGATCTGCTCTCGGCGCAGTCATTAATGTCTCGTATCTCTCATTGGCACGCTCAAAGCTGCCCTTTAATGCGGTTCCGGCTTTGTGTACGCCATGGATCGTAGAAACATCCGCCTCTTTGGTACCCAGTACATATGCCGGCACATACTTAATCTCAGTTACCTGTCTTGTGATCTCTTCAAACCGTGATACATTTTCATCGGAAGTATCAATATTTTCAGAAGCAAGCAGATTTTTATAATAGTTCTGCTCTAAGTTCTTTAATTCATCCACCAGCTCTTCCAATGGCTTCGTCTCGATAGAAATACCCTGCCGCAGTAACGAATAGTTTGCCTGTGCTGTCATGACCAGCCGAAGCTCTTCTAACTGACGTCTCGCTGTAATCAGGCTCAGTCCGTCTCTTGTGTATTCTCCTGTTACATCTGCAGTCTGTGCTGCGGTCTCTCCCTGTGCCTCTGTGCCCTCTGTCACATCGGAAGCTGCATCTGCTCCGGCTGTACCCTGCGCGGCAGAAGCCCCATCTGTTCCGGCTATACCCTGCACAGCAGAAGTCCCATCTACACTGCCACTCTTCGTGTTGTGTGCCGCATATGCTAAGTTCTCCAGAGTCAGTTCCATACCATTTTCAAGCACATATGCGATATCTTCATCCGTTGCCGATGCTACAAGTTCCTCAGCGCGTACCGCACGCTCCTCTAACGTATATCCGTCTAACAGCATGGCATCCTTTGGACGTCCCCCCTCTTCCACTGCGGTTGCAATACGGTCCATCATTTCTTCACTGTCTGTCGGGATCTGCATCTCGTTTAGAGCCTGTGCATAGGAGAGGTTGTCTGGTGTAAGTGGAATATTATTTTCAAGCATCCATTTGCTCAGCTGCATCGTCTGGTCGTTCATTTCCAGACCGGCACTGCGGATCACTGCCTTGATCTGTGTATCAAAGGAAGTCGTATCAACAGGCTGTGCCGGCTGATAATTGGTGCTTCCACTGTATTCTGCCATGTAGATGTTTTCTACCGTTGGTTCCAGTTCATTATCCAGAAGGTATTTTACTGCTCCCTCAGATGGACTGGTCAGGGAGCCTGTCATGGCAAGGATCTCCATCGCATCCTGCGCATTTTCTTTGGTTACTGGCAGATCTGCCTGATGAAATGCCTCAGTCAGCTGCCTTGCAAGCTCCGGGCTTCCTGTGATCGCTTCGATCTGGTCTGCACTCAGTTCGTCTCCAAAGCAGGAGGTATCCACCCCCGCTTTTGCAAGCTCCGCCTTGATCTTATCTGTTACCGTGACGATCGTATTAGTCGTTGTCTCATCCAGGGAAAATCCCTGCTCCTGCATTTTAGTATAATCCTCTTCCGACGTTGTGTTGGCAAGCACTGCCATCTGGTTTTTTCGCTCAGTGGCATCCATTGCCTGTCCCTGCTCGATCTCATCTACGACCGTTTTTTGTTCGTCCTTTGCCGGATTGAGATAGGTTACATCCCGTACATTAACTGAAGTCCCGCTTACCACACCCGTTTCACTGGTCTTTCCTGCATTTCCGAAAAGTCCGGCTTCTTTCGTCTCCCTGGTGCAGGATGTCTGCTGCATAAGCTCTACGATATTCTGATTCTGCTGATTTTCTACTCTCATACGGTATATCTCCTGTCTCATAAAGAATGGCACAGTTCATTCGTTTCATCAAAATCATTGTGCCATTCCAGCTAATGTTTCCTAGTTGTTATATCGGTTACATCAGCGCATTTATTAAGTTGTATCCGTCAAAATCTCTCTACTGACCATTTTCCTGTCATTAATAACGGAATATTGCTACTCCGTATGCCGGAAGCGAGTATGCAAACGAATATTTTCTTCCATCGCACTCTTTTTCCTTTGCCTTATAGGAAAGTGGTCTCTCTGCTCCACTGCCGCCAAATTCTGCCGCATCACTGTTTAAGATCAGCTTGTAAGTTTTCTTTTCCGGTACACCGACACAGTAATCCGGTCTTTCTACCGGAGTAAAACTGCAGACAAATAACAGATTGTTTTTTCCATCCTTACTCTTCCGGATAAAGCTGAAAATACTCCGTTCCGCATCATTTGCATTAATCCACTCAAAACCTTCCCAACTGCTGTCCAATTCATACATTGCCGGATTCTTCTGATAGACATGCAGTAGTCCTTTGACCCAGCTCTGAATATGGGCGTGATTTGGATTTTCCAGCAGATACCAGTCAAGCTCACGCTCCTCACTCCACTCCTGAAGCTGCGCAAAATCCTGTCCCATAAAGAGCAGTTTCTTGCCCGGATGCCCCATCATAAACGCATATCCGACCATCAGGTTTTTAAATTTTTCTTCCTCTAATCCTGGCATCTTATTGATCATGGAACATTTTAAATGTACCACCTCGTCATGCGAGAGGACTAAGATATATTTCTCACTCTCATTGTAGCTCATGGCGAATGTCATCTTGTGGTGGTTATCTTTGCGGAAATATGGATCTAACTTCATGTAATCCAAAAAGTCGTGCATCCATCCCATGTTCCACTTGTAGCTGAAATTCAGTCCACCATCTTCTACTTTTCCGGTCACCTTTGGCCATGCGGTTGATTCCTCTGCGATCATGACCGTTCCCGGATTTCTTCCTAAGATCAGGGTATTGATATGTTTAAAGAACTCGATCGCTTCGAGGTTCTTATTGTCTCCATACTGGTTGCGGACCCACTGTCCCTCCTGCTTTCCATAGTCTAAGTAAAGCATGGATGCCACCGCATCAACCCGAAGTCCGTCTACATGGTAATGCTCAATCCATAACAATGCACTTCCGATCAGGAAATTTTTTACCTCGTTTTTGCCGTAGTCAAAGATCTTTGTGCCCCAGTCCGGATGCTCACCCTTTCTCGGGTCTGCATACTCATACAGGCAGGTACCGTCAAACTCTGCCAGTCCGTGCGCATCTTTTGGAAAATGTGCCGGTACCCAGTCTAAGATGACCGCAATCTTGTGCTTATGACATTCATTGATAAAATGTGCGAAATCCGCCGGCTTTCCGTAACGCGACGTCGGTGCATAATATCCGGTCACCTGATATCCCCAGGAACCATCATACGGATATTCGGAAATTCCCATCAGCTCGATGTGCGTGTATCCCATCTCTTTTACATAAGGGATCAGACGTTCCTCGAGATCCTTATAGCTGTAAAATCCGTCGTCCTCCCTGCACGGATGGCGCATCCAGGAACCCGGATGTACCTCGTAGATCGCCATTGGCTGTGCATAGACATCGGAAACCTTTGCTCTTTCCTCCATCCATTTCTGATCGGTCCACTTAAAATGATTGATATCTGCGATTGCAGATGCCGTTCCCGGTCGAAGTTCGGCATAATTGGCATACGGATCTGCCTTGTACAAACGTTTTCCATCTTTGGTTTCGATCAGGTACTTATACAGCTCTCCCTCTTCTATTCCTGGAATAAACAATTCATAGATCCCCATTGTTTCCGGCTGCAAACGCTCCATCTCGTTTGCGTTCTCATCCCAGCCATTAAAACTTCCAATCACCCATACACGCGACGCATTTGGTGCCCACAGATCAAAGCAGACGCCACGGATCCCGTATTGATCAGTAATGTGCGCTCCTAATTTACGATAAATATCATAATGTGTTGCCTGCCCAAATAAATAACGATCCAGTTCAGAAAAATTAGCCATACCTTGCACCCCTCTTTACTTTATTTCTTATATTCCAAAATCCTTCTCCCGAAGAATAATGTAATCCTCCTCATCATACCTTCTGGAGGTAATGATGCTAAATGCCTTTTTCAACCCGCCTTTTTCCGACTTCGCGATGGCTTTATCCATAATCTCTTTTACCTCTGCCAGCGTTGTCGGCTTATCATATTTCTGGATATTGCTGAGGCTGTTGTAAAGTGCCAATACTCCCATTTCATCAATGGAATAACCCAGTTCCTTTGCATATGATTTTGCAAAGGTTACAAGCTCATCACTGGTGAAGATCGGAATTGTGATCTTCTCGGAAAAACGGGATGCAAATCCCACATCCTTACGCAATGCTTTTTCAATTCCTTTATGAGTGTCTTCCATGATAACAAAAATACCGCTTGTATCACTTTCAAGCAGCAGGGCAAGTGTGGTTGCTGTCTCTCTGGAAATGCCGCCTGCCTTCTCAATGATCAGACATCCCCCTGCCACTTTCTTTAGAAGTGTTGCTATGTCCTTATTGTTAAGCACAGAGGCTTCGATTTTTCCAATCCGTCCGTTCGGACGTCCGGTCTCTTTCTGCAATCCCTTTACCATACTGGTTGCCAGCACTGTCTTTCCACTGCCGTTTCCACCCTGAATGATCATATTTCCGGTGGAAGCCGTTTTGCCAGCCAAAAGATGTCTTGCCGCACCTGTCATTGCCTGACAGATCTGCTCTTCCATTCCCTTGATTGGAACAAAATAAGTGAAAATCTCACGCAGTTCCTTATTCAGGGAAGTGATTGCTGTATAATTTGACTCTTCCTCCGGCTCTTTAATCTCCGGTAAGACCATCGTCTCTCCAAGTGGAGGTATCTTCTGTGTCTGCTCCCGCAATGCCTGTTTGAGCAGATCATCCTCGGATGGAATCGGTTTTGTCAACTGCCGCATCACTGCCGCAGAAAAATCTAATTCCTCTTCCGGGATTTCTTCTTCTGCGGTGGAAATTTCCGGCAGTTCTTCTGGCATAGTTTCACTCTGCTCTACCGTCTCCTCCATCGCAGTTTGACCCTGCTGCTCTTCCATGATTTCTTCAACATCCGATAATTCCGGTAACTCCTCATCCTGCCCGGCTGTCTCTTCCATTGCAGACTCACCCGGCTGCTCTTCCATGATCTCTTCGATATCGGATAACTCCGGTAAAATCTCTTCCTGCAGCGTCTCTTCTGACAATGGCATTGCCTCTGACGGCAGCATGGTATCCGATAATGCTGCATCTGCTAAGGCTGCTTCCTCTGACGGCAGCATTGCCTCTGGCATTGCTGTTACGTCTGGCTGCACCGCTGCATCCAGCTGCGCTGCGGCCGCAAGACATTCATCCATCTTGGCATTTTCCATGGAAAGACGATCAATCTCCTCCTGCAGGATCTGATTCATGCTGACGACAACTTCCGCCGCCTTGCCATTTTCAATAGAGCCGTTATCTAAATACTGTTCCTCCAACAATTCCCTTGGTGTCAGTCCGGAATCAAGTTTTGGAATGATATCTGCCAAACGCTCCATAATATCTCCGGCTTCCTGCAGTGCCCGTGCTTTGGCAGATTCTAATTTCCGCTGCTGTGCCTCCTGCATGGCAACTTCCGCCGCATGCTTGGTGCGCTCCCACTCTGCAAGGATCTCATCAATGCTCAGCTGTCCGGTGATCTGATGCTCGACCTGTCCCCGTTCCGGGACAAACATACGGATCTGTCCGTCATAGTCTTCTGCAAGCAGTTCTTTGAAATTAATCTTTAAGGAATCATCGATCTCTTCATCGGTCTCGATATGTTCCTGCTCCGTTTCTTCCTGTAGATCCTCTCTCGGAAGCTGCAGATACGGAATTTCCTCTACGAGCTTTTTGATGTTATCCATGCTGTCATCCACAGTTTCTTTCTCTGTGGCTTCCATGATCTGCTGCATGCTCTTTTGAAGCTCTTCCTGCAAATTCTGTGTATTAAAACGCTCCGGTGAAAGCTTTACATCCGGTATCTGAACCGGTTCACTCACGATCTCTCCGGAATCAAGTTCATCCTCCGGTCGTACCTCTACAACGCCTTCCTGTTTCTGGCGGAACTGACGGTATTTCTCCTCCTGAACCTTGGTCAACGGCTGATAGAGCATCTTAAGTTCCAATGCACGCTCTACATAAGGACCATCACCAAACCATAGAACCAACTCATCACATGCATCCACGCACTGCTCGCTCATGCCTGCTTTATGATACAAATATGCAAGTTCGTATGCCCATTCCTCGGTATACTCCTGCTCTTTGAGTTCTTCCAAAATGGCAATCTGCGTTTTAAGGTCAGCACCTTCCGCCTTACAGATCTCATATTTTAAAACATATTTTAAATTATCATGCGGTGCAATCTCGACAAATTCCTGATAATAGTCCTTTGCTTCCTCATAGTTTTTCATCTTGACCGCAACTTTTGCCAGCCGGTAAATGATCATCCTGCCGATTGGGGATCTGTCATATGCCATCAAAAGAATTTCGCGGCTCTCCTCATATCTGCCGGCATTCTCATATATTTCACCTGCTTTCACAAGTGCATTTACATTTTTAATTTTATTCCAGTTGATAGTATCTGCTATCGTGGCTGCGTTCTGATAATCTTTTTCCGCAGTCAGGGATTTCATCTGATCCAGCTTTAGTTTATATTCATATTTGTCCAATTTTGCCACCTCAGAACGTACTGTTTTCCTAATTTATCGTGCTATCAGTTTATCATACGCACAAAATGATGTCAAAATTTATCGTTTTGACATCTGCTGCACTTACAGATCAGATTTTTCGTGATCTGACATCCTTCTTTTCTTCTTCGGCGCCTCTTCATAAACAAGTTCATTTGTATTTTTATCCACTCTTGTCAGATATATATATTCCGAGGTCTGGTCGGAAAGTCCACGTTTTTTCAAAAAGTACGATATACTGCGCTGCACTATGTAATAAATAACTGCCATGATCGGCACTCCGAGCAGCATACCCGGGAATCCCCACAATCCTCCAAATACCATAATGGCAAATACGACCCAGAAAGAAGACAGTCCGGTCGAGTCACCTAAAATCTTTGGTCCGATGATATTTCCATCGATCTGCTGTAAAATAACAATAAAGATCAGAAAATAAATTCCCTTCATCGGATCCTGTAATACAATGATCACAAAGGATGGGATGGCTCCGATAAATGGTCCAAAGAATGGTATGATATTGGTTACTCCAACAATGACCGCGATCAAAATCGAATCCGGCATCTTCATGATTGCAAGCACAATATAAGCGATCACCCCAATAATTGCGGAATCTAATATCTTACCGGAAATAAATCCTCCGAAAATCTCGTTGCTCTTCCGCACAGTCTCTACGATGATATTGGCACGAACCGGTTTAAAAATCGCATAGATTATCTTTTTTGCCTGTCCTGCAAACGTTTCTTTGCTTGCCATAACATAGACAGAAATGATAAGACCGATCAAAATATTTAACACCAGTTTCACTCCATAGATCACTCCACTTGTGATCGATGTAAGGTAAGTCTGCACCTTGGTCAAAACATCCGTCTGCCAGAAATTCTCGATTGCATCTGTTCCTTTTTTGACTGCTTCTTCCACCATATCAGATACTTCGGTATTGCCATTTGTCACATCATCAATCCAGTCAGACAGATTACTGATTTCCTCCGGCAGTTTGGTTACCATGCTTTGGATACTCTGACTGATGGATGGTATAATTGCTGCGAGTAAAAGTACCACAATCATCACAAGAAACAAAAGAGAACCAGCGATTGCAGTCGCACGTGCTGTCTTTTTCACCTTTTTCCCGTTCTTCATCCTAGGCTCCAGAAAATGGATTAGATGCTTTTCCAGAAATTTCATGATCGGATTTAACAGATATGCGATCACAATCCCGATTGTGATCGGTTGTAAGATCACACCTAAATGTTTCCAGAAATCTGTAAAACCATTGTAGCGGTATATCATAAAGAAAAATAACGTGCAACAGCAGAATGTAATAAAAATTACCAACGCTATTATGATGTATTGTTTCATATCCCAGGAATTTTTCTTCTGTTGTGCTCTTTTTTCTTTTTCGTTGTCCAAAAACTGTCCCTCCATTCATCCTATATGTGTTACAAACATTATACCGCATTCCATTCTGTTTGCATATTACAGAATGTGCAAAAATTCTTAAAACAATATAAAAACAGTAAAAAAAGAAGATGCTTCTGCACTGCAAAAGCATCTTCTTTTTTCTGTTTAAATTGACTGTTTTAAATCCTTTGCAAGTTCATAAATGGCTGCTAAGATCTCCTGTGTTTCTCTCATATCATTTACCGTGTTTTCGGAGGTTCTCAATCCCTCATTGGATGAGGCTGCAACCTCTTCACTCGTAGCTGATAAATGTGTAATGTTGTCCGAAATAACACTGGTACTTTGTAAGATATCCCCAACAACCTTCTCACTGGTTGAAATGTTTCTTGACAGTTCTTCCACTTCTTCATTAACCTTCTGAAATTTTTCTCTGGTATTTTCAATCAGTTCGTTCTGTCTTGCAACGGAATCCACTGAGTTTTGTGCACTGTCTGTCACACTCTTTGTATCCTGCATCAGTTCCTGAATAATAGAGGTAATATTATTGGATGCTGTCTGTGTCTGCTCGGAAAGCTGTCTGATTTCCTCTGCTACAACAGCAAATCCTTTTCCGGCTTCTCCTGCACGTGCTGCCTCAATGGAAGCATTTAGTGCGAGCAGATTCGTCTGACTGGAAATGTTTAAAATGGAACCAACAAACCCCTGTACCTCTTCGACTCTTTCATTCAGACGGCTGATAACCTCTACGGTTGCACTGCTCGCCTGCGAAACATTCTGTGCCTGTTGATTCAGCTCGTTTACAACTGCCGCACCCTCTGCAACCGTAGTGCTTGTTACCTTTGAAACTTCAATCATTTCCTGGATACTTGTTTCTACTGCGTCTGTATGATCCTGGATCTCAATACACATATCTGCCTGCTTCTGGATCGCCTGTGCAGTACTGTCTGTACTGTCTGCAATATCCTTCATTGCATTGTTGCTTGTTTCAATGCTGGAATGCAGCCGGTCAAGCATCTTGGAAGCAGAATCGAAATGTATCATAACATTTTCGGCAACGACCGCCATTTTTTTATTGCTCTCTTCCTGTTTTCCTGCCGCATCAGTAATGACCTGCATATTCTCCGCATTAAACTGGATCAGAAGCTTTACCACACGAATTGCTGCAAATGATACTAAAACAACAACCAGCAGAGACAAAACCACTGCCGTCTGTCCATCACCGTTCGAACTTCCATAGCTTATCACTGCTTTAATAAGGTTCGCGCAAAATATGATTGCTACACCTGCTACAATCAGCTTTTCACTTAAAAATGCCATTGCTGCAAATAAAATTGGAAATGCGTACGCGTAGGTACCTGCTGTAGAATTCACAATAGTAATAATAAAGATCGCCGTTGCTGCTGTACTTAAAATGATGACCGATCCTATCTGTTCTCCACGTTTTGTCAGATAGGTCGCAATTTCTATTACCAACGTGATCGCTGCCACTGCTACCTGCAGATAGGTCTTCCAGTTGGCTCCATCTTTCGATGTCAGCACAAATGCGCCTAAAGTAAGTAGAAGATACGCCATAATAAATACAATGATTGGGAAAACTGTTCCATTTGCTCTTTTAATCTGTTCTTTTGTCATACTTTTCTCTCCCGGATACTCTCTTCCTGTCCGTAGACATTCAAAATTGTTTCTAGTTCTATAGTAACAGAATCCGGTATATTTTCAATATTTTTTTATAAAATTAAAAAATTTTCTTGTATTTTTTGACGTATCTCTGCCTTTTGGGGTCGTTTTTTCTTTTTTGATCAGCCCCTATAGTAATTGATCAGGCATCCTTTTAAGATAATCTCTCTCTCCGCATCCGTCATATCACCGAGCTTCAGAGTGATCTCTTTCAAAGTATCTCCAACCACATACGCCTTAATTTCAGCACTCTTATCCTCGATTGCTTTTCTGATCTCCGGCACGAAGATATAGTCGCCGTTACGGAAGCTTAAGTTCTCGTGATCTTCCTCC
>URUD01000020.1 GCA_900550935.1 uncultured Roseburia sp.
TTTTACGCTAACATCAGATATAACCTGATAATCTTTTCTTATTGCACGCAGTATCTTTTCATACTCTTCCTCCGTAATCATATTCTTTAACTTTAGTTGCTTGAGTATTGCCAACTGCATACTATATCTTATGATTTTGTTCACATTCATTCGCATATCATTCCTTTTCTATATCTGCTAATAGCAAACAACAACATAACTTATTACCTGCTATTAGCAGATACTCCATATAATCTCCAGTTGAAATCACCGGTTGCTGTGGTTAGCAGCACACTCTGGACTCGCACCATCTCCTATAGACCATAAAGGGAGTATCATTATCGTAGAACAGTCGCAACCACGGAATCACCACAATTCCTCTTTTGCATGGATGTTATCGCCCCCCGGCATCTCACATCAGGCAGATTGATCATATGTATATTTCCTCTCCATCAATTCATCCTTACCGACTATAACCATCCTGCCTTTCCATGATTTTGAAATCTGTCCTTAACCTGCTTATCGTTTTAATTTTCGATATTCGCTCGGAGTAATTCTATAGCGTTCCTTAAACGCTCTATTAAATGTTCTCTGGCTGTCAAAACCACTATCCAAACAGATGTCAAGAATTGTATCTCCTGAATTCACTAACCTTGTACATGCATAACTCAGTCTGGCATCATTAAGGTACTGATTGAAATTGCGGTGAAATGTTTTAGAAAACACCCTGGATAATACATACTTGCTCACTCCAAGATCGCGTGCCATATCTTCCAAAGAAAACTGTCTCCTGAAATTTCCTGATATATAAGATACAGTACGATAAATTAAGTCATCACTTCCCACACAACTTTTTTCCACCAATTCCATTTTTCCTATACATCTTGCCAGCACAATTTGAACATAAGCTTGAACAATCATAGGTTCGTTTTCTTCCATTTGGATAATCGCCTGAATTGCATTATAAACATCTGGTTCAATCTGCCCCGCACGAATAACCGGATATTTAGGAGCATATCCTTGTATTTTATCTTTAAATACTCCTGCAAAAGAAGACGGAACCAAGATATAATCCGCTCGGCTCGTTTTTTCTGAAAACACTTGATAATGATGAATAATATCAGAAAAGACAAATCCGATATCACCCTTTTCCATATGATATAATTCCTGCCCCACTCCCATCTCAAGTGTTCCTTCCGTTACGCACACAATCTCCAATGCATTATGTAAATGTGGAGATACATGTTTTGACACTCTTTGCGCCGCATATACCTCTTCCTTTGTTTCCTTAAACGTCAAATGCATTGATGCATCTCCCCTTTATTACTTAATTGTTAATTTCCTCTGCAACATTTGTCTACATTTTCTTTTAATTTGGCAAGCATTCTTATCCATCGTGACCTATAATGAATTTGCAAACAAGGAAAGGAGGAATACAAAATGAGCAAATTCAAAAATTATATCAACAACCTTTTAGCTTTCTATAAAGGATACTTTGAGCATGTATATCATGCATAATCTGGCTAAAAGGACTATTTGTGAAAACTGAATACTGAAAAAGTAGACCACTTCACAAATGTGAAATGGTCCTTTTTTTATATGCACTCCAAAAATTTTTTGAAGGCAGCTTGTCCTTCCGGTGTTCTTTTGTAAACACCTGCACATCCCAGCACTTTTGCAAACACAAATCCTATTTCTTTCTGCACGATCGCATGAAGATTCTCTTCTGTGATTTCATAGTTTGGCAGCCATTTTTCTGCCCAATCTGCATGTATTTTGGTTAAATCGCTTTCCCGCAGATCCTCATTCTGCAGAATTCTGCGTTCCAGCTCCGCCATTTCCTTTTGCAATCTAGCCGGGAGAACTGCCAGTCCCATCACTTCGATCAAACCAATATTTTCTTTTTTTATATGGTGATATTCCGGATGTGGATGATATACACCCATTGGGAACTCCTCTGTCGTAATATTATTTCGCAGTACCATATCTAACTCAAATAGGTTGCCCTTTTTTCTCGCAATCGGTGTGATCGTGTTATGTGGTACTCCATTGGTTTCGCTGAAAATAAATGCTTTTTCATCTGTGTATTCACGCCAGCAAGACAGGATGCAGTCAGCAGCCCCTACCAATGACTCTGTGTTATGCCCCTGTAGACGAATAACAGACATAGGCCATTTCACAGTTCCGGCATGAACATCTGGAAATTTTTTTAATGAAATTTCTGTCTCATAAGGTGCTTTAGCCATTGCAAACTCATATTCTCCACCTTGAAAATGATCATGACTTAATATGGATCCACCTACAATTGGCAAATCTGCATTTGATCCCACTGTATAATGCGGAAACTGTTTTACAAAATCCAATAATTTGGAAAAAACTGCCTTATTTATTTTCATTGGAATATGACGATCATTGAAAACAATACAATGTTCGTTATAGTACACATACGGCGAATACTGTAAATTATATCGTTCTCCACACAATGTAATCGGAATAATTCTATGATTTTGCCTTGCCGGATGGGAAATATGTCCGGCGTAACCTTCATTTTCTTTACATAGCAAACAACTCGGATACCCAGATTTCTTTGCTTTTCCCGCCTTTGCAATATCACGAGGATCTTTTTCCGGTTTTGATAAATTGATGGTTATATCCATTGCACCAAATTCTGTATTTGCTGTCCATTTCTCATCCTTTGCAATTCGATCTTTTCTAATATAATTTGTTGCCTGGCTAAACTGATAATAAAAATCTGTTGCAGCTTTAGGAGATATATTGTATTTATCCCAAAACTGCCTGCGAACCACAGAGGGGTATGGTGTCAATATTCCCATAATCTTTGTATCAAATAAGTCCTTTTCCGTAATTGTTTCTTCCTCCAGCATTCCCTGCCGACATGCATATTCCAACATATCGTTTAAGATCTGTGACAATTCTCTTTCTGATCTAACCTCTTTCGCTGTTCCTTCATGCTCTGTCAATTGAAATAATTCCAGAAGGCGATTCGTCACATATACTTCATCTTCCGGATCAACCAATCCCTGGTTCAATCCATACGCCACAAGTTCATTGATATACTCATTAATCATGACACTCCCCCCCTTCACACATTCTGATATCCATTTGGATGACTTTTATGCCATTTCCATGCCGTACCGATAATTGTTTCCAAATCTGCATATTGCGGATTCCATCCTAACACTTCCCTTGCTTTGGCACTGGAAGCGATCAACATAGATGGATCTCCTGCTCGACGTGGTTCTTCCTTCGCCGGAATTGGATGTTCTGTCACTTTTCTTGCAGTTTCCACAACCTCTTTTACCGTAAAACCAACTCCATTTCCAAGATTAAATATATTGCTGTCATTTCCATCACAAAGATACTTCATTGCAAGAATATGAGCCTGTGCAAGATCATTTACATGAATATAGTCTCTAACACAAGTACCATCCTTTGTGTCGTAGTCCGTTCCAAAAATAGAAATATACTCTCTCTTTTCATTTGGCACCTGCAAAATTAAAGGAATAAGATGTGTTTCCGGATTGTGAGCCTCTCCAATCTTTCCATTAGGATGAGCCCCACAAGCATTAAAATAACGCAAGGACACAAATCTTAAGTTATGTGCATTTGCCGTCCATTTAAACATTTTTTCCATAGACAATTTTGTTTCACCATAACAATTTGTCGGAAGTGTACGATCCGATTCCATAATAGGAATTCTCTCCGGTTCTCCATAAGTTGCCGCTGTAGAAGAAAACACAATCTTATCTACACCATGCGCAACCATGCTCTCCAACAGTACTTCTGTACCACAAAGATTATTACTATAATATTTCAATGGCTTTATCATACTTTCGCCTACTTGCGAACTAGCTGCAAAATGAATAACTCCATCTATATTTTCTTTATCAAATACAGAGTCAATAAAAGCTCGGTTACGAATATCTCCTTCATAAAACTTCGCTTTCGGATGAACCGCTGCCCGAAAACCTGTTTCAAGATTATCTACAACCACCACATCCTTTCCTGCATCAATCAACTCATAAACAGTATGCGAGCCAATATATCCGGCTCCGCCTAATACTAAAATGCTGCCCATAACTATTCCTCCTTGTTTTTTTGTGTATCTTACATTACTTGAATTCCGCCATATTTACGAATTTTAAGTACATCACAAGCACCATCTCCAAATACCTTTTCTATCTCTGTTTTATATAATGTGACAATATCATTTGGTACGAATGCCTGTATTGTTCCGGCAAAGCCACCACCATGCACTCTGTTTGCCCCCTGCCCGCCTAAAATCATATCACTGACAGCCAATGCAATAGAAACATTTTGATGTTCCACATCATGGCACACATACACATTCTGCAAATACTTATAAGAAGAATCACCTGACTCTTTAACTAATCTTAAAAATTCTCCAAATCTATTCTCTCTCAATGCTGCCACTTCTTTTTGCACTCGCTCATTTTCACACACATAGTGAATCGCTCTAAGCGCTGCCCGATCTCCTGCCTGTTCTCTGATGCGTGGAAGATTAGCAAGTACTTCTTTTTTCGTAACCTGTCCGAGCACTTCTTTTCCCAAACAAGCTGCTGCTCTTTTCATTTCTTCCGGAATTGCTGCATAATCCGATGTCAAATCCGCATGTGAGCCTTTTGTATCGGTAATACAAAGACTATATCCATATCCATCCAGGTCAAACTCAATCCGCTCCACCAATGGTGCCACTGGATCCTGAAAATCAATATGTGCCAAACTTCCAATGGAACACGCCATCTGATCCATCAATCCACATGGTTTCCCAAAATATACATTTTCTGCAAATTGCCCAATCATGGCTATTTCAACAGGAGAAATCTTTCCATCATTAAACAGCTCTGACAGAATTGTTCCCATCAATGTTTCAAACGCTGCTGAAGAAGACAATCCAGCTCCTATCAACACATCACTGGTAACAAAAGCCTGAAATCCGCCTATCTGATATCCATATTCTTTTGTTTTTGCCAACACCCCTCGAATTAATGCATTTGTTGTTGCTTCCTCATCCTCTCTCATACCCAGATCATCCAGATATATCGTGATCATCTCATATCCTGCAGATATAACTCTGACACACGGTTCTTCCAAATTTTGTACAATAGCTATTGCATCATTGTTAATGGAAGCTGCCAGCACCTCTCCACATTGATGATCTGTATGATTCCCACCAATTTCACTTCTGCCCGGTGCACTAAAGACAAAGATTTCTCCCTCTCCAAAATGTTCTGTATAACTCTCTATCGCCTTAATATAACGCTCTCTTTCATACGATATTTTTTTCTCATCCACATAAACATCTTTCAATGTTTCATCATACATTCCATTTTTTATTTTTTTTATCAAATCATGTGTTATCACAAACTCATCTCCTTTTCTTTTTCAATCTTAGCATTTGTCTCCTCTACATTCATTCCGGAAAGGATAAACATAATAAGCACATCAAAGATCAGTGGCAGCCAGAGATACATAAACTGCATCATATGCAACGCTGACTGTGGCTGAACAGCATACGTTCCCACATAGCCACTAAGTTCCAAAAGCCAACCTACAACCGCCGTTCCAATACCTCCGCCAATCTTAACACCAAGCGAGGTACAGGAATACATCGTACCATCCACACGCTTTCCCTGTGTCAGGTATGTATACTCGGAACAAGATGCGATCACTGCATTCATGTCTCCCTGCCAAGGTCCCTGTCCTAATGCTGCTAATGCTGTAAATGCCATCATCAAAGGAATACTTCCCATATATCCGGCAACAACAACAAGAGCTCTGCCAATCACAGCAAGGATGTAACCTCTCAAATTCAGCTTATACATACCATTCCACTTTCCAACCAGTGTTGGTGTAAAGATTAATGCAATGATAAGAGGAATGTTTACCGCCCAGGCAAATTGTCCAAACAGATTTTTGTTTTTCAAAACCCAGGTCATATAATAAATACCGGCACCGATCATTGCACTGTATAACTGCTGTAAAATATAAGTACCACAGATCATCAGGTAAAATTTATTCTTTACCAACAGCTTGAATGCCTGAACCAGCCCATATTTTTCCTCTTCACCTGTTGTGTCTCCTTCATTTAATTCCTCTTCCGGAAGTTCTTTAACAGATAATGCGGAAATAGTATTCACAACTAATCCGATCACTGCATAAATAATTGCAACCATACGCCATGCGGCTGCATCTCCACCACATTTTGCAACGAATCCAACAGTAACTGCTTGAATCAGAAGACTGGTTGAAAAAGCAAAAATGAAACGGTAAGAACCCATCTGCACACGCTCTTTACTGTTCTTGGTAACAAGTGATGTCAGAGCAGAATAAGCAATGTTATTTGCCGTATAAAACACGCCATTCAACAGCGTATACGCAATAAAGAACCACGCATACTGTGCCGTCCTGCCAAGACTTGTTGGAACTGCAAAACAGGCTACCAATGTAATTGCACAACCAATGTAACCATACAGCATCCATGGTCTTGCCTTTCCCATTTTACTATGCGTCTTATCAATCATGGATCCAAAAAAGATGTCTGTAAATCCATCGAGTAATTTGGAAACGGCAATCAGTGTTCCCACTATACCGGATGCCAATCCAATCGTATCTGTCAGATATACCATCACAAATGATGTCAGGAATGCATACACTACATTTCCCGCAATATCACCAGATCCGTATCCTATCTTGTTGTACCATTTTAAGTATTTCTTTTCCTCCATAAGAATCGCTCCTTCACTATTTGTTATTTAGAAACAATTTTACCCTCTTACAAACGGAATTAATTCAAACTGAAACTGAAATGCTTCCTCATCAAACCGATATTTATCCATGACATCCGGTCCGCAGCTATTTGAACCAATTCCATTCATTGCATAATCCATACAGAATACGGTGCTATCCGATTCTTTCAATTCATAATTGTGCGATACCCGTTCCAACTCCTCCTGTGTATAAACAGAAGCGTTAAACGAAAATGGATTCTTTGAAACTGCTGCAATTCCACATTGACCATTTGTAAGCTCTACATAATCACAGTCATAATGGCTTCCATTCTCCTGTGGACGAATATAATCTTCATGCATCTGAGCCACCTTCGAACGGAACAATCCATGACAGGAAGCCTGGTGTTTATCCCGGTAGCTTTCCTGTGGTCCCATTCCAAAATAAGTAATCTCATCCATTTTCTTATTCAAAAACATCCGGATTCCAAACCTTGGCAGATCTGGGAATTCTTTATCTTTTATTGCCTCTATAACTGCCTCTATTTTCCCGTCTTCATTGATTTTCCATGTCATTTTCACATCCAAAATCTTTTGTACGGTATCAGCTACTACTGCCAGATGCTCCATGATCAGCACACCGTGCTTGTTCTGAAGCACCTCTATACGGTATGCTCTGGTATAGGCAGCATCATAATGTGCCTTTTCCCATTCCAGTTTTATATACATATCGTTATCCGTCGGAGCCCGCCAAATATTCAATTCCATTGGATGGTTAATATAACTTCTTCCGGCAAACTGCATGTCCTCAAACAATCCGGTACGCTTATCTAAAACGTAAGTAAAATCCTTTGCCTGTAATACGATCTGCCTATCGTTTTCCTTGACATTAATGGTTCCGATTGCTTTTTCCTGCTCCATCCACTTTACAGCCTGTCTGTTTCTATCATCCTCATTTGCAAGCTTCATTTCATCAAAACCTAATTCATACCCCTGTTCAA
Organism: uncultured Roseburia sp.; assembly: GCA_900550935.1. Lineage (GTDB taxonomy): Bacteria > Bacillota > Clostridia > Lachnospirales > Lachnospiraceae > Roseburia. The sequence goes on from URUD01000020.1 coordinate 7,751, forward strand.
GCAACGGCATTTCCTTTTTCAACCGGTAAATAAGCTTCAGATAAATCTTACCGGTATTTGGAACCTGCAGCTTCAACTCCACCTCCGCATCACTATGGGGTGCTGCAACAACATTTGCCAGCTTTCCTTTTTCCACAGTCAAGCCATCCTGTGTCATTTCATAGAAAATATCCACATAATCCTTCAAATCATCAAAATCCATATAATTGTGAAGAACCATCTGTCCGTTTTCTTGGTCATAAGATACGATTCTCACCGGACGATAGACATTTTTATATTCCAGCAGTCCCGTATGCGGCGTACGATCCGGATAGACTAGCCCGTCCATACAGAAATTGCCATCATGAATGGTTTCTCCATGATCCCCTCCATAATAATATCTGGTCTTTCCATTTTCTGCCGTTCCATGTGCGATTGCATGATCACACCACTCCCAGACAAACCCGCCACACATCCGGTCATCCTTATGAATCATCTGAAAATAATCTTCAAAATCTCCCGGTCCGTTTCCCATACTATGGCAGTATTCTACCAGCAGAAACGGTTTGCTTCCGTCATTTTTCAGATAATCCTCTATCTCCTGCAGTGACGGATACATCCGGCTGTAAAGATCCAAATTGTCATAATCATAGGTAATATCATAATTACGGTATCTTGCACTTTCGTACTGTGTGATCCTGTCCGGATCAAACTTCTTTGTCCAGGCAAGTGCCTTTTCAAAATTGCATCCATACGCACTTTCATTTCCCATAGACCACATTACAATGCTTGGACGGTTTTTGTCTCTCTGTACCATAAGCTGGACACGGTCCACAATTGCCTTTTCCCATGCCGGATCATCTGCAATCTTTTCATTCCAACGGTGAAAACGGTTCTGGTCTGTATCCTCCTTCCGGTACAGCATAAATGGTCCATGTGCCTCAATATCCGCCTCGTCAATCACCATAAATCCATATTCATCGCACATCTGATAAAAATATGGTGCATTTGGATAATGACTGGAACGAATAGCGTTAAAGTTATGCTGCTTCATTAACATTAAATCCTTTTTGATCTGCCGGGCATTGATCACAAATCCTGTCTCCGGATCAGAATCATGACGATTGACTCCACGGAATTTAATCTTTTCTCCATTGAAATAAACAACCTTGTCCTTAATTTCAATCGTCCGGAAACCAATCCGATCCACGATCACTTCATCCGGCATTGTCAAAATAACCTGATACAAATAAGGATTCTCTGCATTCCATAAAACCGGATTTAACACGGTCAGTTCTAATACACCATTCTCTGCTGCTTCCCCTCTTGCTACGACGGCTCCATATTTATCTTCTATAGTAACTTTTGTTTCCACCGGTTCTGCAAAATGCATATCCAATTTCACAACAACGCTGTCTTTTTCTACATCTGTCGTAATGTAATAATCTCTGATTGTCTTTTCCGGTCTTTTCAGCAAATAAACATCTCTGAAAATACCACTCATCCGAAACTTATCCTGATCCTCCAAATACGACCCATCACACCATTTGAGCACAAGAACCGCTAATGTATTTTCCCCCTCATTCAACAAGTCTGTTACATCAAATTCACTGGTAGCGTGGGGTACCTGACTGTATCCGGCATAAGCACCATTTACCCATACATAAAAACAGCTATCGACACCTTCAAAATTCAGAAATGCTTTTGATGCCTTTTTTTCTCTGTGATATTCAAAGTTATGAACATATGCTCCACATGGAATATCCTGTGGCACATATGGTGGATCGAATGGAAACGGGTAACGAATATTCGTGTACTGATGCGTGTCATAACCATCCATCTGCCATACACCCGGAACAGTTACCTGATCAAACCCGGAAACATCATAGCCTTTCTCATAAAATGATTCCGTTACGTCATAAATGCTGTTATAATACTGAAACTTCCACTCTCCGTTTAACAGCTGAAAACGATCCGATCTTTCCCGATGCTCCACTAGATCATTCATACGAACTGATGCCGGAATGTAATATGTCCTTGCCGGCATTGTCTTGTCATGCATAACATTCAAATCTTCATAAAAGCGTGGTACGAGCATTGTGTAATCCTCCTTTAATATATATTTTTTTATTCACCGCATTAGGCGATCAATAAAATACCTTCTGTGTCTCATTATCTTCCGTCCTTGTATTACCTTGAAACCATCATACATTTTTGCAAAGAAAATGTCTATAAACAGAAATGGACAAAATATGCACAAAATGATACACTAAAGTAAACATCGTTTTAGTTCTTCTCAAATATTGACTACTTGTAGTCAGATATTTAGGAAGGGCTAAAACTATATGAGCGTAGCTCTCACCGAAAAACCGTGGATTTTGAGGTGGCATTCACTTTATAACTCCGGTTCACCATTGACTGCTAACAGTCAGATATTTCACTTTCCAAAGGAGGACTCAAAATGTATATAAATTCCGGTTATCACAACCACTCCCTTATAGACTTCAAAGACAAAAGCCGGCCACTTATTGTAGGAAGCTGTGGCACCTATCGTCTATCCTCACACCAAAAGCTTCCAACTTATCGTCCCAGAGGAAGACTTGACTTTCAAATCATCTATATAGCAGCCGGACGAGCTCATTTTCATTTTGACAACACAGATGACGATACTGTCGTTACCGCAGGAAACATAGTACTTTACCGCCCCAAGGAATTTCAGAAATATGAATACTATGGCATTGATAAAACAGAAGTTTACTGGGTACATTTTACCGGAAATGATGTAAAGAATATTTTAAGAAGTTATGGTTTCCCGAATGACCAGCGCATCTTCCATGTTGGAACATCCTTGGAATATGAACGTATTTTTAAACGAATTATTTTAGAATTGCAAAGATGCCAGGATGACTACGAAGAAATGCTGGCACTATTACTGCGTCATTTACTGATCGTCTTTCACCGGGAGCTTACCCACAGACATGTACTAAAAAATGAATACCTCGATCATGAAATGGATACTGCAGCGTCCTATTTTAACGAAAACTATAACCGTGATATCAACATTGAAGAATATGCAGCTTCCAGAGGAATGAGTGTCAGTTGGTTTATTCGGAATTTCAAAAAATCTACCGGTACAACACCAATGCAGTTCATCACCTCCATCCGAATCACGAATGCCCAGATGTTATTGGAAACCACAAATTACGCCGTAAATGAAATTGCACGCATTGTCGGTTACGATAACCCACTGTATTTTAGTCGACTGTTTCATAAACTAAAAGGCTGTTCGCCATCCGAATATCGAAAACTTTTAAAATAAAGCAACAAAAAGAGGCTCTTTATGCGACGAATCTCATCAGAACCTCTTTTAATCCTATACTGTTATTTACTTCCGTTCCATCTCCAATTATTTAATGGCTACATGACACCCTGCACCTATGCAATTATCTGGATAAAAAACAGGGGTTACCGCATAGAATAAGCAATCGATAGTGTAGCCGACCGAGATTTCATAGTTTTTTACCGGGTTCCCGCCACAGACGCTTTTATTGTGGCAGGGGAACACGTGTAAATAAAACTATGAAATCGCAGGGTAGGCAAACGTGATTGCGTTTCTATGCGGTAACCCCGTTATTTGATACTTATGATTTATTCTTCCTCCGACTTCCAATGCAGCCTGTGCAGATTTCCGGACTGCTCCATACTCTCAAAATTATTCTGGCGGAGTGCTTCGTAAAGCACGATCGCTACGGAATTGGAGAGATTCAGCGAACGGATCTGTGGCAGCATCGGAATACGGATACAGGTCGGCTCATACTCAACCAGTATTTCTTCCGGAATCCCCGCACTTTCCTTTCCGAACATGATGAAATCATCCGGTCCGAAAGAAACGTCCGTATAACTGTGCTTTGCCTTCGTTGTCGCCATCCAGATCTTAGCGCCCGGATGCTTTTCTTTGAATTCCTCAAAATTCACATATCTTGTCACATCCAGATGCTCCCAGTAATCCATACCGGCGCGTTTGATCTCTTTTTCATTCAGGCGGAAGCCCAAAGGTTCGATCAGATGCAGGCTTGTTCCTGTTGCAACACAGGTTCTTCCGATATTTCCCGTATTTGCCGGTATTTCCGGCTGATGTAATATAATATGCATAGTTGTTCCTTTTCCATCTATGATTATTTCTGACGGAGTCTTGTAATGAATTCCTGAATTCTTCCGATTGCCAGCTTCAGATCTTCCAGCGAATAAGCATAAGAAATACGCAGGAAACCTTCGCCGCAGTCGCCAAATGCCGTGCCCGGAACAACTGCAACCTTTTCCTCCTGCAGAAGACGCGTTGCAAATTCCTCGCTCGTCATACCGAATTCTTTGATGCATGGGAATACATAAAATGCACCAAACGGCTCAAAGCATTCCAGTCCCATTTCTTTAAATGCATGCATCAGATATCTTCTTCTCTGGTTGTATGCTTCACGCATCGTAAGTACATCTTCTTCTCCGTTTTTCAATGCTTCTACAGCTGCATACTGGCTTGTGGTCGGTGCACACATGATCGCAAACTGATGGATCTTTGTCATCTGCCGGATGATTGCTGCAGGACCTGTCGCATACCCCAGTCTCCAGCCTGTCATGGCAAATGCCTTAGAAAAACCATTGATCAGGATCGTTCTTTCCTTCATGCCCGGCAGACAGACAATGGATACATGCTCACCGTTATAATTCAGCTCTGAATAGATCTCATCGGAGATCACGAACAGATCATGCTTCTCAATGACCTCTGCGATCGCTTCAAGATCTTTCCGTTCCATGATCGCACCTGTCGGATTGTTTGGGAAAGGCAGGATCAGAATCTTGCTGTTTTCTGTGATCGCTGCTTCCAGCTCCTCTGCAGTCAGACGGAACTCGTTTTCATGCTTCAGCTCTATGATGACCGGTTTTGCTCCGGCTAAGATCGCACACGGTTCGTAGGATACGTAGCTTGGCTGTGGAATCAGCACTTCTTCGCCTTTTCCCGGATTGATCATGGCACGAAGTCCGATATCAATTGCTTCGGAACCACCGACCGTGATCAGCACTTCGTGATCAGCGTCATAAGTTACGCCCAGCTTACGATTTAAGTAATTGCAGATCTCCTGTCTGAGCTCTTTCAGACCTGCATTAGATGTATAAAACGTTCTTCCCTTTTCCAGAGAATAAATACCCTCATCACGGATATGCCACGGTGTATCAAAATCAGGCTCACCTACACCAAGTGAAATAGCATCCGGCATTTCAGCCACCAGATCGAAAAACTTCCGGATACCGGATGGTTTCAAAGAAACAACCTGCTCAGCTAACGGATTTCTCATGGTGTCACCTTAATCCTTTCATCTTCATATTTCTTTGTCAGGATCGTACCGTGATCCTTATATTTCTTCAAGATAAAGTGTGTTGCTGTGCTCAGTACGGAATCCAGTGTGGAAAGCTTATCTGATACAAACTTGGATACTTCCTTTAAAGTACGGCCTTCCAGTGTCACAAGCAGATCATAGCCGCCGGAGATCAGATAAACGGAATTTACTTCCGGATATTTGTAAATACGTTCTGCGATATTGTCAAAGCCCTGTCCTCTCTGTGGTGTCACACGTACCTCGATCAGAGCGGATACCTTTTCGATATTGGTCTTCTCCCAGTCGATCAGTGTATGATAACCACAGATAATACCTTCCTCTTCCATTCTTTTCAGCTCGTTAGCAACCTCGATCTCAGGCTCGCCCATGATAACTGCCAGCTCATGCAGATCAATACGGCTGTTTTTTTCAATTATAGATAAAATTCTTTCTCTCATTTTTACTCTCCCTTATTTGCCATTTTTGCAGTATAATTTAATATTTTTCTGATCTGATCCGGTTTGGGCAGATCCAGATAGCGGATCTCCTCTCCGTTTTGAATGATCCTGTCATTTCCGTCCGTCGTCTGTCCGATCACCGCCGCAAGAATGCCAATTGCTGCCAGCTCCTCGCAAAGCTGCTGTCCCTGCTTTGCAAACAGAAGTGCCGATCCGGATGATAAGATCTCGTATGGATTCAGATCATAATAGTTGCAGATTTCCACAACGGTCTGATCCATCGGAATTTTCATCAGATCTATATGAAGTCCAACGCCTGCTCTTTCTGCCAGTTCCCAGAGGGAAGCGAAAATACCGCCTTCTCTGACCGCCTGCATAAAGGAAACGCCGGACTTACCGGCGGTTGCAGCCTCCGGAAGGATAGAAAGATACTTCTCGAAGCCTTTCGCCTTTTCTACCATGACTCTTGGAAAACGTGCAAGCAGCTGTGCTTCCTTCTCCTGTGCCAGAAGCGCCGCCGCTTCCATTCCGATATATTTGGTTACAACAATATCCAGTCCCGCTGCCTTTTTCTCCGCCGGGGCAGCGCCTGTTCCGGTCGCTGTAACGCTCAAAACAGGAGTGGATACCGCATCTGAAACTTCTGTATGACCACCCAGGATCTGCAGATTCTCCTGCATGCAGACATCCTGCGCCGCTTCCATCATGGTTTTCAGTCTGATCTCCCGCATGCGCTCCGGGATAGAAATGCCCAGCAGAATATTCTGCGGCATATAGCCCTCCGCCGCCAGTGCATTGACCGCCGCATAAATGCCATGGCGCATCAATACATCTCCCGCTACAGGCAGCGAGATCGTCTGCATTTTATATGCCAAAAAGGCGCAGTCTGATCCTGTCACTGCGCCATTTGCTTTTTTCTCAGTATGCGATTGGATTGGTTTTAAAACAGAACGCTTTAAGACATTCTCTGCGATCTTTCCCTGTTTCAATACTGTCCACCTGCCACGTTTTCAACAATTTTTACTGTGCCTGCTGTTGTGCCTGCTCAATTGCAGCCTGCTGTGCTGCGATTGCTTCCTGCTGCTGACGGATCGCTTCCTGCTGCGCCTGCTGTGCTGCAAGAGCTGCTGCCTGTGCAGGATCATTGTAAGTACCTGCATTGATCGCTGCTGCTGTTGCCCTGCACTGATCGATGCTTCCTGTTGCGATCGCTGCGTTAATTGCCGCCGCTGCTGCAGGATTTGCTGTCGCGGTTCCGACTGTTGCGGTACGTGGTGTTGCTGCGTATGTACTCTTGTTGACCTGTGTACGGCTTTCTTCCTCACCATCCACGGTAACAACCTTCCAAAGCTCTGCAACATAGCCTGTATGTGCGGACTGTACACTGACGGAACCTGCTGCCATAGCACCGTCTGCTATGACCTTTTCTCCTGTCGGCTCTGTCTTGCTGATAACCTTACTCTCATATCTGACCTTGCGGTTAGACGGTCTTGTCTCCTGACCGTAGATCGTAAATGTAATATGCTTATCGGATGTGGTATATCCTTCGATATATACCGGGCAATCCAGATTGTTTGTAAATTTCAGATCCTTTGCGGTCCCTGAGATCGCTGCATCTGCGGACGGATCCACATAATTAACGATCATGGAATGATTGAAACGCTCTGTCACGTCAAGCTCTGCTAAAAGGATAGCATTATATAAAGTCGTGGATACCTGACAGATACCACCGCCTAAGGACTCCACAACCATACCATTGCTGTAAGAGCCTGCCATATAATAGCCGTTTGCCTCTGTGAACGGGCTGACTGTTTCATAGGCGGAAAAGCTGTCTCCCGGATATAACAAAGTACCGTTGATCTTGCTACAGCCATTCTTTACGTTACCGCTTCTGTTGGCACCGGATGTAGAATAACTTGTTGTAAAGGTACCAAGCACATCCTTGACCTTGGAAAGCTCCTCCTCCGTACCACGCGGCTGTGTTGTCTCCGCTACCAGATCAATGGAAGCTGCTTCCTTATCCCAGTCATCTGACAGATAAGACTCGATCACATCTACGGACTCATCTACATTGATCTCAACACCGGTCTGTCCCGGCTCATATACGAAAGCACCGTTTTCTCTTTTTAAAGTGCCATCCACTGCCTCTACATTATACTGCAGACATTTTTCCTCGATAACGGATCTGACTGCTGCCTCATCAAAAGAAATAGAAAGCGGAAAGATCTCGTTCTGATGTTCCAGATCCTTCAGTGCTTTATAACGCTGCACGATATTTCCTGCTTTTCCAAGCTCTCCTGCCTCATCAACGACTTCCTTGTTATCCCATTCGATCCCAAGCTCCTCAGCCGTTACGGTAACGGTATTACCGTTTAAGGCATTTAAAGTAATCTCTTTCTCCTTCAGTCCGTCCACATAGGAATTGACTGCATCTTCAGCTTCCAGCGTTGTCATACCGGAAACATCGATATCACCGATGAATACACCGTTTTCAATCGTATTAAAGGTTCCTGCTGCCTCTGCATCCATACCTGTCATAACAAGCGCGGCCAGTATGACTGCAGGCAGTATGCTGATAAATTTTTTCATAACTTTTCTCCTAGAAAATACCCACTGCCGAAATAGCGAGCGGTACGACCATTGCAAGCACCAAAATGATAACAATAATAGTTGCTACAATGCGCCTTTTTTTGCTATTATTAAACATAGAATTTCACCTCATCTTTACGAAAGGATATTATAAATGAACTTAATTGTTTTTGCAAGTTTTATCATTTTTGTACTCTGGCTTACCGTAAACCTCAAAAAGACGGAAAAAACCAATCAACAGATCGAAGAAGAATTCTGGGAACGGGAAACAAAGGCAAATTCTGTCAGGAAGAAAAGTCTGGATCATCTTCCTTATATTACCTTTGATTTTGATGCGCTTCCAACTGCCGACTCCTTTTCGGAAAGCGGTGCCCAGGTTCCGGAAAGTCTGGAAATTTTACAAAATCTCCGTGACAAGAAGATGCTGAACCTGAACGGGATCTCCAACACCGATCTGAAGCTGAAATACGGAGCGCCCAATATCACGCGCCTGTCCGAATATGAGGAAAACTTTACCATCTTTTCCATTCATATCGTCAGACTTGCGCAGGCACTTTATGACATAGATCGAAAATCCGAAGCAAAAACACTTTTGGAAAAGACGATCGTGACCGGGACGGATATCAGCGAACACTATCTGCTGCTTGCCCGGCTCTATCTGGAGGAAGGAAAGCCCGGTAAGATCAATGATCTCATCCTGCTCGCCGAAAAGCTTCCCACCATGATGAAGGATACGATCCTCACTCGTCTGAAGGAACTTTTATAACACCGCTTCTGATCTGGTCCGCCAGACGGCTCGCCTCGTTTTTGGTAAGCTGCGAAAGATCTCTGTCGCAGGGGATTCCCCGTTCCTCCAAGAGACGCCGGATCTGCTCGATCTGCTTTGGCATGACAGGCACTTCTCTTTTGATCTGATAATGCAGCGGAAAAGGTGTAAAAGCCGAAGGCGCCCCCTCTTCATAAAGATCCCACAACTTTTCATATAGTAAAAAGGTCGCCTGCGCGTCCGCAAATGCCCTGTGCGGCTCATGTGGGATCTGAAAATAGGCAGTCAGTGCAGAAAGCGCTTTTTTCTGCTCTGCAGGCAGAAACCGTCTTGCAATTTTCAGCGTATCCAGTCCGTTTCGCTCAAAAGCAAAGCCCTTTGGCTGTTCATTGACAAATGCCTTTTTCAGAAAGGCATAATCCGATATAATGCTGTGTCCCAGAAGCACATACTCTCCCAAAAACGCCAGCAGCTTCTCTGCAATGTCCGCAAAGACCGGCGCATGCTCCAGCATTTCATCCGTAATCCCCGTGATCTCCGTCGTCTGCGGCAAAAGCTTTCTGCCCGGACTGACAAATGTTGAGAAGGTATCCAGGATTTCTCCGTCTTCGACCAGAAGGGCTCCTATTTCTATGATCTTATCTGTTCTTGGGTTCAGACCTGTTGTTTCCAGATCCAGAACCACCGCTTTTCCTCTACTCATGCTTTTCCCTGCAAAATTCCTGTAAAAAGCATTCCTCACACTTTGGGCTTCTTGCAAAGCAGATCTGTCTGCCAAATGTGATGATCTGGATATTGAATAAGATCCAGTGATCCTTCGGCAGAACCTTCTCCAGATCATGTTCGATCTTTTCAGGATCTGTCTCCTTTGTCAGTCCCAGTCTGTTTGAAATGCGTTTTACATGTGTATCCACAACAATGCTCGGCTCATGATAAATATTGCCGCGGATCACATTGGCTGTCTTTCTGCCCACGCCCGGAAGAGACGTCAGCTCCTCGATACTGCGCGGTACTTCCCCGTGGAATTCGTATACAAGCTTTCTACAGCAGCCTATGATATTTCTTGCCTTATTATGATAAAAACCGGTGGATTTGATATCCTGCTCCAGTTCATCCACATCCGCCCCGGCAAAAGCCTCAATCGTCGGATATTTCCGGAACAGATCCTTTGTCACGATATTGACGCGGGCATCCGTACACTGTGCGCTTAAGATCGTCGCGATCAGAAGCTGCCATGCGCTGTCATGCTCCAGATAACATTTGTATTCGGTTGTGTACACCTCATCCAGTCTTCGTAAAATTTCTTTTGTCCGCTTTGCAACCATCTACTCTGCCTCCGAAAGAGCCGTCACATCGATCACGGAAACTTCGCCCGTGAGTGGACTCTTCTTTGTATAATCGTACAGGAAAAAGGATTCCTGTTCTCGTTTTTTCCCTGTTGTCAGGTCATAAAAATATGGTTCTATATGTGTCATCCTTGCGATCGCCCTTGCATCACAGCCCACATAGCTCTCCGAAAGCTGCCCCGGCTCCTTCGCTGCCCGCTGGCAGATCCTGCGGATCTCTTCCTTATATAAGACGGGATCTTTTGCAAATGCAGGTCTTGTCTTGCAGTTTTCACGCAGATACAGATCCTGCGTCAGTGTTTCCCGGAACAGCTCCGTTGACAACCCCTTTTCTCTGATAAAGTCATACAATACCTGATACCGGTAGCTTCTCGCCGGTGCTTTCAAAAAATAGCCCTGTCCGGCAAAATAAGCCGCAAGCTCTTCAAAAAAAGCAAACGGAGAAGCAAACTGTGGAACAAGCAGCTTTAAGGTCGTCACAAACTGATTGCTGTTATAGTACAGCTCCACCATTTCCTCGATCTGCTTGAGCCTGCGCACTTCTTCATAACTGAGCCAGCTTGTATATAAAACCTCATAAGGCGGCTCGTCCAGATAGACAAGTCCGTATTTTTCACAGTTGTCATGCATTTTAGAGCCCTTCAGCACCTTTAAAAAGCCAAGCTGCAGCTGTTCAGGCTCCATGGCATACACATCGTCAAAGGAATGCCCGAAGGAAGTATAGCCCTCCAGTGGCAGTCCGGCGATCAGATCCAGATGAATGTGGATATTATGCCCTGCGTGGATCTTTTGCACGATCTGCCTGAGAAGCCCGACATCCATATGCCTGTCGATCTCCCGTATCGTTTCCTCATTGGTAGACTGTACGCCGATCTCAAGCTGCACAGCGCCCGGTCTGAACTGATTCAAAAGCCGGATCTGCTCCTCATCCAGAATATCAGCGGCGATCTCAAAATGGAAATTGGTGATGCCATTGTCATGCGTAAGCAGATATTCCCAGATCTCCATGGCATGTTTTTTATTACAGTTAAAGGTACGGTCTACGAATTTTACCTGTGCCACCTTCTGATCAAGGAAAAACTGCAGTTCACGCTTCACAATGGAGAGATCCCGCAGCCTGACCTTCTTATCGATGGAAGACAGGCAGTAGCTGCAGCGGAATGGACAGCCGCGGCTCGACTCATAATACAGGATCTTATTTTCAAACTTTTTCAGATCATCATATAAAAAAGGGATCACAGATAAATCTGTCAGCACGCGTGGTCCGGTCAGTATGACCTTTCCATTCTTCCTGATAGCAAGCCCCGCAATCCGGGAAAGTGCCTCTTCGCCGCTCTCACCGCTTCTATAATGCTGTGCAAGCTCTAAGAAGGTCTGCTCGCCTTCCCCCAGCATAATACCGGTAAGCTGCGGATATTCTTCCATCACCTTTTCCGCATCAAAGGATACTTCAGGTCCGCCCAGCCAGATCTGTACCTGTGGCAGGAGCTTCTTCAGCTCCCTGACAAGCTTTTCAATATACGGAATATTCCAGATATAGCAGGAAAAGCCGATCACATCAGGTCTATGCTCATACAGATCTGCCAGTACATCTTCCATCTGCTGGTTGATCGTATATTCTGCCACAAATATCTGCTCTTTCAGCGTCGGATCCTCCTGACAGGCATACGCCTGCAGGGAATACACCGCCGGATTTGAATGAATATACTTTGCATTAACTGCTGTCAGTAAAAATCGCATGTCTGCCTCTCTTATAAGAACTTCTCAATTTCTTCTTTTGTCGGAAGTGCCGGAATTCCGCCCATCTTCTGTACACAAAGACCGCCTGCTGCATTTCCGTATGCAAGCGCTGTTCTTACCATATCCTCTGTCACTTCTTCCGGCTTTGCGACGCCAAACATCAGCATACGGGATAAAAAGCCGCCCCAGAACGCATCGCCTGCGCCTGTCGCATCAACTGCATTTACCTTCCTGCCTGCTGCGACATCACTGTTTCCATGAAAGAAATAGCGAGCTCCCTTACTGCCAAGTGTTTCTATTAAAACGGTGATCCCGTGCTCTTTCATAAAGGCTTCGATATTGTCCTCTCCGCCCACAAAGTAAAGCTCTTCATCCGAAATCTTCATAAAATCAATATAAGGCAGAAGCTTTTCCACCTCCTGCTTGCAGCGGTCCCTGTCATGCCAGATCATATCTCTGTAGTTGACATCAAAGCTGACCAGCTTTCCATGCTTCTTTGCGAGCGACAGTGCATATCCGATCGCTTCCCTGCTCGGATCATCAGAAAGAGAAACGCTGCCCGCATGGAGCATTCTGCAATCTGCGATATCCGCTTCCTTCACATCTTCTTTGGAGAGCAGGATATCTGCACCCGGTTTTCTGGCAAACGTAAAAGATCTTTCGCCGCCTTCATATAAGGTAACAAATGCCAGTGTTGTGATCGCTTTATCTGTCAGATCGGGACAGAGCATCTTCACATGATCTTCTTCCAGTACTCCCTGCAGCTTCTTTCCAAAATCATCATTGCCCAAAATACCGAGAAATGCTGTGTCAAGTCCGTTTCTCGCCGTTGCGATCGCTACATTCGCAGGCGCTCCGCCCGGATTTGCCATATAAACCCCCTGCTGCTGCATCGGTGTAAAATCAATCAACATTTCTCCCGCACAAATAATATCCATCGGTTACCTCCTCTTATTGTATTTTCATCTGCTTTACCACTTAGTATAACGACAACTCATTTTTTTCACAATAGAATATTGAAAAAACTGTGAAACAATTTTATACTGTATATGATATCGTTTTCATACAGGTTTACAGCATAACATCCGGAGGTAATGACAAAGCATGAATATCAGTGACATTGCAAAAATGGCAGGTGTTTCACCTGCTGCCGTTTCACGCTATCTGAATCAGGGATATATCAGCGAGGAAAAAAAAGAAGCGATCCGCCGCGTGATCGCGCAAACAGGGTATACCCCATCGAAACAGGCACAGACGCTGCGGACAAAACGTACCAAAGTCATCGGAGTCGTGATCCCGAAGATTGATTCTGAATCTATTTCGCGCATTGTCGCCGGTATCAGCTGTGAGCTCAATGAAGCAGGCTATCAGCTTCTGCTTGCCAATACGGAAAATAATACTGATCAGGAGCTGACCTATCTCAGAACCTTCCGCCAGAATAATGTGGATGGCATCATTCTCATTGCCACCATGCTGACACCGAAGCACAAGGCTCTTTTAAAATCCCTGACCATTCCGGTTGTTGTCCTCGGACAGAAAACAGATCTTGCCTCATGCATTTATCATGATGACTACCATGCAGCCTACGATCTGACAAAGTATCTGATCGAAAAGGGACGTACACATATCGGCTACATTGGCGTTACGCTGAAAGATATTGCCGTCGGAACAGACAGAAGAAACGGCTTTCTGGACTGTATGAAGGATCACAATCTGCCGGTTTCCGAAGAGCAGCTTGCAATCGGAGCTTTTGATATGGAAAACGGCTATGACAATGCCCGTCTGATCCGCAAAAAGAAGCCTGAAACAGATGCTTTTTTATGTGCGACCGACACAATTGCAATAGGCGCTATGAAATACTTGCATGAGTTTGGTGTTAAAATTCCTGATGAGATCGCGGTCTGTGGCTTCGGAAACGGAAAAACAGCCGCCGTCGTGACCCCATCCCTGACAACGATCCATTATTATTACCGGACCAGCGGTATCGAGGGTGCAAGAATGCTGCTGGAAAAGCTGCAGGGAAAAAATGTACCGTTGAAAACGATCATGCTCGGTTATGAAATCATTGAACACGATTCCGTATAAATTTATCAGAAATTGTAAAAGCAGGCATTTGTACGTTTCTTTCCAAAACCGGAAGAAAGGCACAAATGCCTGCTTTTGATTTTATACATTTCCCTTCTCGATTATCCCCATCGAATGTATACCTAATATATGCATCAAATGCGCATTTATTACAATACCTTTTCCGCAAAACGACGCGAATGATGCATATAACGACACGAAACAGAGAAATACTTGTCTGAAAATGTCAATCTTGCTATAATATGCTCATATTAAAAATGCGGATATGAAAAGGGATTTTATACTCGATGCAAAAAATACTAATCGTTGAAGATGACCCGATCCAGCTTGAAATGCTTTACGAAACTGTCCATTCCAGGTATCCTGCCTGGGAGATCCAAAAAGGATCCTCTTTGGAAGCTGCGCAGGCATTTTTGCAGGAATCTGTTACAGCAAATGAATATTTCACTTTATTTTTACTGGATATCCAGCTGAGCAAAGAACCGGGAGACCGGAACGGTTTTCAGCTGGCGCAGTCCATTCGTGAGATCAGTGTATATTACAAAACACCGATTCTCTTTCTGACATCTGTCTCAGAAGAATTGTCCAGAGCATTGACACAATTTCACTGCTACAACTTTATCACAAAGCCCTATCAGAAAGAAACCGTTCTGGAACAGCTCAGACAGATGCTTTTGACCGGTTATCTGCAGGATGTACTGGACATTGCAGACACGCAGCGGATCCACCACCGTTTGCAGCCGCGGGATATCCGCTATATCGAATCCAGATCGCATACTATTTTTATATATACAATCTATGGCTGCATCCAGACAAGAGAATACTCCCTTTCTGCCATGGCAGAGCAGCTTGGAACTTCCTTTATCCGCTGCCACCGGCGTTATCTGGTCAATCCAGAGCATATCACAGGCTTTGACAGATCTACACGTTATCTGCTAGCAGACAAAGATACGATCCCAGTCAGCCAGAGTGGCATTGCTTTACTGAGAGATTACATTTAAATAAAAAGGCAGACAACTATGAACAGCATACTGATTCTTATCATTACATACATTTTAAATCCCATTCTGGAAACCTCCGCAGGCATCTGCGCGGTCAAATCAATGAATCACAGATCCTTGCGGCCGACCCCCGCAGATTTCTTCTTCTATCTCGGCATCATATTGGCCGTACTGCTCGTTCCTTCTGAACCGGCGATCTTTAAATGGGTATTCGGGCTTTTGTTATATCTTGTTTATATTTTTATAACTATCGAAGATACTGCATTAAACCGCTTTCTCCTTTTTATGCTCACACATGGCAGCATTTTTCTTTTGCAGTGCATACTTCTTGGCATCATGTATTTTATATTCCGGATCGAGGCTTTCAACGGAACCGGCATCAGCCTCCTTGGCAACTTCCTGACATTTGTCTCTGCTGCTGCATTTTTTCAGCTTCCGTTTGCGAAGCATCTGTTTGACTATGTAAAGCAGGCTTCTTATCTGCTTCGTATTCTGACACTGAATACATATCTTGTGATTTTGTTCTGTTTGGCGTTTTTCAAGATCTACCCGCAGCAGATCTACGAAATTCTGTCCCTTGTCATCACACTGTTGACACTGCTTGCAGCGATCAATATCTGGATCCTTTACTACGACCAGCGCACAAGGCTCCAGCAGCAGGAAATCGACAGCTATCAGAAAAATATGCCGATCTACGATTCTCTGATCCAAGAGATCCGAGCAGGCCAGCACGAGTACGCAAATCACCTGCAAAGTCTTGCGAATCTTTCTGTTATGTACAAGGACTATGACTCGCTTTCCAGAGCGCTGCAGTCTTATTCGCAGGAGTTTTCCAATCCGATGGCAAATTATCCGCTTCTGCAGATCAATATGCCGCTGCTGGCAGCTTCTCTGTACAGTCTGGCAAGCCATGCGCAGAAAAAAGGGATTGCGCTGCAGTTTGATATTGTAAATGCGATATTGGAAAGTCATGCACCGGAGCATGCGCTGACCGATTATATCAGCATCCTGACACAGAATGCGATCGAAGCCTGCAAAGCGGGCGATACGGTCTATGCCTTATTGGATTCTAAGGACGGAGCGGTGCGGTATGAGATCCGCAATCCGGTTCCTGCCATGATCTCACCGGAGGAGATCAGCAATTTCTTTAAACGCGGCTATTCCACCAAACAGACACAGGCAGGTTCTGACGCTGCTTCTAAACGGGCAGATTCCGCAGCCTACGGGCAGGCAGATAATAAACGCGGACTCGGACTGTATTACTTACAGACAAATATCACGAAAGCAGGCGGCTCTGTCGGGGCTGACTGCGTATGCTATGAAGACAGCTATTTCATCATTTTCAGATTGACATTATGAATCCTGTCGCATAATTTTGAGACAAATGTAAGACCCTATTCATGCGTGATAGTTTCCGCAATGTTTCAGACCGTCATATTCCACAATTCCCTTTCAGATAATTTATTGATTTTTGACAATTTACAAGCGCCATCTGCTCTCTTATAATACAATTGCAAAGTGAAATCGTTTTCATATTCAATCATAATACTCTTTCATATAATCAGTTGATTATTTTGTAATAATAATGCCAGTGAATATGATAACGATTGCATTATATAGAAACTGCTATTGACAAGCCTTGGGAGATACCGGTCTCAGGCAATACAACAGGGAGGAATATTATTTATGGTTCACAATACAATACAGGATAATGAAAAGATCAAAAAACTGGAGCAAATTCACATGACCAGGGTTTCTCATACAGATTCCGCACTTTCCTTTCATCTGATGCCACCATCCGGATGGCTGAATGACCCAAACGGGCTCTGTCAGCTGCATGGTACTTACCATATTTTTTTCCAGTATTCTCCTTACTCCGCCATTGGCGAGGGAGACAAATACTGGGGACACTATGAAACAAAAGATTTTATAAACTATACTTATACAGGCATCTTTTTATCACCGGACTGTGATCTGGATAAGGATGGTGTATATTCCGGAAGTGCATTTGTCGAAGACGATACCATGTATCTCTATTACACAGGCAATACAATGGAAGACGGTGATTTCGACTTTACCTATGAAGGCCGCGGCTCCAATACCACGCTGGTCACGTCAAAAGACGGCATTACGGCTTCTGCCAAAAAATGCCTTTTAACAAGTGCAGATTACCCGCACACCTTATCCTGCCATGTCAGGGATCCTAAGGTTTTTAAAGAAAACGGAAAATACTATATGGTGCTCGGTGCCAGAACCAGAAATGCTGTTGGCTGTGTTCTTCTTTATGAAGCAGAGGATAAGGAACACTTCCGTTTCAAACAATATATTACCTCCGAAAAACCTTTTGGTTATATGTGGGAATGCCCGGATCTGTTCCGGATTGACGGAAACCGTTTCCTTTCCATTTCGCCCCAGGGCATTGCAGCAGAGGAATATCAGTATCAAAATGTTTACCAATCAGGATATTACCGCATTCTCGGAGATTTGGAAGATTATACCTTATCTCCTTTCACAGAATGGGATATGGGCTTTGACTTTTACGCACCGCAGAGCTTTATCGATGAATCAGGCAGAAGAATCCTGATCGGCTGGATGGGCATCGGTGATATCGAATATAAAAATCCGACTGTTGCGGAAGGCTGGCAGCATACGCTGACCGTCCCAAGAGAACTGACTCTGGACGCATCCGGCGATATCTGCCAGAATCCGGTAAAAGAATTAACTTCCCTGCGCAAGGATGCTGTCATCATTCCGTCGGATCATTTTCTGACAGAGGGAACTTTTGAAATGCTCGCAGATATTTCCGGCAATGAAGATTTTTCGATTATTATTGATAAAGGAATGCAGATTCTGTATGATGCCGGTACTTCTGTCCTTTCCCTTTCCTTCCTGCCGGACCGGGAATGTAATCCGGAAGATGCAAAAGGCTGCGGCCGTTGTATACGAAAAGCAAAAATCAGAGAGAATAAAGTAAGCAGTCTGCAGATCCTGGTCGATCATTCTACTATTGAAATCTTTGTCAATAACGGGCATTATGTATTTAGCAGCAGATATTACAAGACCGGACATGCACATACCGTAGAGTTTTCAGGGGATATGAACATCACCGCCTACACGCTCTCCGGCTTTGACTGTCGGACATGAATGATTTTATGCAATAGCAAGGGGGTATGATATGGAAACCTATCATGGAAAATCAATCTTTAATGGAATTGCGATCGGAAAAATCTGTAAATACGAAAAAGAACAGCAGCAGGTAAAACGGATCAGGATCTCCGATCCGGAAGCCGAGATCAACCGCTTTGACCATGCGCGCGAAGAAGCAGGTGCACAGTTACAGTCTCTTTATGACAAAGCACTTACTCAAGTTGGTGAATCAGGCGCTATGATCTTTGAAATTCATAGGATGATGCTCGATGATGATGACTATCTTGACAGTGTTTACCATATCATCCGCTCCCAGCAGGTAAATGCAGAATTTGCGGTTGCAAGCACCGGTGATAACTTCTCCCGGTTATTTGCTTCTATGGATGACGAATATATGCAGGGACGCGCAGCGGATGTCAAAGATATTTCCGACCGTCTGATCCGCATTCTTATGGGACAGACCGATAAACACGATATCATGGAACCTGTTATTATCATGGCAGAAGACCTTGCACCGAGCGAGACTGTACAAATGGATAAGGACAATCTGCTCGCTTTTGTGACAACACTCGGTTCTTCCAATTCCCATACCGCGATCTTAGCCCGTACCATGGGAATTCCCGCTCTTGTCGGTATTCCGGTCAGAGATGAATGGAACGGTAAAACGGCAATTGTAGACGGACATAGCGGAACGCTGATCATCGAGCCTGATGACGCACTTCTTGCCGGAATGCAGGCAAAGAAAGAAGAAGACCTACGCCAAAAACAGCTTCTGGCAGAGCTGAAAGGAAAAGAAACCATCACAAAAAGCGGTAAAAAGATCAATCTTTACGCCAATATCGGTAATGTGTCCGATGTTGGGGCCGCACTTGCCAATGATGCGGGCGGAATCGGACTGTTCCGCAGCGAATTTCTGTATCTGGAAGCACAGGATTATCCGACCGAGGAGGAGCAGTTCCAGGCCTATAAGACTGTCGCGGAAAATATGGCAGGCAAAAAGGTCATTATCCGCACACTTGATATCGGAGCCGATAAACAGGCGTCTTATTTTAATCTGCCAAAGGAAGAAAATCCTGCGATGGGCTTTCGTGCGATCCGCATCTGTCTGGAAAAACCGGAGATCTTCAAAGTACAGCTCCGTGCGATCTTACGCGCCAGTGCTTATGGTACGATCTCGATCATGTTCCCAATGATCACCTCCGTCGAAGAAGTCAGGCAAATCAAGCAGATCCTTTCCGCGGTACGGGATGAACTGGCGACGCAGCAGATCCCGTTCGGAGAGATCGAGATCGGTATTATGATCGAAACCCCTGCGGCTGTTATGATCAGCGATCTTCTGGCAAAGGAAGTTGATTTCTTCAGCATCGGTACAAATGATCTGACCCAGTATACACTTGCGATCGACAGACAGAATGAGGCGCTGGATGCTTTTTATAACCCACACCACGAAGCCATTCTGCGTATGATCCGGATGGTCATTGACAACGGCCATAAAGAAAACTGCTGGGTTGGTATTTGCGGTGAACTTGGCAGTGACACTGCTTTGACAAAGCAATTTATTGAGATGGGAATCGATGAATTATCCGTTTCTCCAGCTTACATTTTAACAATCCGTAATCTGATCCGAGAACTTCCGTAAGGAAGTTCTCTTTTCATTGACACGCATTCCAATTTCTTCTATGATATAGGTAGTAAAAACTTTCGTTTCAAAATGAAACAGGTTATTTCTGCAGAGAGGTGGGAATGCATATGAGAAAACTTCTTGTAAAGGATTTACATCCCGGTATGGTCACTGCGGAAGATATTTTTTCCATAGATGGACAGCTGATTCTTCCGAAAAAAATCATCCTCACGCAAAACGGAATCGAAAAACTGGAAGCCTTTGCAATTTACTCCGTCCGTATCGAAGACGAAGAAGTTGCACCGCCGCAGACCAGTTTTTTTGACACGCCGTCCTATAGTGAACGTATCAAATCAAATCCCGATTTTATCAATTTTAAAAAAAGTTTTGAAGATCATGTGGAATCCCTGCAGACAGGACTGAATCAGATCGTAGAATCCAATTCCGGCTTTGATGCGGAAAATCTGCTTTCCCAGACACTTGTCCTGATCGGAGAAGGGCAGGCATCCTCCATCAATATGATGGATATGCTGCTGAACATGCGGGATTATGACGATTCCACTTATGCGCACAGTATTAACTCAGCTATCATCTGCAATATATTTGCCGGATGGCTGAATCTAAGCAAGGATGAACGTATCCTTGCCACATCCTGTGGGCTGTTCCATGATGTCGGTAAGCTGAAAGTACCGGAAACGATCCTGAAAAAGCCGGGCGCACTTACCAAAACAGAATTTGAAGCAATCAAACGTCATCCTCTTGACGGCTATAATCTGCTCGATCAGTATAATTTACCGGAGGAAGTTAAAAATGCTGCCCTTATGCATCACGAGAAATGTGATGGCAGTGGCTATCCATACGGTTTTACCGCCGATAAAATATCGTTCTTTTCCAAAATGGTCACGATCGTCGATATTTATGATGCCATGACAAGCAACAGATGTTATCGCAATCCGCTCTGTCCTTACTCTGTGATCGAGTCATTTGAACAGGATGGTTTTCAGAAGTATGATCCGGAGCTGTATTTGGAATTTCTGAGACACATCGGTACCAGCTTTATCGGAGAACGTATTTTATTAAACAATGGTCTGGAAGGTGAAGTTGTATTTGTAAATCCCTCTTATCTCTCCAGGCCCACAATTAAATGTTGTAATAAATTCCTTGATCTGGCAGCCAATCAGAATATTAAGATCACCAGTATCATATAAGAACAACAGTCATATTCTTTTGACAGAAGTATGATAGAATTCACACATACATAATACATATATAAGGAGGAAATTATGGGATTAATCAAAGCAACCGGAAATGCGATCGGATCTGCACTCGGAGATCAGTGGCGTGAGTATTTTTACTGCGACTCCATGGCAGCAGATGTACTGGTAACAAAAGGGGAAAAGCGCACGAGTAATAAACGTGCAAGCAGCAATACAAGGGGTGAGGATAACATTATTTCCAACGGCTCTATCATTGCTGTCAACGACGGACAATGTATGTTGATCGTCGATCAGGGTAAGATCGTTGAAGTCTGCGCAGAGCCCGGTGAATTTGTATACGATACTTCTTCTGAGCCAAGTATTTTCTATGGCAGTCTCGGAGATAACATCAAACAAACCTTTGCCCTGATCGGCAAACGTATTTCCATGGGTGGTGATCCGGCTAAGGATCAGCGTGTATACTTCATCAATACAAAGGAAATCCTCGGCAATAAATATGGTACGATGAATCCTGTTCCGTTCCGTGTCGTTGATAATAATATCGGACTGGATATTGATATCGCACTTCGCTGCAATGGAGAATATTCTTACAAGATCGTAGATCCGCTTCTGTTCTACACCAATGTCTGCGGTAATGTTACAGATGACTACACCAGAGATAATATTGACAGCATGCTGAAAACAGAGCTTCTGACAGCACTGCAGCCTGCTTTTGCAAAGATTTCCGATCTGGGCGTCCGTTACAGCAACATTCCTGCTCATACCATGGAGCTGGCAGATGCCTTAAATGACGTTCTTTCCGAAAAATGGACAGAGCTGCGCGGTATCAAGGTTGCTTCTTTCGGTGTTAACACGGTAACTGCTTCACCGGAAGACGAAAAGATGATCAAAGAACTGCAAAAAACTGCAGTACTCCGCAACACAAGCATGGCTGCTGCCACTCTGACAAGCGCACAGGCAGAAGCAATGAAAGCTGCTGCCAGCAATACAAGCACCGGTCCTATGATGGCTTTTGCAGGCATGAATATGGCAAACGCCGCTGGCGGCTTAAATGCCAATACATTATTTAACATGGCTGCCCAGGAGCAGGCACAGGCCCAGCCTCAGCAGGCAGCTCCGGCTCCGCAGCAAAGCGCACCTGCAGCAGGTGAATGGATCTGCAGCTGCGGTGCAAAAAACAGTGGTAAGTTCTGTACGGAATGTGGTTCCAAGAAACCGGAAGAACCTGTGAAAATGCAGTGGTTCTGCCCGGAATGCGGTACAAAGAATGAAGGAAAGTTCTGCGTCGAGTGCGGTACAAAGAAACCAATGTAGACTCGCAAACCCGCACCTTCGGTGCTCTATCGTCTGCTTCGCAGACGGTTTGCTCGTTAATGGCGCAAGAAAAACAAATGGCCGCTTACGCAGCCGCTTGTTTTTCTTTTGCACCTATTACATCTTAAAGATCGCGAGGGCTTCGTCGAGTTTACCGGCGAGCTGGCGAAGGTTTTCAGATGAAACCTCGAGGCTGTTCATCGTATCACTCATGCCCTGTGCGGAGTTCATTGTACTCGTTGTAGAAGCTTCATTCTGCTCGGAAATAGATGCCAGATTATGTACCACATCCTGAATGGCATCTCCCGAATCACTTAGAACGCTGACCTTTCCACGGATATTTTCAATATTATCAAGCGAGTTGCTGACACCAACAGCCACTGCATTGGATTTCTCCATTGTCTCATCCAGCTTTTGCTGCTGCTGATCCATCTTCACCTTCACTTCTTCCATTACCTCAACCATGCGGTTAGATTCGGATATGATCTCAGCAATGATCTTTTCTACTTCCTCTGCCGTCGTATTGGACTGCTCAGCCAGTTTGCTGATCTGCTGGGCAACAACCGCAAATCCACGACCTGCATCTCCAGCTCTGGCAGCTTCGATACTTGCATTTAAGGAAAGAAGATCTGTCTCATCTGCAATATTCTGGATCATTGTGATCGCAGACTGGATGGATGCGATCGAATCATTCAATGTATTGATCTGTTCTGCTATCTTTGTCACAGAAGTACTTGCTTCTTCATTGGAGGCATTTAATTCTCCGATGATCACCTCTGAAGCCTTTTCTGCATCTGACATCTGCTCTGCATGTCTGGTCAGCGAATCTACCTCATCTGTAATATATGTGATCTGCTCACCGATCCGATCCACATTATGCTTTGCAACACCGGTTTCGTCTGCCTGCGTTGCAGATCCCTTGGTAATTTCCTCCAGCGACTGGTAAACTACGTCCACGGTTCCTCTTGTATTAATGGCCATATTGGCCAGCTGATCTGCCGATGTGATCAGGTCTGAAGAAGATTTCTTAATATCTGAAACAATACGCCTCAGCGCATTCTGCAGCCGGATGGAAATATTGTAAATATCTCCCAGCTCATCGTTACGCTTTGTGATCTTCTTATTCACATTAGTAGAAAGCTCTCCCTTCACGATCTGGCCTAAGAACTTTCTTGTCTCTTCCATGACTGATACCATCTTGGATGCAAGCAGCACAATAATGATCGATACAACACCCATCAGAACCACAGACATAATAATGATCTTCGTTGTCTGCCCCTTGATATTGGCCTGTACATCTTCGGACTCTTTTGCAACTCCGATCGCACCTGCTACCGAACCATCCGCATTTAAAAGCGGTTGATAATATGCATAATAGGTATGTCCTTCAATATCTGCATTTTCCACAAAAACAGACTCACCTTTATTAATCTGTTCTGCAATTTCCTTATCCAGTCTTGTACCGGTAGATCTTCCGCCCTTTTCGCGCTTCACGGTTGTGATCAGACGCATGTTGTAAAAATACAACGTCATTTCAAATCCGGTTCTTTCCTTAAGTGCATCAATCAGTTCATTATCACCGGTGATCAGCACTTCACCTTTGGTAACACGTCCTGTCAGATCCTGCTTATAGTCACCTTCATACAGATTGCTATATGTTTCATCCAGAGAGGTTGCTACGATCTGAAGAGATTTTTTTATCTCTTCTTCCAGTCCGGACTGTAATGACTTTGTGCTGAACATAGTGATCATAATACAGATCGCCAGCATCGGAACAAGTGCCAGAAGTAACATTCTGCGGGAAAAAGTAAAAAATCTCTTTTTCGTACCAATGTCTGCAACCGGAACAAATTCTTCCTGCCCACTTTCTTCTGCAGCTGCTTCCTCTGCCATATCTGAGCCATACTCTGCTTCCACCGCGTCTGTAGCACTGTCTGCTTCCGGTATCGGCTGTTCTTCCTCATCTGTATCTTCTGCCTCTGCAGATTCCACGGTTTCTGCGGGTTCCGTTTCTACAGGTGCCTCTTCTGTACCCATATCATCTGCAGGCTCCTCTTCTGTTTTCTGACTGTTCTCTGCCACGGCATATCTCTCAGCCTCCGGCTGCGGTGCGGCTTTTTCAGGCTCTTCCTCAGCCTGTTTGATCTCTTCTCCGCTGGCTGCCTTATCAGCCATCATCTTTGCAAAGAGCGCATCAATATCGATATCCTTTTCCTGCTGATTCTTATCTAATTCTTTATCTGCCATAGTAACTCCTTACAACAGTATCTCTTCACACTGTTCCCATATTGCATTTTGCCGTTTTCCATTACGGTTTATCTCACATTATTATACCATACAACGTTAGGAAAACCAAGCAAAAAGCCCCTTTTCACCACATTATATAATGATATTTCTGTCTTCACCTTTCAGGAAAGCTTCTATGTTTTTATAAACCTCGTTGACCAGTCTTTCACGTGCCTCCACAGATGCCCATGCCATATGTGGTGTAATGATCAGCTTGTTGCTGTCCCGGATCTTTCCAAGCGGATTATTTGCTGCGATCGGCTCTTTTTCAAGCACATCCAGTCCCGCCGCTGCGATCTCTCCGCTTTCCAGTGCGTCATACAGATCTGCACTGTTGACAACCGGCCCCCTTGCCACATTGATCAGAAGTGCGGTTTTCTTCATCTTGGAGAGTGCCTCTTTGTCGATAAAGTTTCTCGTCAGGTCAGAAAGTGGGCAGTGCAGGGATAAAATATCGGACTGCGCAAGCAGCTCGTCCTTGGATACCTGCTCATATTCCGTACAGGTGCTCTTTCCTGTCACAGAATGAAAAATAACTTTACAGCCGAAAGCTGTTGCGATCTTGGCAACCATTCTGCCGATATTACCCATTCCGATAATTCCCCATGTCTTGCCTGCAAGCTCTGTGAAAGGCAGATCAAAATTGCTGAACCGATCCTGCGCACCATAAGAACCGTCCTTTACATAGGTATCATAATGTGGCAGATGCTCTAATAAGTAAAGTGCCAGGGCAAATGTATGCTGTGCCACTGCAGCAGTGGAATAATCCTTCACATTGGCAACCTTAATTCTTCTCTTTTTACAATATTCCAGATCAATATTGTCAAAGCCGGTCGCAAATTCACAGATCAGCTTTACATTCGGCGCATCTTTTAACGTCTCTTCATTCATTGGTGCTTTATTGGCAATGATGATATCAACATCCTTTACCTTTTCAGCCGCATCTGCCGCTACTGTATTTCTATAATAAGTAACCTCTCCAAAATCTTCAAAACAGGTTACATCAATATCTGTTCCGACACTGTTTCTCTCTAAAACTGCTATTTTCATTTATGATCTCCTTTTCTTGCTGTTCGTTTTCTGTCATTGTCTCAGCCAGTCTTATTTATTATACACAAGACAGCAATATATTACAAGATAAACTCCTGATACACACCACTGTCACTGCTGTCTGAGATCCATACACGGAATTTACCCGGTTCACTTCCGTAGCTTCCGTCCGCACGCACAAACCGGAGCATTTCTTCGGTGATCCGGAAACTGATCTCCTTCTTCTCGCCCGGCTTTAAGCTGACTTTTTCGATTCCTTTCAGTTCTTTCACAGGGCGGGCAACAGAAGCTGTCACATCCCGGATATAGAGCTGCAGTACATCACTGCCTTCTCTCTCTCCTGTATTTTGTATGCATACGGATGCTGTTATCTCTCCATCCTTCGTCAGCCTGTCTGAAGAAAGTATGACGTCCGATATGGTAAACGCTGTATAGGAAAGACCATACCCAAACGGATATAATGGTTCATTTGGAATATCCAGATATTTGGACAGGTATCTTTCTTTTTTCTGTGGATCATTTGGTCTTCCCGTCGCTAAATAATTATAATAAACAGGAATCTGTCCTACACAGTAAGGGAAACTCATCGGCAGTTTCCCGGATGGATTTACTTTCCCTGTCAATGCATCTACAATGGCGTGGCCGCCTTCTGTTCCCGGAAGCCATACTTCCAGCACTGCTTTCGCGTTTTCCTCTACTTCCCGCAAGTCAAGCGGTCTTCCGTTAAACAGCACGACCACAATATTGGCATTGACCTTTGCAACCTCCCGCAAAAGCACGAGCTGCGGCTCCGGAATCCGGATATCTCCCCGGCTTGTTGCCTCACCGCTTTGCAGATAATATTCGCCGATCGGCATTACAACGATCTCTGCCTGCTTTGCTGCTTCTATCGCTTCCTGCAGCATCTGCGTTCTTTCCGCTTCCGTATATTCCACAGGCAGCACATTCCCTGCCTGATCAAAGCCTTCAAATACATAGCCCTGTGGCATAAAAGCACTCCCCTGCACATATGTAGTTTTTGTGCTGTCGAATACTTCTTCCGCTGCCTCACGGATCGTCACGCAATCCTTTACATCTCCGGAGATCGCCCATGTACTGATCAGACACTTGCTGTCTGTATAAGGACCAATAAAGGCAATCTTCTTTTCCGTCGACAGCGGAAGCAATCCACCTTCGTTTTTCAGAAGTACAAAGGTCTGCGCTGCTGCCTTTCTGGCAAGTGCTCTGTGTGCCTCTGTCAACTGCATTTGCGCTTCCTTTTCAGCTCCCATGCCTTTATAGGGATCTTCAAACAGACCAAGCTTGTTTTTCAGTGTCAGAATACGGAGCACACTTTCATCGATCAGTGCTTCCGGAATCGTTCCGTCTTCCACCAGTCTGATCAGCTCACTTCTGTAGCACTCTGTCATCATATCAATATCCACACCCGCAAGTGCAGCTTTATGCGCCGCATCTTTGGCATCCTCCGAGCAGCCATGCGCGATCGTTTCATAAATAGCTGCAAAATCTGAGATCAGTACCCCGTCAAATCCCATTTCTTCCCGGAGCACTTTTTTCATCAGCCACTGATTGATCGTCGCCGGAACACCGTTTACCGTATTAAACGATGTCATCACCATACCGGCTCCTGCTTTGATCCCTTTTTCATAAGCAGGCAGATATTCATTGCGGAAGGAATTTTCAGATACTTCTACCGTATTATAGTCCCGTCCGCCTGTTGCACCGCCGTATCCTGCAAAATGCTTCACACAGGCGCAGACCTTTCCTTCCCGGCTCATGTCGTCTCCCTGCAGTCCCTGCACCATAGCCTCCGCAAACAGTCCGTTTAAATACGGATCTTCCCCGGTCGATTCCATCACACGTCCCCATCTGGGATCACGCACCAGATCGACCATCGGCGAAAATGCCACATGGATTCCGCCGGCTGCTGCCTCTTTCGCTGCAACAGACGCACAGTCTCTTGCAAGCACCGGGTCAAAACTCGCTCCCTGTGCAAGCGGAACCGGAAATATTGTTTTCATACCGTGGATCACATCATACATAAACATCTGCGGAATATGATGCGGCTGGTTTTCCATATAGCTTTTCTGGATTCTGGCAAGCTTTTCCCCACCATATAAAAGAAGGCTGGAGCCCGCCATCTTCAAATCTTCCTCCGTTACCTTCATATCTGCCATCATAGGACCGGTTATAATCCCCTGCTCCTTTGCATCATAGAGCATTCCGACCATCTGTACCATCTGCCCGATCTTTTCTGTCAGCGACATATCCTGCAGTAGTGCAAGTATCTGTTTCTGCTTCATAAAGCACCTCCGTATCCATTCTTACTCTTTTTTTATTGTAACTTGTTCTATCTGTATTTTCAATCATTTCCCATCCGCAATTGCAGCCGGGATTTCTCTTCTGTAATCTTAACTGAATTCATATTGAAATCGGGGAATCGGAAGCATATAATAAGGCAGGAATAAATTGCAGGAAAGGAGGAAGCAATATGAAACAAGCATCTTACAGGCGCAGCAGAACTGCCTGCCTGCTTCTTCTTATTCTGTTCCTTCTTTCTGTTCTGGACAAAAATCCGGAAATACTTTCCGCGGATGAAATACCCTATCTGGGTTACACACAGGCAACCTCTGTTCCCTGTATTCTGGAGGAAGATACAGGGATCATTCCTGATTTTATCAACGCAGAAGAAACCTTTTATGCAAGTCATGCGGTTGTATTAAACCGTTCTACAGCAAGACGGCTTACCAATACAAAAGCCGATCTTACCTGTCACGAAGCAGCAGGCTATTGCGCATTCTGCATCCTGCTGACGCTCATGTTCTTTTATCTGGCAGCAGCCTTTCTGTGCAGCCGCCAGTTTATCATCCGATATATCCATGATCAGGATGGACAGAAAAACAAACTCCTTTATTTTTAACGATCCAGAGCCGTATAAATCGCAGCAAGCAAGTCATTAATAGCAGTCTTTCTGGATTTACATGGCGAATGCAGTACGGAAAAGTAACTATATGCATTCCGTAAAATTCAAAAATAAAGGAGATTATTAAAAATGGGAACAGGATTAACAGGTGTATTACTTTGTGCAGGAATTACAGTAGCATTGGCAGTTGCATGTATTTTGATCGGAAAGGGATTATCCCTGGTTACCGATAAAATGTTACCTGATAACAAATAAAATTGCACATGCCACATCTTTACCGGTTCTTAACCGGTTAGTGATTGACATACTGCTGCTTCTGCCATAGTATACTTACTATAAAAGGGAGTAGTTTGCATCTGCTGATGTCATAATGATCGTCATCACGCCGTAAGGCCGGTTATTGTGGGTAAGTAACGAGACTTTTATCGACTATTTTGTATGCGATAAAGGTCTCGTTTTTTATGCTTTTATCGCGGAAAGGACCAAATTATGGAATATGTATGGTTAGTTGTAGGTTTTGTGCTCCTGATCAAGGGAGCGGATTTCTTCGTGGATGGCAGTTCTTCCCTCGCCCGGCTTCTTCGTGTCCCAAGCGTGATCATCGGACTGACGATCGTTGCCATGGGAACCAGTGCTCCGGAAGCCTCTGTCAGCATGAGTGCTGCACTGAGCGGAAGCAATGAGATCGCTCTCAGTAATGTCATCGGATCCAACATTTTTAATGGGCTTGTCGTGGTCGGCATATGCGCCTTTATGGCAGCCTTCTCCACCAACAAGGACATTTTAAAACGTGATCTTCCACTCAATATCCTGATCACTTTTATTTTGTGCATCATGCTTGCAAACGGAGTACTCAGCCGTCTGGAAGGGATCCTTCTTCTGATCGGTATGACAGCGTATCTGATCTCTATGGTCATATCTGCCCTGAAAAACAGACAGGACGAAGAAAATGGCAAGGTGTTGTCCCTGCCAAAAAGTCTTCTGTATATCGCCGGTGGTCTGATCGCAGTTATCGCAGGAGGAAATCTTGTCGTCGATAATGCCTGTATTATTGCGGAAAGCTTCGGTGTCAGCCAGAACTTTATCGGCCTGACGATCATTGCGGTCGGTACTTCCCTTCCTGAGCTTGTTACTTCTATTGTCGCTACCAGAAAGGGAGACAGCGGTCTTGCGCTCGGCAATGCGATCGGATCGAATATTTTCAATATTCTGTTTATCCTGGGTATTTCTGCTGCGATCACGCCACTTGCCGTCCTGTCCGAATCCGTGATCGACTGCATTTTACTTCTGCTCAGTGCCATTCTGCTGTATATCTTTGCCCGCAGCAAAAAGTCCATGTGCAGATGGGAAGGCGCGGTATGTATCCTTTTATATATCGCTTATACGGGATATCTGTTTGTGCGATAATACGAAAACAAATATCGGTGTCAAAATCCCGGGAGAATTATTAGTTACCTGCCTCTAATAATTCTCCCGTAGGATGATCCAGATCCAGATCTTTTAATAAAATGGTATTGCCCTTCTGTACCATTGCAAGCGGCAATGCTGCAAGCAGTGCACAGACGATCGCATACAGATACAGATAACGATAGCCGATAAATTCCATGACCGCTCCGGAAAGGATCGGCGTGATGATCTGCGCTGACATACTGGCTGTATAATAGTATCCGGTATAACGTCCGGTCGTTTTTTCACTGGCAACCTCCATGATCATCGGATAGATCGTGGTTGCAACAGTTCCCATACCAACACCTGATATAGAAACAAATACATAGATGAGTGGACTATACCCCTGTGTCATAAAAATACAGAAACCTCCAAAGCACATCAGTCCGATTCCGATATAGGTAGTCAGTTTTCTGCCAATCCTGCAGGAAATATTTGCCATAGGCATATAAGAGATCAAAGTTACCATTGTCGCGACAAGCTGGAAATTGGCAAAGCTTCCGCCGCCTGCTCCCCATACCTGACTGGCATATTTGCTGAAGGCAGAGGTAACTGCATTGGATGCCATGAAGTAGAAAAATACGCAAAGCAGAATACCAAGAAGTGACCTGCGCACAACTGCATCTGTTTCTTTTTCCTTTCCGCCCTCATCACTTGCATCCATGTCTGCTTCGGAAATCCCCATGGCAAGACTTTCCGTATGCATCTTTTCCACTGCTTTCTTTTCCCGGAAGAAAACCGCAAACAGAACCGTGCAGAGAATAATAATGGCTGAAATGATCAGGAAAACCGGCATATAATTGGGATGTTCCACGTCCGGAACCGCAAGGGAAATACTGATCAGGATCACAACGCCGGATGCTGCTGCCATCAAGGAATTGAACGCATCCGCCTTTGCCCGGATCGGACGCGGTGTTACATCAGGCATCAGTGCCACACAAGGGCTTCTGTAGCTGGAAAGTACAACCAGCACAAGGCATAAGACCGTAAAGAAAAATGGCAGGCTCCGCATTTGATCCGCAACAGCCAGAAGCGGTATTAACAAAGCTGCAAGCAGTGATCCAACCAGAATAAACGGTGTACGCCGTCCCAGACGGCTGTGGCAGCGATCACTGATGCTGCCAAAAAACGGGAGCAAAAACAGCGCACAGACATTATCAAGTGCCATGACAGCGCCGGCAAGTGTATCTCCCAGATGAAATGTATCACGCAGGATCAGCGGGATAATACCGTCATATGCCTGCCAGAATGCCAGTGCTCCGGCAAAAGGAAGTGTTACCAGTAAGGTTCGTCGCATATCCAGACTTCGCAAGTTTCTCTCTTTTTTACGCATTTTCTAAATTCTCCTCATCTATCAATTCTATTCTGCCCGGCCAGCAGGTCGGCGTAT
The DNA here is from genome assembly GCA_900550935.1 of uncultured Roseburia sp. GTDB lineage: Bacteria > Bacillota > Clostridia > Lachnospirales > Lachnospiraceae > Roseburia. Next base: position 39,478 of record URUD01000020.1, read on the forward strand.
GGATATCGAAAAATTCTTTGATCCGATTTCCCGTGTGTGGTGCCACAATGTCACAATAACGGAGCACCTTTGTTTCATAGTGCATAGGGCGATCCACATGGAATGTCAGCAGTCTTCCGCCGCGTTCTGCGCCCGGCCCGTAGCAGGCAAAGCCGCCCGATGGGGTATACCCCAGATCAATACCATCTACCTGCCCCACAAAATCGTTTTTGTGATCATGACCGCAAAATACCGCCATGACCTTCCCGTTGTCACGCAACAACTCAAACTCCCCTACATTTTTCTCAGGGCTGCAGATCCGTTCCTTCAGGGTAACATTTCTGCACTTTTTGTATTCCGGCAATGGAATATGCTGAAATACCATGGACGGGATCTGATCCTGGAAAAGTTTTTCTTTTAACCAGTCCAGAACCGCTGGTGCAGGCGGTGCATACTGCCCATGTACAGTCTGATTGCCGCTGTCTATCAGATAAAAGCGCAGCGCTTCGGCTCCACTGCTGTTTCGGATCTTTAGATAAAATGTACCAGCAGCCTGTTCTTCTGCCGGGCAGATACAATATGGGTAGCTGCGGTAAATAGCCGCCTGCTCCTCATTGGAAATGCCGCACTGCACGTCATGATTTCCAAATGTAACCGCATAGGGAATACAACGTTTTTCCATAGGCTCTGTCAAAATATGCAATGTATTTTGAACACTTTCCTTTCCCAAAAGCCGAAATGCCGGCGAATATCCTTTTAACTGATCTCCCGTCAGAATGACAAGATCCGGTTTTGCCGTGTCCAGAAGTGCATTTAACAGACGCAGTGTGTCCTTTTTCGGATGCACCCCTTCCTGCAGATCTGTAATATGTAAAACCTGAAAGGTACCGTCTTCCCGAAATTCAAGATATGGTTTTCCGTTCATACACTATCCTCCTTTTCTTGTAGGATACTGCCTGCTTTGAATTGATAAAATCAAGATGAGGTAAAAGATTTGTCTTTTCTATGTAAAATAACTGTCCATGCCAGATTTTCTAACTCACAAAAAAAGAAACCCTTTGTTTCCAAAAGGTTTCTACTTTCTTTCTAATATTCTGATGTTCTTTAAAAGAATGTACAGATCCAGCCGATCACAGCGCAGATCGGGATATAAATAATAAAATGCATGATATGCGTCTTTTTATTATAGCCAAACAGATACGGTCCCATGATGCCATCCACTTCCGGGTAAAAGTGCGGGAAGAAATTGGAATGACAAAGAAGAACCCAGTCAAAGAAGCATATATCATAAATTTCCATGACATACAGTATAATCAAAAATCGTGCAAAGAAATTCCAAAAGCTGAAACCATTTCTAATGCCATCCAAAATACTCAGAACAGCCGCACCTGCAAACAAAAGTACCGCGATCCCTGCAATGATCCAGCCAATTACATGCGCACCAGGGAATCTTTCCTTATGGTCAGGCACTGCATCCAGAACTTCCTTTGGTGCAGAAGAGAAGAATTTCTTGTCCTGAATAAATCCAACGCCACCATACAAAACAAGAAAATATGCTACCATAACCATAACTGCTGCAATAATTGTTACCGACATTTTAAACATAACCTCCTATCAATTAGTAATCCTGCCAGATCCCCGAATACATTTCTCCACATCTTACTGTTGTACAAAAAGCAGAATCGCGTTATTCTTTTACCAGAGAATTAGCGAGGATTGATAAACAATGCGGATCAAACAGCAAAAACAAATCAAAGCATTTCTGGTCGGAGAATTCGGAAAAGACAGAGGCTGCTCACTATTTGACAGACAGTCAAACATGCTCAGCACGCTTATTAAAAACACCCGGAATAAATCAAAAAACCAAATGAAAACGCTTATTGGCTCCATTCTTCCGGGCATCGCCCTGTATAAAGTTCTGTCAGAAGAGGATCTCTCCGAAGAAACGGTAACTACCTATATGGAGAAATACATGTTTGATCACGTTGCTGCAAATATGCATTCCTCTATGAAAAAAATGGAAATCATACCCGGCTTTTATTTCCTTTACAGCACGATATTCCTTCGTGTCATGCGACACACTGATCTGCAGGAAAGTGTACAAAGCCATGGCAAAGATTACTTTGACGTGACAATCACAAAATGTCTTTGGCACATAGCGTGCGCTGAAAACGGATGTCCCCAGCTATGTCATATATTCTGTGATGCTGATAATGTGACCTATGGTGGTCTCAAAAAGCTGGCTTTTTCACGGACAAAAACATTAGGTCATGGCAAAGATTGCTGTGATTTCCATTTTTATAAAAAACAGGGTTGACCTGTTATGATTCCCGCCATTCCTTAATTGCGGCAGAAAGCTTTTTATCAATATCTTTTCTGGTTGCTTCGCACTCATTCGGATAGTCCTTTGCAGCCTTGAAAATAAAGCGAAGTACAAATTTAAGCCCTACAGGTAATGCTTTTCGGAGCAGCGATTCCGGCAGAACAAAATGCGTTCCGTGCTCATATACCAGAATCTCATAGTCACAGCTATGCGTATGCTCTTTCAGACGCTGATCCATACGGCGGATATACTTTGCTGTTTCCCAGAAGGAATCGTCCTCTGCACCGACAAGAATCAGTTTCCCTTTGATATTTTCTACCTTGATCATCTCTTCTTCCGTGTGTTCTCTTGCTTTTTCAGAATCAATGAACAGGCATGTACTACGTTCAAAATCACCGGAACCTTTCGTTTCTTCCATAACCTTCTGCCAGTAAACCGGATGTTCATACACAAACGGCATATAAGCGAGTGGTTCTCCCTTCCAGGAAAGAGTAGATGCGCCCGGAATCGGCCATTCACCGCAGCCATCCTTTTTTCCCTGTTCAAAGCCCTGCCATACAAAGTCACTCGGTGTCAGTCCAAAGGTCAATGTAATGTCAGGAAAATAAGAAGCCGCAACAATCGAATCCATGCCCGCTGTACTCATCCCCATAATTCCGACTTTACGATTTCCGTTGTTTTTCAGCCATTTGATTGCTGTCTCTATTCTCTCCAACGGATAATTTACATGACTGTAGTTCTTCTTTCCGGGAGACATACAAAGCACGTTTACACCGTTTTTATGTAACCATTTTGCTCCACATTTTGCCATATAATCATTCGGATCATCTCCGAATAATCCAATGACTGCACAATCCGAACCTTGTGGATTTTCATAATAAGTTCCATAAAAACCGTCTTTTTCCGTTTCAAAAATTAATTTTTTCATAGTTTTCCTCCAGTTTCTGCCCTCATCGCCTTTAGGTTAGTACAGTCTAACTGGATTGTCAACTTTATTTTTCTTCAAACGAAGCAAAAACCTTCATACACGCATCTTTTGCCTCAATGATTCCCTTTTCCAGTTCCCTTCCACATTCCGGACAGATCATCGTTTTTCTCCTCCTCTTTATTCCTGAGAACAAATCAGACTTTTCACATATTCCTCTGATCTGTCCAGATCCTCTGCAATCTCGGTGATTGTTTTTCCCTTTTGCAGCCACTTAGCGATCAGTTCCCTATCCCGGTTTTGCTCGCCTTCATTTTTCCCCTGTTCATATCTCTGATCCATTTTCATTTCGATTGTCATATAGTTCTCCCTCCAATCATCATCATTTCGAATAATCTGCACTTGCTTTTGAATATCTTTCGTATAATGATCTGTTGGCTGCCCGGTTTTGAAATAATCAAGCAGTTTCGTTGTATCTTCGCTGATTCCCTCTCTATTCCCATTTACATTTACAAAATACATTCGCCGCTTATCCGCAAGCACCAGTCCTTTATTTTCCTTACATGTCGTCTCAAACGTATAAATGCTCCTGTCATCTGCAAAAGGATCAAATGTACAGATAAAAATCACAACCGATTGCTTCAAATTAAAATACTTCTGTCCTGCACGGATCTGGTAGCTGTCCATTTCACTGTGATAATACCGCGTTCTCAGGTGCAGATCTGTTTCTTCTGTCGTCTGCATTTCGATATCATACACATTGCCCTCGCTATCTTTTGCATAAATATCGATACGGATTCCTTTTCCGATTAGAGTGGTTTTCATTACCTTCTGTGGCTCTACAACTTCAATCTCAGCCAGCCTGATCTTCAATATTCTCTGGAGCAGTTCTTTACATTTTTCCTTATCCCTGAATACCGTGCCAAACATGAAATCATTGGTAATTCCAATTTCATCAAAATTGATTGTTTCCGTCTTTCCTTTTACAGTCACCTTATCCGGTACAACGCTTCTTTTTTGTGTCATATGACCTCCCTTTCTGTAAGACATACTTACCCAGAGAGATCTATTATACTTTGAAACCTCTCTGCTATTCATTTGTTTGTGGAATTTAAGCAGTGAAGTTTCTTGAAACATTTAGACATATAGTAACTATGCAGAGTTACCTATAATAAATAGAAAATGGGATGGCAAGCCATCCCATGTAAAATACGATTTTGACTTTCTGCTTGTAATCAGTTTAACATAGATAACATGCAGAAACAACCGGAATATTTCAACGCATAACATATCCTTTTTGCATTCTGTCATAAATGATATTCCTGCATTCTCCCAAACCGATAATCTTTCTGTCAGCAAGATATATTCGAATATCATCAATATCTCTCTGAATTGACCGTTCATCCACATGGAATCTGATCGCTTCTTCTGCCTTATCGATCACGTCTCCTTCCAAAAATCTGGCATATAGATCCAAAACCCGGTATTGTTTCGCGAATTTTTCTCTCATAGCAGTAACATCCATGTTATCGGCTGAAAAATATGGTTTTGAGATCGCAACCGGAATCAATGCCCATCCAAATATAAATGCCCAACACAAACGCTCTAAAAACAGCTCTCCGATCCCATATCCCAGAAATATCTTATTCGCATGCGTGGTTACACCCGTTGCCCAGTATCCTAAAGCCATATAAATAATTGCAATGATCATACTCTTGTCCTCCCATAAATCTGTTTTACAGTTTTCTATACGAGCGAGAGGGACAAATATCCTATGATAAAATAGCAGCCATGAACTGAAAATGATCTGATTCACATTCCACCAGTTTTTTTATTGTCTCCCAGACAGATGAAACAATCGCCTCATCCAGCATTTCTATAAACTGGTCATAGACATAGGTTAGTTTTGTTTCTTCCCCTATATCTTCTATTTTCATTCTGCTAAATCCGGATGCATGATAAACATCTGTCACCAGACATTTTACTTGTTCCACATCCTTATATTGTATTTTCATAAATTGTATCAGCACTTCTATATGTTCTAATATGTAACTTTTAATAGTGGCTTCGATTTCGAGTTTTTGATCCACATCCCTTATGAATAAATTTTCTTCTTCTGATGTTTTATGCGGAAACATCGTATTTGCAGCGTATTGCCCTGGTTCATCCGTCTCTATGCAGCTTAGATACAATTCACTTATAAATCGATGTAGCTTTGTGGTGCATTTCTTTTCTTTTTTACGCAGCCACATGGATGTCCATTCCGGTATATTGGAACACTGCTCCATGCCATAACGACACAGTGCTATGTCTATACGCGGATCATTCTTATATAACTTACACAGTTTTTGGAACAGACCGATACACCGTTCATATTTGTTGAAGTTCTTCCCATTATTCTTCGTTATTTCATATTCTTTGTATTTCCACAGACTGGCTGGTACTATTTGAAAATCCGGATTCTGCGCCAGACGATTTGTGTGGCGTACCATAACCTGAAATAAATAAAAAGGGATGATCTTTTCAATCAGATCATTATTTCTGGCTTCCATTAAGAAATATTGCAAATTATCCGCCAGATTCGGTGTCTGCCTTTCCGACATTTCAAATGTTTCCCGAAACAGGCTGCAAAGCGCAAGGAGTTCCTCATTGTAGGCATCAGAATAAACTCTGTTTTTTGAAGAAAACCGCTTTCTGCCTACAATTTCACCCCACTGCTCACACATCTCTTTTTCTTTCTGCAATAATGTCAGCAGTTTCCGCATTCTCTTCTCCGTATTACGAAAACTGGCCTCCATTTGCTGTTCCTTACAATCTGTGTATCGATCCATCAGAAAACCAGCATCGCATATTGCATAGATAAAAAGTCTTTTTAATGCATTATCTTGTATCTGCTCCCTCAGTTGCAGGGCTGACATATAATAGAGTGTTGCTTTATTACAGCCTGTAACTTCGTATGTTTGGCACAGATCTTGAAAATCCATTTTCCATTTATGAGCTTTGCTTTCGCTTTCCCGCTTTTCTCTTTCTAACTTCTCCATATCATCCCCCTTTTCATCTCCTCTTGCCCGTATATTGTTGATACTGCAAGAGTAACATTTTGAAATAAAAAGAAAAATCCGAATCAGTTCCAAATTTCCGCATGTAAAATGGAACTAATTCGGATTGATCAACCTTCCCGTCTATTTCGCCAGCATAGCCCGCAGTTTCTTTACCTCATCCTCAAGCTCTGCTGCTTTTTTTGTTGCAGCATCAGCTCTTTGACGTTCTTTCTCTGTATTTAGGCGTTCTTTTTCTGTATTTTTACGCTCAAGTTCTATTCCATCCTGCTTTCCAGCATTATATTCCGTAATCAGGCATCTTTCATAATCTTCCCTTGCTTCACACTGCATACGGATTTTTTCATCTTCACTTAATTGTTTCATAGTTACTACCATATTCTCAAAGACCTCCTCTCCATTTGCTAACTGCTCCAATTCTTCCAGCGTTTCCGCTTTAAATATACTTGCCCATTTCAAAAGTTTTTTATCTGTTTCGGACTGACTCCTTGCTGTCTCAAGTGGTGTCAGATCAAGCACCTTTATTTCTCAAAACTTCTTCGTTCTTTTGCAGAACCGCATGGAACATGTAATCATTTTTCATTCCATAAAATTTTCTTTTTTCTGCCATCT
>URUD01000021.1 GCA_900550935.1 uncultured Roseburia sp.
TTTTTTTAGATGATCTTCATTTTCATCCACTTTCCACTTAAATAACGGATGAAAAAGATGATTCCACGGATGGTCCAGTCTGCAAACATACCGATCCATACCCCCATCGGTCCAGTATGTAATACACGCATACAAAATACTGCCAGTGCCACACGGCACAGCCACATCGTACCGGTTGCCACGATCATGGAAAACTTTACATCTCCTGCTGCACGCATTCCATATGCCGGGATAAACGATAAGACCCACACCAGTGGTTTTGCGATCGTAATCGCGATCACCATCTGAAAACAGAGTGCTGCACTCTCCGCTTCCATTCCTGCCAGCCACATTGCCGGTTTCGCAAGTGCAAAGACAAACAGGCAGGAAAGCAGTACCGCCACTTCTGCATACAGGCTTAATTTCACAATGTAATATTTTGCCTCTTCTTTCCGTCCCGCACCGATCGCCTGTCCGACCACAGTCATCAGTCCGATACCGATTCCGATCCCTGCCACACCATTCACATTTTCAAAAATGATCGTCATTGCCTGTGCAGCGATCGCAGCCGTTCCAAGCGTGGAAACTGTGGATTGGATCGCCAGTTTTCCAAACTGGAACATACCATTCTCGATACCGGAGGGAACACCTACCGCTAAGATTTTTACGATCAGTGGAAAATCCGGTCGGATCGACAGGTAATCATTTAAGACAATTTCCTGCCTCGGCTTTGACAGCTGGTAGAATACCACGACCGTACAGAAGATACGGGAAACCAGCGTTGAGATTGCGGCTCCTTCTACCCCCATGTCCAGCCCAAAGATCAAAAATGCGTTTCCCGCGATATTTAAGATATTGGAGATCACAGAGATCTTCATCGGGTACTTTGCATCTCCTGATGCACGGTAAAATGCCGAACCGGCATCAAACAGCGCAATAAACGGATAAGAAAGCACTGTAATAAAGAAATAAACCTGCGCTGCCCGCATGACCTCAGGCTCGATCGCACCAAAGATCAGCCGAAGCAACGGTTTTCGAAATCCAATACAGAGAATGGATAACGCCAGTGCGATCGTAACAACCGTAAGCACGATCTGTCTTGCTGCACGGTTGCATCCCTCATGATTTTTACTTCCGATATACTGGGAACAGATGATCGTCGCACCAGTCGCCATTGCCGCAAACACCTGTATGACCAGGGTATTGATGGAATCAACCAGTGACACAGCTGAGATTGCCGCACTGCCCACATTGCTGACCATCATGGTATCCACCATACCCATAAATGAATTCAGCAGCTGTTCTATGACAAGAGGAACCAACAGCATCTGCAATGTTTTTCCTGAAAACAAAAGATCCTCTTTGTTAATCTTGCTTTTGTCATATAATTTTATCATTTGTTCTGCCTCTTATGATAATTTTCCGTAAAGTTCTGCAGGAACATATGCTTTGACATAGATTCCCTCTGCCCGGTATTCTTCTTCTAATAATTCCCCGGATTTCCGGATCTGCTGGATGATACCTGCTGCATCATAAGGTACGGTTCGTTCCACCAGTATCTTATTTTCACGGAGCAGCTCACAGAGCAGTTCTTTTAGCTCATCCAGCCCCTGTCCCGTTCTTGCGGAAATAGAAAGCGTACGATCCGCTTTAAAGTCCCGAAGCGGCTCTTTTTCCACGACGGCATCCTGTTTGTTAAACAATGTTACGATCGTTTTTTCTTTGATGTCAAGCTGATAAAGTGTCTCATAAACAATGTGCATCTGCTTATCCCTCTGTGGATTGGATGCATCGACTACATGCAGGATATAATCTGCATATTTTGCCTCCTCTAACGTACTTTTAAATGCCTCGATCAGATGATGCGGCAGCTTTCTGATAAATCCGACCGTATCCGTAAGCAGAATCTGCTGCCTTCCCGGCAGTTCTAAAAGGCGGGTCGTCGGATCTAAGGTTGCAAACAGCTTATCCTCTTCTAGCACTTTGGCATCGGTTAAGGTATTTAACAGCGTGGATTTTCCGGCATTGGTATATCCTACGATCGCTGCCACCGGGATCTTGTTTTTCTCCCGCTGTGCCCTTGTGATCTCACGGTGCTGACGGATCTCCTTTAATTCCCGGTTTAACTGGGCGATCCGATCTTTGATGAGCCTTCGATCCATCTCAAGTTTTTTTTCACCAGGTCCCCTTGTTCCAATTCCACCGCCCAGTCTTGACATGGAACGTCCCATTCCTGCCAGACGGCTCAGACGGTATTTTAACTGCGCCAGTTCGACCTGTATCTTTCCCTCACTTGTGATCGCCCTTGCGGCAAAGATATCTAGAATGATCAGCGTACGATCCATGATCTTAGTGTTTAGTATCATTTCCAGATTTTTTATCTGAGCCGGCGATAATTCATCGTCACAGACAATACCGGTCGCCCCGGTCTGCTCTACCAGTTCTGCGATCTCCTGCACCTTTCCGGTTCCCACATAAGTGCCCGGATGGATCAGTGCCCTTTTCTGGATCAGCGTCCCGACGACTTCGGCTCCCGCTGTCTTTACCAGCTCTGCCAGCTCTGCAACCGAATCCTCTGCATCATCGCCGTCCTGCTCACTGACTCCGACCAGCACAACTTTTTCTTTCATTTCTTCTATTTCAAATGTTTCTGCCATTTTACTCCTATTCCTGGGCATTTCTGCCCGGTCTCATTTACTGTGTACTCTCCGTATCCGATGGCACTGCCTCTGTCGACTGTGTATCCTCGGCTGGTGTCTCCTTTACGGTCTCTTTGACCTGTCTGTTTTTGAGGAAAATATATTCTCTCTGTGCTGCTGCATCATCCGGGCAGAGCGTGATATATTCCTGCACAACTTCCCATGCTGTTGCAAAATCCCCGGTATACTCGCAGGCAATGATCTGGTTGGAAAGCAGCATTGCACGGTTTGGTACATTTTCCATGGCAAGCCCCTGTTTGATGTAATTGAGTGCGGAAGCGTAATTCCCCCTTCCCATCTCGATCTCTGCCAGTGCATTCATTGCTGTTGAGTCCGCGATACCAGAGTCTGTATATGCCTGATAATACGTTTCTGCCTGCTCGGAATCTCCCTCTGCCTCATACACCTGTGCCAGATAAAGATTTGCTTCCTTGCTCTCTTTTTTGATCGCAGCCGCAAGTTCTTCCTTTGCATTGTCATACTGCCCTAACAGATAGTAGATCCTTCCGCGGTTCGTCAGATCCTCCGCAGAATTTCCTTTGATGTCAAAGGCTTTATTTAAGTATTCTTCCCCCTGCTCTTTCATATTATAAGCAGCAAGATCCTCATAAATCCCAATGTAGAGCTTGTAGTCATTTTTATTACAGTTTACCGCCTTTTCAAAATTGGAGACTGCCGTATCTGTATTTCCATTTTGCAGATCCAGACATCCCATCAGATAATAGGCATTGCCATCGTCCTTATTATAATCGATCAGTGCCTGATAGGTATCATATGCTCCCTGTGTGTCGCCGGACGCGTATAACGCTGCCGCTTTATAGTAACAGATATCGATCTCGGTATCTGTGATCTCTCCTGCGCACTGTGCAAGTGCGCTTCCAAATGCCACAATCGCACCATCGTAATCGCCCTTTTGCATGTCTGCGATCCCGATATCGCGGAAGCCCAGTTCATCTTCCATCCGTTCATTTGCACAGCCGGATAACAGTGTCACGGACAATGCTGCCACTGCTATCATATATGTAACATCGTGTTTTTTCATCGTAATCTCCGTTCTTAATGGTCTCCCATTTTCTTTTCGCATACTCGATTATAGCACATTTCATTTTTATTGCATAAAAAAATGCAACATTCCTTTCAAAATGTTGCATTTTATCTGTCCGGTATCGACCAGTCGCCTACGGCAGGCACTCCTTTAACACGCGTTCCACATTTTTATACGCAATGTGATCCAGCTCCCGCTCCGAAAATCCCCTCTTTTTCAGCGCATCAAAAAGCAGCGGCATCTGTGTGCAGTCTTTGATCTCGAGTTGTCCACAGATCCCGTCAAAATCGGTTCCAATTCCCACACACTCGATCCCACCGACATTTCTCATATGCTCGACATGGTCGCACATGCACGCGATCCTGCTCTCCTGATCCGTCTGCTCCCGGTTCAAAAATCCGGGATAGAAATTTAACCCTGCCACGCCGCCACGCTCTGCAAGGATCCGTATCATCTCATCTGTTAAGTTCCTGCTGGCTGGTGAGAGTGCCCTGCAATTTGAATGGGATGCGACAAACGGTTTTTTCGTCACGTCTGCCACATCATAAAATCCATCATCTGAAAGATGGGAAACATCAGGCAAAACCCCTAAGGTTTCCATATAGCTGACCGCTTCTTTTCCAAACGGCTTTAACCCCCATTTTCCCTGTTCCCGCGGGAAGGTGTGTGGATAACCAAGACTGTTTTCATCGTTCCAGGTCAGTGTGACAAGACGCACGCCCATTTCATAAAACTGTCTGATCTTTGTCAGGTCACCTTCTGCGACTGCAGCATTTTCTATCGTAAGAAATGCAGATATTTTTCCCTCGCTCCGGTTTTTTCTGTAATCTGCCATGTTATAAGCAGGTGCTAAGGTTTCCCTGCACTGTTCTAAGGTGTTCTGATAAATTTCATATAATTTTTCCAGTAGTTCCGGCATGGTCGGAACTGGTTCTGCTTCATGGCGGTATGCACTCCGGTCACGCTCCTGCTGCGGCAGGAACATGGCAAAAAACTGTGCCGCCACGCCCGACTGCCCCAAACGTTTTATATCTATCATTGTATCAGAAAGCATCTCTATTGTCTTTTTCCCCTGCATGATCGCAGCACCTAAGGTGTCGCAGTGCATATCAATATATTCCATTTTTTCCTCATTTCTGATCTTAGTTTCCCACAGATCATATTTTTATAATTCCAGTCCGTCTATCACTTTCTTTAAGGCATCTGCGGATTCTTTTAATTTCTGTGCTTCTTCTTCATTTAAGGAAATCGGCACATGTGTCTCCACACCATTTACACCGACAATTGCCGGCATGCTCAGTGCGATGTTTTCAATGCCATACTCTCCATGCATGATCGTTGAGATCGGCAGAATGGATTTTTCATCCCGCATGATGCACTCGCAGATCCGCTTCACAGACATCGCAATGCCGTAATAGGTTGCATGTTTTTTTGCAATGATCTCATATGCACTGTTCTTTACCTGGTTTGCGATCTCTTCCATAGATGCCTCGTGGTTAAAATGTCCTCTCATCTCGCAGAAGTCATTTAATGGGATCCCGGAAACATTGGTGCTGCTCCATGCTGCGATCTCGCTGTCCCCATGTTCTCCGATGATAAAGGAGTGCACGCTGCGGCTGTCGACACTTAAATGCTCTCCTAAAGCATATTTGAGCCGCGCCGTATCCAGAACCGTACCGGAACCAATCACACGGTTTTCCGGCAGACCGCTTAATTTTATTGCGGTATAGGTCAAAATATCGACCGGATTTGATACGACCAGTAAAATTCCCTGATAATCCCTGCTTGCGATCTCCGGGATAATGCTTTTATAGATTGCAACGTTTTTATGCACCAGATCCAGTCTTGTCTCATCCGGTTTCTGATTTGCCCCGGCTGTCACGATAATGATTGCCGCATCCGCTACATCGTCATAATTTCCGGCATAGATCTTCATCTGTCCTGCAAACGGTACCCCATGTGCAATATCCTTTGCTTCTCCGTCTGCTTTTTCCTCATTTGCATCCAGCAGGACCATCTCGGAAAACAACCGGCTCTGCATCAGTGTAAACGCTGTTGCTGATCCTACGAAACCACATCCGATGACTGCTGCTTTTCTTGGATTTACTTTTTTTCCCATAATTGCTCTCTCCTTTTCTCTTTTTGTCTATGCCTATATTATATACAGAAAACGCGAAAATAAATGTTGTCATAACAACACTTTACCATTTTTTATAAAAAAAAGAAACCCACACATATGTATGGATTTCTTTCTATGATTTATTTTCTTTTTACAGATGCCAGATATCCTCATTGTACTGTGCAATCGTACGGTCAGATGAGAAGAAACCTGCTTTGCTGATGTTAATGAGCATTTTCTTTGCCCATGCCATACGATCTTCATAGTCTGCATAGATACGCTCTTTTGTTGCAACGTAGTCTTTAAAGTCCGGAAGGGTCATGAACCAGTCTTTATTTAACAGCTCATTGTAAAGACGCTCTAAATTCTCTCTGCATCCGACTGCCATCAAAGTATCACTTACAATAAAGTCGATCGCACGTTTGATGTCTGCATCGTTCTCATAGTAGCTTCTTGAAACATAATCTGCTTTCTCGTAGTGCTCGATGACTGCCTCGGAAGACTCACCGAAGATATAAATGTTGTCATCTCCTACGAACTGGTGCATCTCTACGTTTGCACCGTCCATGGTTCCGATCGCGATCGCACCATTTAACATGAATTTCATGTTAGAAGTACCGGATGCCTCTTTGGAAGCAAGGGAGATCTGCTCGTGGATGTCTGCTGCAGGGATCAGTTTCTCAGCTAAGGTAACGTTGTAGTTTTCTACCATAACAACCTTTAAGTATGGGGATACTTCAGGATCTTTGCTGATCACTTCCTGTAAGCAGAGGATCAGGTGGATGATATCCTTTGCGATCACATAAGCAGGAGCTGCTTTTGCACCGAAGATCACCGTAATCGGGCGTGCCGGTTTTTTGCCTGCTTTGATCTCAAAATATTTGTGGATGACATAGAGTGCATTCATCTGCTGTCTCTTGTACTCGTGCAGTCTCTTGATCTGAATATCGTAGATGGAGTTGTCATCTAAAACAATACCCTGTGTTTTCTCAAGATATGCTTTTAAGTCTGCTTTTCTTGCTGATTTTACATCTAATAATTTCTGTAATACAGCAGGATCGTCTACATATTTTCCTAATTTTTCAAGCTCTTCGGCATTTTTCTTGTAGCCATCTCCGATCAGAGATGTGAACAGATCTGCCAACTCTGAGTTGCAGTGTAATAACCAGCGGCGGAAGGTGATACCATTGGTCTTGTTGTTGAATTTCTCCGGGTAGATCTTATAGAAGTTATTTAACTCTGTATTCTTTAAGATCTCTGTGTGGAGATATGCAACTCCGTTTACGCTGTATCCGTAATGGATATCCATATGTGCCATATGAACACGGTTCTCATCATCAATGATCGCTACGGACTTGTCATCGTATTTCTTTGTGACACGGCTGTTTAATTCATAGATGATCGGAAGTAACTGTGGTACTGCCTTCTCTAAGAAATGGATCGGCCATTTCTCGAGTGCTTCTGCAAGGATTGTGTGGTTGGTGTATGCACAGGTCTTAGATACGATATCGATTGCCTCATCCATTAAGATGCCGCGTTCCATCAGAAGACGGATCATCTCAGGGATTACCATACTTGGATGTGTATCGTTGATCTGGATCACAACATACTCGTTTAATTTGTGCAGATCGCCGCCTCTTGCTAATGTCTCGTCAATGATCAGTCTTGCAGCGTTGCTTACCATGAAGTACTGCTGGTAAACACGAAGGATCCTTCCCTTGTCATCTGAGTCATCCGGGTATAAGAATAATGTCAGGTTCTTTGCGATATCTTCTTTATTGAAATCAATTCCGTTTCCTACCAGGCTCTCATCCACCGTCTCAACATCGAATAAGTGAAGCTTGGTTGTGCGGTTTTCATAACCGATAACATCAATGTCATACAGTCTGGACTGTAAGGTAAATCCGCCAAAGCTGATCGGATATGTAACATCTGTTTTTGTCAGCCAGCTTTCTTTCTCGATCCATGGGTTTGGTGTCTCATGCTGTAAATTGTTTTCAAATACCTGTTTGAATAATCCGTAGTGATAATTTAGTCCTACGCCATCACCATTTAATCCAAGGCTCGCGATAGAGTCAAGGAAGCAGGCTGCAAGACGTCCCAAACCACCATTTCCTAAAGACGGTTCCGGTTCTACTTCTTCTACCTCTGCAAGACTTTTTCCGTTCTCTGCAAGAAGTTTCTTGACATCCTCGTAAATTCCAAGGTTGATCAGGTTGTTGGATAATAATTTACCGATCAGAAACTCTGCTGAAATATAGTATAATTTACGTTTTCCGGCATTGCTCTCTTTCTCTTTTGCCATTCCTTTTGTCATCTCTAATAAAGAATAGTAAAGTTCCTCATTGCTGCAATCTGCAATGCTTTTTCCACATCTTTTGGTTACGATTTCCTGTAAGTTCATGTTTCCTCCATTCCGGCTTACCTAAGCCATATCCAGTTTGTTCCTTCTCCTGTTTGCTCCCGCAAATCACTTTATACTGGTATTATAGGTTGGGTTTTCGTATTTTTCTTGTCAAATAGACTCAAAAAGTGGTACAATCCTATCATGAACATTTTAGAATATGAAAATTACCAGGAAAAAATTTTACACGGCAGCCCTTTATTCCCCTACATCACTTATCTTTGTTCCATCCCACTGGATTTTAAGTACGTTCCTATCCACTGGCATGATGAGATCGAGATCATCTATATCAAAAAGGGAAAGGGGATCATCCATGTGGACTTCACAGCATACGAGGTCACCGCAGGTACCATTGCGCTCATTTTGCCGGGGCAGCTCCATTCGATCGAACAGTTTGAAACCGAGAGCATGGAATATGAAAACATCATTTTTCACCCCAACATGCTGATCTCCAAAAAGACGGACACCTGCAACACAGACTTTTTGCAGCCGCTGCTTACCGGAAATATCTCGATCCCGATCCTCTACACACCGGATTTTCCTCATTACAAGGAGATTGCTGCCTGTGTGGATGCCAATGATGAGATCTGTAAAACTTACCCGAACGGTTACCAGCTCTTTATCAAGAGCCAGCTTTTTATGCTGTTTTTTATTCTGTTCCATAAATGCAGCAGTATGGAAGTGCCAAGAAAAAATGCTAAATCGTTAGAAAAAATGAAATTGATTCTGAAATACATAGAAAATCACTATATGGATAAGATCACCATTGAAGATATGGCAAATGAAGTTGGCGTAAGCCAGTCTCATTTTATGAAATATTTTAAAAATACCATGGGAACCTCATTCATTGACTATCTCAATGAATATCGGCTCACCATGGCATCCCGTCTTTTGCTTTCCTCCGACTCGTCCATTCTTGCGATCGCTGAAGAGGTCGGTTTTGAAAATCTGTCTTATTTTAATCGTATTTTTAAAAAGCGCTTTGACCAGACTCCGCGCGAGTACCGCAAACAGCATCCGAATGGATAAATTTCTGTTCGAATGCACCCTCACCCTCTGGTTTACCAAAATAATATCCCTGAATGTAATCCGGTCCAAGTTTACACATCTCACTAAGTTCCTGATCGGTCTCGATTCCCTCCACACAGATGGCAAGCTCCAGACTATGACTCATCTCAATGATCTGTGTCATCAGATTATGCTCATATTCCCGGTTGAATGCCTTCATTGTAAAGGAACGGTCAATCTTAATATAGTCTGGCTCTAAATCTCCCAGACAATGCAGATTCGAATATCCGGTTCCAAAATCATCCAGGATGATCTGCACACCGTTTTTCCGAAGCCCATTCCAAAGCTTTTTAAAATGAGGATTCGAATCCAGATATCCGCTCTCTGTCAGCTCAATTCCCACACTCTCCGGTGCTAAGTCATATTCCTCAATTGCGCCCATGATCTCCTTTAGAACCTGACTCTTGATAACCTGAATATAAGAAAGATTGACATTGATCTTAAAATCTGGTATGTACTCCTGCCATTTTTTGCACATACAGAGTGCACGACGCATCAACCATTTTCCTGCCGGAATGATCAATCCTGTCTCCTCCAGGATTGGAATAAACTCTGCCGGAGAAATCCGCTCTCCATCCGGAAGTGAAAAACGCATCAGAGACTCTGCTCCGCGGAGTTCATAATTGCTTGCATCCACGATCGGTTGGAAATAAACTTCAAATCCCTCGAAGTCATGATTGACCGCATGATGGAGTTGTGCAGTCAATTCTTTTTTTTGCAGAAACGACTGATATTTTGCTTCGTCAAAGATGCAACACCGATTCTTTCCTGCTTCTTTTGCCTCCGTGAGTGCAAATTCAGACAGTTTCATCAGCGTATCATAGTCTCCCTTGATCTTTTTTGTATCTAAGATACCACCTGATATCGTAAATACTGCCTGATATCCGTTTGACTCCACAAAGGCATCCACCGCTCTACGCATATCCTTATAAAAGCGAACCGCGCTTTCCATTTCTCTGTGATTAACATCTACAATCATAAATTCATCTGAAAAAATACGATACACTTTCTGTCCCGGTTCTACCCGCTTGCTGATGCTCTCTGCCAGCCATTTCAACAGATAATCACCGTACTCTGCACCATATCCGCCATTAATATCCTTGAAATCATCCACCCCGATCCGTAGGAAAAAGCCATCCGGTATCAAACCTTCATATTGGTTTACAAAAATTTCCAAACTCGATTCCCCTAGCAAACCTGTCATATTGTCTGCTTTTTGCCGCTGCCCGATCTCATTGATACAGCCGATCAGAAATGCAGGCGTACCTCCCGAATCCTTTAACACTTTTCCACGACAGTTGATCCAGACCGGTCTTCCCTCTCTGTCAAGCCATCTGTAATGCAGATTGTGGAATATGATCGTTCCACTTTTGATACGGTTAAATTCTTCCTTTAAAAGCGGTATATCCTTATAATAAACAAAAGTTTCATGCTTTTGCTCCGCATGATAAAAGTGATCCGTGTCCATCAGGAATCGTTCTGTCGCATGTGATGAAATACGGTAATAATCGTGCTTCAGATCATATACATATAAACAATCATCCATGCTTGGGTCAAAAAGCTGCAGCACATATTCGATCTGGTTCATCGTCAACCCGCTTTTAATAAATTCTTCCATTTGAAATACCCCCTCAAATTATTACATAGCCAATCCACGCACAGCCGATCCCGATCAGGGCTCCCGCAATCACATCCACTGGCTCATGCACGCCCCCCATCACACGCATGATACCAAGTATCACTCCAATAATGCCAAGCAAAACCCCCGCTCCCGGATGATAGCAAAAAATCGTAGATGCTATGATAAACACCGAAAACACATGCCGGCTCGGAAATGATTTTCCCTTTGTATCTTTCTCAATAACAGGCTCGATCCCATATTTCTCATAAGGTCTTTTTACATTTAAAACTCTGCGGAATATGCTTACCCCCACAAAAGAAATTGCCGGAACAAAAACTGCCCGGATCAGAAAATCATCTTTTTCCAGAAAAAGGACAACCAGAAACAATGGATATACGCAAAAAACGATTGCCGTTAATAACTGGTTCATCCTCCGGATCCTCTGTACGGTCTCCGGCTGTTCTTTTAAGTTTTCTGTCATCCTCTGATAAGTTTCCCGTGTCATCATCCACACCTCATCCTGCTGTCTATGGCTGTTCTATCGTCGCAGCCGCTAAAAATGCACCTACAAAAACATAAAAATCTGATAAATTGAAAATCAGTTTGCGAAACCATTCCGGTCCCACATTTACATGAAAGTAGTCCACAACATGTCCTTTGGTATAACGGTCATAAAGATTACCGGCTCCACCTCCAAGCAAAAGAGAAGCCCCGATCTTTGTCGGTATCTTCCCCGGCAGACGAAGCAGAAGATAGTAACCTGCCGCAACAACGATCATGACTGCCGTATGGATCACACGCATCGCTCCCGGTCTGCCTGAAAGAAAATTCATTGTTGCTCCCTTATTATAGAACTTTTCAATGATGATCTTTCCCCCACATCTCTTGTGTGTCACCTTTCTGGCATATTTCCGGTCCATATGTTTTTTCAGAAAAAAATCTGAAAAAAAGGCTGCTGCCGCGATTCCCAAATAAATCATCTGTTTCCTCCTAAATCCTGCATGTCGTTTCCATACCAGGATCTTATTCTCAATAAGAAAGTATATCACATCTGGAAGCAAACGTGAGTGGTCCTATAGTACCTTTTCTAATTCCTCGATGATAATTTTTAATGCCTTGATCCTGGCATATTTTTTGTCCACCGACTCTAAAATATGCCATGGCGCATAAGTCGTGCTGGTTTTCTGTATCATTTCGTTGACCGCATCCTCGTACTGATCCCATTTCTCCCGGTTTCTCCAGTCCTCATCTGTGATCTTCCACTGTTTTTCCGGTGTCTCCTGTCTCTCCTTAAACCGTGCAAGCTGCGTGTCTTTGTCAATCTGTACCCAGAATTTTATAATGACAGCTCCCCAGTCGGAAAGTTCTTTTTCAAATTCGTTGATCTCATTGTAGGCACGTTTCCAGTCATTCTCACCACAGAATCCTTCCAGACGTTCTACCATGACTCTTCCATACCAGGTACGGTCAAATATGGCAATATGCCCTGTCTTTGGCAGTCTGGTCCAGAAACGCCACAGATAATGTCTTGCTTTCTCGTGCGGCTCCGGGCTTGCAATCGGATGCACCTCGTAGCCTCTTGGATCAAGTGCACCAGTTACCCTTTTAATGTTGCCACCCTTTCCTGCCGCATCCCATCCCTCGTATGCAATAATGACCGGAACCTTTTTGCGGTAAAGCCGGTTGTGTAATTCTCCCAGACGTTCCTGTAACTGGTGCAGCTCCTTCCGGTATTCCTCATCCTCAATCGTCTGATCCAGATCCACTTCCGAAAGCAGCGGCATCTTTTTCAGTGGAAATACATTCTGTAAGATTGGAACTGCTGTTGCATGGTTGGCAAGTGCTACCTCAATACCTTCATTTAAAATCTCAAGTGCCTGAAGTTCCGCCCATTTCTTCGACTGTGCATCGATAATATACCAGGGTGCCAGAGAGGTATTGGTATCTTTGAGATAAAAATCGAACGCCTCTAAACAGGTATCATAATGTTTATTCTGCCATTCATCATTGGAACTGACTCTCCATCTGGTGTCCTTTTTCTCTGCCAGATGGGCAATCCTTTTCTCCTGTTCCTTCTTCCCGATGTGTAAAAACAGTTTGATCACAAGGTATCCGTTGTCCGTGAGCTGACGTTCGAAATGTCTTATGCTCTCCACACGCCTCTCATATTCTCTCTCATCTAAAGTCTTATGAAGTTTTGCACGCACGACCTCATCCATCCAGCCGGAATCCAGAAAACAAAATTTCCCCTCCTCCGGAATATTGACGACATGCCGGTATAAAAACGGCTTTCTTTGCTCTTCTTCGGTCGGTGCCGCAACCGAAACTACTTTAAAGAAGCGCGGATCAATGTTTTTGATCAGCTGTGCGATCAGAAAACCCTTTCCTGCCGTGCCCCAGCCTTCGACTAACACCAGAACCGGGAGCTTATGCTCCTTGATCTTCATCTGCTCTCCCTGCAGCCTCTCCCGTTCCGCTTTCAGTCTCCAGGTCAAATCTTCATCCTCTGGTTTTTCCTTTTTTTCCCATTCCTTTAACATTTGTTTTCCCCCATATCTATTGCTGTTTTTCTATCTTTAGTGTTCCACAATTTCTGAAAAATAGCAAGTCTTTCTGATAATTCTTTTCTATTAAAAAAGTTTAAATTTTTTTGGAAAAAGAATGTAAATTATTCCAAAATATAGTATAGTAAAAGTATAGAAAAGCAGTAATTTATCTGTCTACTTAATATAAAGGAGATTGCCTATGCTAGTTACATTAATTCCTCTGTTTGACGAAAACTTAACCGTCAGTGCCTATTCACTTTTTACACAGAAGCACAATTACCTGCTTCACCCAAACTATCTTGGCACCGGTCAGAACGATGGTGCTTCCCGGATTGAAGGACTTGAAGTGATGGAGGCGATGGGCATCGAAACACTCTCCCCTTCTCATCAGGTCTTTGTGTCTGTTGGAAATATCTCGATCTTCTCGGATATCCCGGGACAGTGCAGCGCACCGCATGACCGTCTTATCCTGTTGATCGACAATTCCATCCCGCCGATCGAGATGTACTTAAACCGCTTAAAGGAATTAAAATCCATGGGTTATCATCTGGCGATCCGAAATCTTCCGGTTTCCAGCTATGAAGCTTATGCTCCGGTTTTTGCCCTGATGGATTATATTTTAATTGATTCCAGAAAGGTAGATATTCCAAGAGTAAAGATCTATTTTCAAAAGCTCTATCCTCATATCAAACTGGCAGCTTCCAATATCAAAACCATGGAAGATTTTGAAAAGCTGAAAGAGGACAACAGCTGCACCCTGTTTGAAGGCAAGTTTTTCCGTCTTCCAATCGCGCAGGGTTCTACAACTGAAGTTGCGCCTCTGAAGATCAATTACATTGAATTGATGAACCTGGTCAATGCAGACGACTTTGATCTGACAAAAGCAGCTGATATCATCGGACGTGACACCGCTCTTACCATCCTCCTGTTACAGATGGTCAACAAAATGGCGGTCAATTCCGAAATTACCTCCATCCGTCATGCCGCTGCCATGCTCGGACAGAAAGAATTAAAACGCTGGATCAACACCGCAGTTGTCAATGAATTGTGTTCAGATAAGCCAAGTGAGATCACAAGGCTTTCGCTTCTCCGTGCTAAATTTGCAGAAAATCTTGCATCCTCCTTTGAGCTTGCAGGAAAATCTTCCGAACTATTCTTAATGGGACTGTTCTCCGTCTTGGATCTCATTCTTGACAAGCCAATGGACGAGGCATTAAAACTGGTAAAAGTCTCACATGAGATTGAAGATGCCCTGCTCTCGCAAAAAGGTGCATTAGCCGATGTGATGGAATTTATCACTCAGTATGAAGCTGCAAACTGGCAGGAAGTTTCCCGTCTGATCGTGCTGAAAAATCTGGATATGGACCGCATCTATGATGCTTATATGAAATCTCTGAAGTGGTACCGTGAGCTGGTTTCCATTCAGGCATAAGACCCAAGCAAATGAGGAACTGCCCAAAGTGCAGTTCCTCATTTTTTTGCGTTTTTCTTGATGACCTTTAACCTTGTAAATTCCTCCCGTTCCTTTTCTTCGAGATATTCCTGAATCTCTTTTGCCAATGATTCGTATTTCGGGATCGTGATATTCTGCAGTGCGTTGGCACGTTTCTGTGTCTTTTTGATGCTTGTAGCAAGCCGGTAAGCAGAATTTTCGATCTCTGCTAACCGGATTGTCAGTTCCTTTACCTTTTCAAACTGCTGGCATGCCTCATCTAAAGACATTCTGGTGTGATAAAACGAATACGCTGGTTTATGTTCTTTTTTCTCATAGGAAACCTTCGGAATCTCCGTTCCCATGACACTGCGCCGCTTGACCTGAATGGAGTCTTCGACAGGAACAGCAAGTGAAATCTGTTCCACCTCATGAATCCCCATCTGGATGTTTGCCTTTTGCAGTGCGAGGTATGCCGACTGGAAGGTACTGTCGATCTCAGTCTGGATGTCCGCCGCCTCAAAGATCAGCTCCATCAGTTCCCGAATCAGGATATTTCGTTTTTTATCCATCAGCTCAAATCCCTGTCTGGACAATGCCAGAGAATTTTTCGCCAGGATCAGATTTCCTTTGGTCGGAAATGTATTCGGATCCATTCGTCATCCCCCCTTTGTCCTAGGATTCTGCTTCCTGTCTGATTGCATATTTTTCCAGTATCTTTGTGTCGATGCGATCTAATTCCTCTCTCGGCAGCATGGAGAGCAATTTCCAGCCAATATCTAATGTTTCCTCAATGCTCCTGTTTTCATCCGGTGCCTGCCCGACGAACTCCTGCTCAAATGCCGTCCCGAATGCCAGATATTTCTTATCAGTATCCGACAGTTCATCCTCACCGATGACACTCGCCAGATCCCTTGCCTCGCCTACCTTGGCATAGGAAGAAAACAGCTGATTTGCCACATCCTGATGATCCTCTCTCGTGTACTTTGCTCCGATGCCGTCCTTCATCAGACGTGACAGGGATGGCAGGACATTGATTGGCGGATAGATATTTTTCTGATGCAGGGCACGCTCCAATACGATCTGTCCCTCCGTGATATACCCTGTCAGATCCGGGATCGGATGTGTAATGTCATCATTTGGCATCGTAAGGATCGGGATCTGTGTCACAGAACCACTCGAACCTTTTACGATTCCAGCTCTCTCATAGAGTGCTGCAAACTCGCTGTAGAGGTAACCCGGATATCCCTTTCGGCTCGGGATCTCTCCCTTTAATGAGGATACCTCACGCATTGCCTCCGCAAAGGATGTCATATCCGTTAAGATGACAAGGATGTGCATATTTTTTTCAAACGCCAGATATTCTGCCGCGGTAAGTGCCACCTTTGGAGTGATCAGCCGTTCCACGACCGGATCATTAGAGAGATTTAAAAACATGACCACATGGGAACTTGCTCCACACTCTTCAAATCTGCGCCGGAAAAATTCTGCCACATCATATTTGACACCCATTGCTGCAAAGACAATGGCAAATTTCTCTTCTTCCCCATCTGTGTCTCCCAGACTCGCCTGTTCTACGATCTGGGCAGCCAGCTCGTCATGTGGCAGTCCATTGCCGGAAAAGATCGGCAGCTTCTGACCACGGATCAATGTGGTCAGCCCATCGATTGCAGAAATACCGGTACGGATATAATTCCGCGGATATTCCCTGCTACATGGGTTCATCGGTTGTCCGTTGACATCCCGCATCACTTCTGCACGGACTTTTCCCAGTCCGTCAATCGGCTGTCCGATCCCATTAAAGGTTCTTCCAAGCAGATCCTCCGAGAGCGCAATCTCCATCGGGTGCCCTGTAAATGTGGTACGCGTATTTAAAAGCGACATCTCCGCGGTGCTCTCAAATACCTGTATCACGGCTTTGTCTTCGTTGATCTCTACGACACGCCCCAGTTTCTTTCTGCCCTGTGTATCAAAGGAAACAATCTCATCGTAAAAGACTCCTTTTACCCCTTCCATTGCGATCAGTGGTCCATTGATGCTGTCCAGTCCCAAATATTCAATCGACATGTTTCTCCCTCCCTTCTGCCATCAGGCATTTGTCTGCATGATATGCTGATAAAATTCTTCGATCATCCGGTCATATTCATCAAAGCGTTCCAGTTCCTGATTTGGCACATCATATTTGATGGCGATCAGCTTCTCAAACACATCACTCTCGCGCAAAAGTGCCATTGGCATATTTAATGCGACAAGCTCCCTGCATCTGCGGTATAAATGTAAGATCACTTCCATCATCCTAAGCTGCTTTGCCATCGGAACAAATGTGTCCTCTTTATGGAACGCATTCTGCTGTAAAAATCCCAGCCGGATGACTCTTGCAATCTCTAAGATCAGTTTCTGGTCGTCCGGCAGCACATCACTTCCGATCAGCTTGACAATCTCATTCAGCCGGTTTTCCGTGGTCAGGATATTTAAGATCTCATTTCTGCATGTAACAAATTTTTCCCCGACATGCTCCTGATACCAGGGACTTAAATCTCCCACATATTCGGAATAACTGGTCAGCCAGTTAATGGCAGGATAATGTCTTGCATACGCAAGTGATTTGTCCAGTGCCAGAAAACAGCGCACAAAACGCTTCGTATTCTGTGTGACCGGCTCAGAAAAATCACCGCCCTGTGGAGATACCGCACCAATGATCGTGACACTACCATCCGTCCCATTGCAGTTTTCCACATAGCCTGCACGTTCGTAAAACGCAGACAGCCGGGATGCTAAATATGCCGGAAATCCTTCCTCTGCCGGCATCTCTTCGAGTCTGCCCGACAACTCACGTAGTGCCTCTGCCCAACGCGAAGTCGAGTCTGCCATGATTGCAACATGATAGCCCATATCCCGGTAATACTCTGCCAGTGTGATCCCTGTGTAAATGCTTGCCTCTCTGGCGGCAACCGGCATGTTGGAAGTGTTTGCGATCAGAGTTGTCCGGTCCATCAGAAGATTTCCTGTTTTCGGATCCTCCAGCTCTCCAAATTCTTCCAGAACATTAGTCATCTCATTGCCACGTTCCCCACATCCAATGTAGATGATGATGTCAGCATCACACCATTTTGCAAGCTGATGCTGTGTCATCGTCTTTCCGGTTCCAAATCCTCCCGGGAGTGCCGCCGTTCCACCCTTTGCGATTGGAAACAGTGTGTCTAGGATCCGCTGTCCGGTTACCAGTGGACGGTCTGCAGGAAACCGTTTTGTGATCGGGCGTGGTGTCCGGATCGGCCATTTCTGTACCATGGTAAGGGAACACACCTGCCCATCTGTCTGGCGGATCTGCACCAGTTCCTCATCGATCGTATATGCACCATCCGGTTTTACGGAAATAATTTCTCCTTCAACTCCCGGCGGTATCATCACCTTATGCACAATGGATCTTGTCTCCGGCACTTCTGCAAGGATCGTCCCGGATGAAACCTGCTGTCCGGTCATTACCGTAAGATGTGTCTCCCACTTTTTCTCCCGGTCGAGCAGGCTTACCGCTGCTCCTTTTGGAATAAAGACACCATACGACTCTGCGATTGCTTCCAGCGGTCTTTCAATTCCATCAAAGATATTATTTAAAATGCCCGGCGCGAGTGTAACAGTGATCGGTCCACCTGTTCCCTCTACCAACTCTCCCGGCATCAGACCGGAAGTCTCCTCGTACACCTGCACCGTCGTCTTTTCTTTGGCAAGGGCAATGACTTCTCCCACCAGCTTTTTTTCGCCCACAAAGACCATCTCGTTCATGGCAAATCCAAGATTTCCCAAAATCGTGATAACTGGTCCGTTGATCCCATAAATTTTTCCTGTTACACCCATATCGATACGCTCCTGCCTGATTTTCGTGCCAAAACACATCTCCTATAGCTCGTACTGCTCTCTTAATTCCTGTAACCTGCTGCCAAACGACTCATCCAACAGAATATTCTTCTCTTTGATGACCGCACAGATCCCACCTTTTAATTCTTTACCGATCAAAATCTGCTGCCTCGTTTTCTGTTCCAGCCGCTCCTTTTTCTCCCTGTCGGACGGCGAAAGGTAAATCTGTACCCCGGCGGTTTCTGCCAGTGCCACTGCCTTTTGCACCATTTTCTCCAGCTGGTCTTCATAGGCATCCGTATGGCGGTATTCCTCTAATCTTCGCTCCACCGCAGCAAAAAGTTCCTGTTTTTTTTCTTCCACTGCACTGTGATATGCCTGTTTCTGCTGCATGATCTCTTCCTGAACGATACGGTTCGCCTCACGTTTTAATGACGTCTCACGCTGCCTTCTCTTTTCCTGCCAGTCCTTTTGCTTTTCTGCCTCATAATCTGCCATTGCCCGCTGATAGATCTGCTTCTGCTCGTCTAAGATCGCTTCGCTCTGTATATTTGCAGCATCCATTGCCGCCCTGTAAAAAATATCCAGTTTTTCTCTGATCTCCACTGCGATCACCATGCCTTTCCCTATAATTGCAGACCGATCGCCTCTTTGACATAGTCTGTAATAAAGTGGCTTCCACGTCCGGTTCCATGACGGTCCGGGATTTCCACAAACAGAGGAAACCGATAATTCATCTTGACTGCTCCCACCAGATCCGGGTAATCCCTGCCAAATTTCTCCGTCAGCAATACGATGCCGATCTTAGGATCCGAAAGAACCCTCTCGATCTGCTCTTTTAATTCCTCTCTCTCATGGACAACGACACCTTCTACCCCCGCAAGCCGCATCCCGGTATAAGTGTCTACATTGTCACTAATCAGAAACATTTTCATTGTTTCACGACCTCTCTATCCCAGAATAGAAAATGAAATCAACAGTCCGTAAAGCGCGATGGATTCTGCCAGGGCTACGAAGATCAATGCTTTACCCATGATACTGGAATCCTCGCTTAATGCTCCGATTGCTGCGGATGCCGCACTTGCAACGGCAACACCGGCTCCGATACAGGAAAGTCCGGTGGAAAGGGCTGCTGCCATATATCTCCATCCGTCTGTTGCCGCAGCACTCTCCTGTGCACCATAGATATGTCCGCTGAATAATAACAGGTCAGCTGTCACAAGTGTTCCAAAGAACAGTAAAATGTTGACACCGAGTGCCGCCTTAAAGCTTCTCTTTTTCTTCTGACTGAGCAGATATCCTCCAAATGGGATCACCATACTGAAAATCAGAATTGCTACTAAAATAATCTTTGTCATACCTTATCTCCTCCTGCCTTTCTTTCAAAAAAGGAATGGAACGGCCGTCCCGAACCTTTATAAAATCTGCTGAACATCTCATAGTATTCCAGACGTAATACCTGGATCCCTACGACAAGCCCCTCTAACCCTGTGACTAAAATATTTCCAAGGATCACAACCAGATAATTCGGGCTGCCACTCTCATAGCCCGCCAGTGTCATTACAACTCCCATCATTCCTGCATGGCTCAATGCAAACGCTCCTACACGGACAAATGAGATACTGTTGGTCGCATAGCTTAATACAACATCAAATAATTCCACAAAAGCCTCCACAAAAAACATTCCCCTGCTTTCCTCCGGGAAGATCTGTTTTTTGTGCTCCAAAAGATTGGACAATGGTTCTTTTAACATAATGGCAAGCAATGGCAATCCGATCGCAGCCAGTAAGATCCCGGTTGCTGGAAGTGCATGTCCGGTTGCATATAAAGCGATACAGAGCACTGCACAGCCATAACACACAATCCCTGACACACCACTTGGGCTAAAGAGCAATCTGCCGACATCTCCTGCCCGGATCGCATTTGCCATATTGATGATCATTGCGATCAAGATCAGTGCCATTCCAAATCCGATCGCCAACATCAGCGTGTGCATAATGTTGTCCATCGGCCGCATCCAGAGCGGTTTTAACCATTCTTCAAATCCGAATACACTGCCGTAACAGAACCCGAATACCGTCGACCAGACACCTGCCACCGCAACAATGGCGGCAAGGTTCATCCCTTTAAACTTATAAAGCAGTGCTCCACCGATCACCAGACATATTCCCTGTCCCACATCTCCAAACATGATGCCAAACATCAGTGTATAGGTCAGTGCGATAAATATGGTTGGGTCCATCTCATTGTAAGCAGGAAGCCCATACATCTCGACAAACATCTCAAATGGTTTGAAAATCCTTGGATTTTTCAGTTTCGTCGGCGGCTCTGCCGATGTCTCTTCTGCCCATTCCTCGATCATATGGATGTTATTGTCTCCTGCGATCTCCTGCTCCAGTCGTTTCGCATCGGAAGCGGTCATCCAGCCATATAGGATATAAAACTCGCTCGTCTTACTGCCGTCAAATTTGGGCTTTGTACAGACCGCCAGTTTTCGGATATCAAACCGTTCACAATAATTTTTCAGTGAGAAATACGCATTGGTCAACTGCGTTCCATGCCGCTCCAACATCTCCCGAAGCTGATTTTTTAATGCCAGTTCTTCTCTCTGATATCCTTCCACCTGCTCCTTAAGTTCCACATAAGCAGCATCTGGTGTTCCATCGACTGTATCCGGTACATAGATCCTCTCATAATGAAAAGACAGACACACGGCATCCACTTCAGCCACATAGATCTTTGGCACGAAATACGCTCCCCAGACATAGTTTTCATCACTGTAACACTCATAGAACAGGATATGATCTGTGTCATGGATGTAGCGTTCCAGCTTCTGATAATGCTCCCTTGCAATCCTTCCAAACCGGTATGCAATAAACTGGAATTGCAATATTTTCTTAAATTCATAATCCAGTTTTCGGAACGGCTCGATCTCTTCCATTAATTTTTCTGCCTGTAACCGCTTTTTTTTCAGATCCTGGCTGCGCTCTATGATCTCGCTCGTAAGCTGATAAACACTCTGCACAACCTCTTCTGCCTCCTGCGGCTCTAACCGCTCTTTCGGAAGCTGATCTTCGTTGCCATATTCTTCCCACAACTGTTTTGCTTTTGCATAGGTGTCCTTATATAAATTTGTCTCCACAAACGGTCTGACGTTACTTAAATGACTAAGCGTTGTGATCGCATTTTCAAAATGTATCTCATAATGACTCAGATACTTATCCATCGCCCGGTCAATGTCCGTCTTGGGTCCCGTGATGTGAAGCAGTTTCATTTTTTCTACCACAATAAAAACCCTCCATTACATTGCAAATACCATTTTCCTGATGTCCCCCGGTAATAGCTGATAGCGTATTCCCTCTAAAATAGAAGTAAGATGATCGATCTCCTGCTCTTTATCGTATAGATATTTGAAAACCGGAGCCAATGACATAGGATACTTTTTACATAGTTCCGTGTATGCCTTCTCCAGTGCACGCTGTCCGGATTCTTCCTCAATTCCGGAAAATACCTCCATGCCATCAGTCTCTGTCATCTTTCTTAATTCATCCTTTTTCATATGACAGGTAATCGGAATCAGGTGGGATGCAAGCTCTGTCCCGTTCATTCCGTAGAACCGCTTCAAACGGTAGATCCACATCCGGTTCTGCCAGTCGATCTCCGTTCCTAGCAATTTGTCATACAGATTTCGTGTCAGTGGATCCCGCAGCTTTTCTTTTTTCTTCCACGCGGTCTTATAATAGTAAATGTCCAGAGTGACCGCCGCATCCGCATACTCGATCGTCTCCTGCTCTGCCATATGCCGAAACAGCCTTTCATATGCAGTACCAGTAACTGCCGCAATCAGTTCCTCCATGCTGCGCGCAGCAGCCGCACTTCTCACATCAAACCCTGCATATTCTTCCAGAAAAGAGACATCGACCGCAGTCTCTGCACTATCCCCGCTCAATGCGTATTTCAGGCACTCCTTTAACCCATCGATCTCATATCGGAAGAAGATCAGTTCCAGTCCCGCTCTCTGTTCCCCATGTGCAAACTGATATAATTTTTTATAATCTGCATACAGCGATGCCCGGATCACGGTCTCGACCTGCCCCCTGTGTGCGATCTCATCCCGCGCTGCAAATATCGGAGCGTATCCATAGGATTCTTTTAAAAACCCCAAAAAAGCATCTACTGTCTCATACTCCATCAGTCTGGCATAATCTGCCTCCTTCAGCAGTCTGCCCGACATGGCTTTTGTCTTTGTCACAAGCCCGCTATATTCCAACAAGTTATCTGACATAGCTTCTCCATTCCGGAGCATCCAAAGCTCCCCCTGTCTGTCATGATTCCTGTATCAATTTCTGAAACAGTGCTTCCACGCGTTGCTCCTTCGTCTGCTCAAACTGCTCTTCTAACTGCTGTATTGCCTGTTCTCCCTCTGCCCTGCGCTTTGTGGCTGCCTCACGGCTCTGACCAAGCAATGTAAGACGTGTCTTCTCCTCCCACGCCGCTGCCTCTTTTGCATAACGCTCGTCCAATTCTTTCTGATCGAATGCAAGCTGGGACTGCATTGTCTCCTTTGCCGCTTTCGCCTCGTCGATCATACCCTGGGCTTTTTCCTCGATCTCATTTAACTTCGTAATGACTTCATTCATAGAAAGTTCCCCATTTCTGTCTCTGTTTTATGGATGATTTCTTTCATTGCATATACACATTATATCTCTTTTTCCAATAGTCTGTCTAGTTTCTTTCTCTATCTCTTTTTGTCGAATTTTTTTTGTCAAAAAAACAAGAGCCTTTTTTGGCTCTTGTTTCTATCTATCTCTAGGCTTCTGCGCTTCTTTGAATTCTGCTGGTAATTTCTCTGACCTCTGCCATAATTGCCGCATACATTTCACTCTCAAGACCTACTGGCGACATGTGCGGGCACTCCTGTTTCATACGATATGCCTGCCTGAGTAATCCACGTTTTACTTCTTCCAGTTCCAATAGCTGTTCCCTGCTCATAACCATTCTCCTACTCATTTTTTAGGTTGCTGTTTATCGCTATATGCTGTAGCAACACCTCAACTATCATAGCACATCTGGTGGATTATGAGTCAATAAGTTGTTCGGCAATTTTACTAAAGTTTAAAAGGACTTTTTATGATTCTGCCTATTTACAAAATGCTTTTTATCACTTTTTTACAATGCCATTAACATTTGGATTGCTTCTTTTTTAACAATACAGCGACCGTGTTCGACAATATATGCAATCTGACTCTCTTTCGAGATATGTCCCTCGTCATATTCAACAGCGGCAAATGCAAACGCACGCATCTCATCTTTTTCAAAGCCTCTAAAATCCAGTAATAAGAAGTAGTCTCCCTCCAGCTGATACAGTGCGCTGACCGGCATACATTCTCCAAAGCATGCCCTGCACATCTGCGTCATGGCTTCCATCCCGTGAAACATCAATGCACAGCGCATCGGGCTTTCTTTTCCTTTTGTGGACTTTTCTTCGGTTTTCTCTTTTCTTTCGGTCTTTTGTTCTTTCTGTTCCAGATAGGAATCTAAAATGCTCTGCTTTTCTTCTTTACTCATGCCTTTAAATTCTTCCATCCGGTCTGGTGTCATATGATCCATCAACTGATTGATCGCCTGCATCAGATCTTTAAAGTTCATCTCTGAATCACCACC
The DNA here is from genome assembly GCA_900550935.1 of uncultured Roseburia sp. Lineage (GTDB taxonomy): Bacteria > Bacillota > Clostridia > Lachnospirales > Lachnospiraceae > Roseburia. Next base: position 24,433 of record URUD01000021.1, read on the forward strand.
AAATGTGATTGCCATACTGTGGTCGGAGAGAAGTTCTGCTTTCACCATCGGTGAGATATTGTCGAGATTGATGTTTTCCTGCTCCTCGATCAACTTTAGGAGCAGACGCATAAACTGTTGTGTCTCATCTCCGTTGCCGATGATCTCTTCAATATCAAATCCCATTTCTTTGATTTCTTCTTCTGTCAACGCACAGCGTATTTTATTTTCTCCTAAACGCTTAATCTCCATTTTATTTTTCCTCATTCCTGCGCTGTTCTTCCGCCGCTCCTGCTGCAGCCATTTCTTTTTCGTGCTGCTTTAATTTAAGCTTGTTCTCATACATTTTCTGGTCAGCCCTGCGGAATACCATCAGGAAATTTTTATCCTCTTTCGGACGATAGTTTGCAATTCCGATGGCGATCTCTACTTTTTGTTCATACTTGGTATTGTTCTTATTAAATCTATTCATCTCATCGGAAAAGATTTCTAAAAATTCTTCCCATCGTTTGCTGTCTTCCTCGTTCAACAGGGTTGCAAACTCATCTCCACCGATCCGGTAGATCGTGCTGTTTTTAAACGTATTCTTGATGATGGATGCCGAATCCCGAATCAGCATATCTCCAAATTCATGTCCGAAATTATCATTCATCTTCTTCAAATTATTGATATCCATAACAACCACGGCAAATGATGCGTTACCGGATTCGATCTGGTCCTCCATTTCGGAAACAACGTCTTTGTATGCGATCTTATTCATCGTTCCTGTCATCGCATCCGTATAGGCAAGCTCGTTGATATAGTCAATATGTTTTTTCAGGCTGTGAACCGTCTGTTCAAAGCTTCTTGCAAGCATTCCGACTTCATCATTTGATGTACAGTCTATATCAACGGTCAGATCGCCATCTGCAACCATTTTAGCTGCGCTGGTCAGTTCTTTCAGTGGCTGTGTGATTTTCTTGGTCATCTGGATTGTCAGTAATGTCGTTACAACAATCACAACTGCCAGAAATGCCATAGACTGTTCCATCAGTTTGGAACGCGCCGCGTTGATCTCCTTCGTTGGTGCTGTCACAACCAGACTCATTCCATTTCTAAGTGAATGGAATGCCAGTTTCTTCTTTTCACCATTCCATTTATAATCAAACAGTTTGCCGCCTTCTTCGTCATCTAAAAATCCCAGTATCCGCCGCATCGTACCATGTACATTTTTTTCCCTGACACCATCCGGATATTCTTTATGATAGTATATGTTTCGCTCCGCATCTGCAAGGAATGCGTATCCCGTATCATAAATCTGGATCGTATCAATATAATCCGTAAAACGATTCATACTGATATCCATACCAATAATACCAATGACTTCATTCCCTTTGTGTAACGGGACGATATAAGATACTACTTTCTGCCCATCCGCGATACTGCTGTGCGGTGCGTACCAGTAATCAGTATCTTCTGTCACAACTGCCTGATACCAGTCAGCATCCTCTCCGTCCCTCTCCTGATATTCTTTGAGGCTTACTGCCTTTCCCTCTTCAAATGTATCCTCCCCATCCCTTCTGAGAAGCAAAAAACCCTTGGAGGAAGATGCGTATAACGGATCCAGACACATATAAACAGATGTGGTTCCACTGGTATTCTCTGCAACATTATACGCAAGTTCTCTTGTCTTTTTCATATATAACATCGTATAAATCTGCTGCGTACTCGTATCACTGATCGTAAACATCTGCTCCTGCGCATAACGCTGCATCGTATCCACTGCCTGTTCTGCTGAAAGCAGCATTGTATCAAGCTCGCCGGCACGTTCGGCGCACATAGAATTCATAATCTGGATTGAATCTTCTTCTGCTAACGCTCCTGCGTTCACAATTCCAACTCCGACAAGTGTGATGGCGGATAATAATACACAGGCTATCATCAGAACCAAAAATTTTGTTCTTATCGATTTCATTGCCATCCCCCTTTAATTTGTTACCTTCTATTATAAGATTTCTGTAAAAAATTGTCAAAAAAAAGTACCCGGTTTGACAAAAAATCTCTGTCAAATCGGGTAACTTTATTTATTCTTCACTCACTGTTTCGATTTCGAGTCCAAGTTCTTCCAACTGCTTGTCATCTACGATGCCAGGTGCCTGCGTCATCAGACAGGATGCATCTTTTACTTTCGGGAATGCAATGACATCACGGATGGAATCTGCATGTACCATATGCATGACAAGACGATCCAGTCCATATGCCAGTCCTGCGTGAGGCGGAACTCCATATTTGAATGCATCCAGAAGGAAACCGAACTGCTCATGTGCACGCTCTTTGGTGAAGCCTAATACTTCAAACATCTTCTCCTGAATGTCATCCTGATGGATACGGACAGAACCACCGCCAAGCTCCGTACCGTTTAATACGATATCGTATGCTTTTGCTCTGACGCAGCCCGGATCACTGTCGATCTTATCCCAGTCTTCTTCCATTGGCATGGTAAATGGATGATGCATTGCCATAAAACGGTTCTCTTCATCGGACCACTCCAACAGTGGGAACTCTGTTACCCAGAGGAAGTTGTACTGGTTCGGATCTAACAGATCCAATTCTTTGGCAAGCTCCAGACGGAGTGCCCCCAATACGTTCCAGACAATCTTATTTTTATCAGCTGCAAAGAGAAGCAGGTCGCCCGGCTGACCTTCCATTGCTCCAACTAATGCAGATAACTCTTCTTCTGTCATAAATTTGGCAAAGGAAGATTTGTAGGTACCGTCTTCATTAACTGCCAGATAAGCAAGTCCCTTTGCGCCATATCCTTTCGCAAACTCAACTAATTTATCGATCTTTTTACGAGGCATTCCTGCCTGGCCTTTTGCATTGATACCGCGGACAGAACCACCATTTTCCAGTGCTCCGGTAAATACAGAGAAACCACATCCGGCTACCGTCTTTGATACATCGACCAGTTCCATGCCAAAACGTGTATCCGGCTTATCTGAACCAAAACGATCCATTGCCTCCTGCCAGGGCATACGCTGTAACGGAAGTTTTACCTCTACACCAATCGCCTCTTTGAAAATATACTGTAACAGACGCTCATTGACATCCAGTACATCCTCTACATCCACAAAGGAAAGCTCCATATCTGCCTGTGTAAATTCCGGCTGACGGTCTGCACGTAAATCCTCATCACGGAAACATCTTGCAATCTGAAAATAACGGTCATAACCGGAACACATCAATAACTGTTTATATAACTGCGGAGACTGTGGCAGTGCATAGAAATGACCCGGATGCACACGGCTTGGTACCAGGTAATCTCTTGCTCCCTCCGGTGTTGATTTACATAACATTGGAGTCTCAATCTCAAGGAATCCCTCTTTTCGCATAAACTCACGCATCAGGTAAGCAACTTTGCTGCGAAGCATTAAGTTCTTCTGGATATCTGGTCTTCTCAGATCAAGATAACGGTATTTTAAACGGACTTCATCTTTGGTCTGGCTGTTTTCCTCAATCTGGAAAGGTGGTGTCTCAGACTCAGATAAGATGCGGATATCGTTTGCGATCACTTCGATATCACCGGTCTTTAAGTTTTCGTTGACTGCTGCGGAACGTTTCTGCACGGTTCCTGTTACTGCGATCACATACTCACTTCTTAAGCTCTCTGCCTTCTGATAGCCCTCTGCTCCAACTGTTTCCTCATTAAATACAAGCTGTAAGATCCCGGAACGGTCTCTTAGATCAATAAAGATAAGACTTCCTAAATTTCTTCTTTTCTGTACCCATCCCATCACGGTGACGGTCTCACCGATATTCTGATTTGAGACTTCTGTACATCTATGACTTCTGTGCAAGCCCCTCATTGACTCTGCCATAACTTTTATCCTCTCTTCTATTAGTTGTTAAAAAATTCCACGATATCCTTGTAACCTTCTGCGGTCAGTTTTTCTTTCTGGAATTTTTTATTCTTGTTCATGCGCACAACGAGTACCTGTTTTCCTGCGGTGCGCTCCTGCTGTGCCTGTTTGATAACCTCGCCAAGTTTGTCGGTCGGATATCCTTTTTCTACCAGATATGCCACCTTTGGACGCTGCATCGGAACGGTAAAGCCGCTCTCCATCAATAACAGGATGATACGCTCGAATCCGATGGAGAAACCACATGCCGGCACATCCTGTCCGGTAAATCTGCCTACCATCTTATCATAACGTCCACCACCACCGCAGGCTGCGCCAAGCTCTGGCATGGAGATTTCAAAAATAGTTCCGGTATAGTAACTCATACCACGTACCAGCGTCGGGTCAAATACCATCTCAAAGGATGCAGTCTTTGCTGCTTCCACACTGTCTATGATCTCAAGCAGATTCTTCTCTACTTCTTCCTCTAAATAACCCTCCAGTGTTCTCGCAAGGTATTTTAAGCCGTTGTCCGCATTCTTTACGCCTTCAAAAAGAGCCATGTATTTTTCAACGGATTCTTTGGCGTAACCTTCCTCTTCCAGTTCTTTTGCCACTCCATCGGCACCGATCTTATCCATTTTATCTAAAATGATAAATACGGTATCAAAATCTTCTTCTGCAAAACCGCTGTATGCTGCCATTGCTTTTAAGATACGACGCTCATTGATACGGATCTCAAAATTCTTAAATCCAAGTTTTCCGATCGTTGTGGTTGTCGCCAGGATCAGCTCGATCTCTGCCAGATTACTCGGCTCACCAATGATATCGATATCACACTGCATGAACTGACGATAACGTCCACGCTGTGGTCTGTCCGCTCTCCATACGCTTCCCATCTGAAGTGCCTTAAACGGGGACGGAAGATCATTTGCATTGTTGGAATAGAAACGGACCAGTGGTACCGTCAGATCATAACGCATACCGAAATCCACCAGATCGCTCTCGCTCTTTGCCTCATCAATCTTTAATTTTTCTCCACGTTTCATTACTTTAAAGATCAGTTTTTCGTTTTCTCCACCCTGCTTGCTGCTTAAATTTGCAATGTTTTCCATACAGGGAGTCTCGATCGGAGTAAACCCGAAGCTGCGATACGTTTCCTTGATGACCTGCTGTACATAGTCTCTGATCTGCATCTCCTCCGGTAAAATATCTTTCATGCCGTTGACCGGCTTTTTACTTAATGCCATGCAATTTCCTCCATCCTCGTTGTCTGCTACTGCTTTTCCGAATAGATTCTATTATATTTTTGCTGATTGGATATGTCAAGGGCTCTTTCCGTTTCACGATGCTATGTAACGCTTTAAAAAGAACTTAGGATTTCCGGTTGATCATCTCATCTTCTATCTATTCCCCTGATCTGCTATCCCTCCTGTTTTGTATCTGTATCAGTCAGCTGTTTCTTAACCGCCTTCCCTTACGACCCGGACGGTATCCTCACAATCATTCTCTCTCCATCCCGTTCTGCCAGTGTCAAAACCGGGATATGTTTTTTACGAAGCTGATGCACGATTGGATAGGTAGAAAAAACATCTCCCTGCACATAAACGGCTTCCGGTTTTTCTTTTAAAACCTGTTTTAGCTGCTCTTTGATCTGACTCTTCCACTGCTGCTTTTCCATTGCAGCTTCCCCATAAATTCCCTGCATTGTAAGCTCCGGAAGATCTGGCAGCGCACAGTGCGAAATACGGGCATGCTCCATTCCCGGCAGTTTCTGTAAAAGCACGTCCGCTTCTTTTCCACCGCCAAGATTTACGATCACCGGCTCTTCTTTAAAGCAGGATAAACTGATCTTGCATGCTGCCACGGCATCTTCTAATGTGCCGGTCGTCATCAGAAAGCCTCCCTTGTGGCAGAATCCTGCACTGGAAAGTCCTGTTGCCTGCACCAGTTCTTCGTTTTCCAGACCCAGCCATTTTTCCGGGAAGCTGCACTTATAATTCATGGAATATTCCCGTTTTTGCGGCTGGATGCAGTATCCACCCCGGTTGGACGGGAATATCACAAATGCGATATCGGTCTCTGAAAGTCTCTTCTGACACGGGATAAATTCCGGCAGAACCAGTATTTTTGCCTCGTCTTTTGGTTTTTCTCCTGCACCAAGTACCTTCTGCTGTGCTTCTAAAACTTCCTCGATCCGTTTATCCGCCCGCTCATTTCCAAGATACCGCTCGAATTTATTTTCCAAAATCATCCCGGCAACGCCGACGGCACGAAAAAACGCTTCCTCACTGCTGCCCGAAGCATCCCATGCCGGATTGAAAGTTCCGATCAGCGTGGCAAGTTCATTTTTCTCCCCGGTGTTGTCGTTGTTATCAAGCGGCTGCACAAATGCTTCATCAAAAGTCCGGGCGAGTTCCTCTCCTAAAATTCCTGCTCCAAGCTGTTCCCAGAGCAGTCCAAATGCCGCATACGGAACACTATTTTCACGGACTCTGCTGTCTTTCTGATGATGGTCATATGCTCCTCGGCCAATGTCAAATACGATCCCGTCAAAATCTTCCGGAATCTTATTGCCACGCGTGATCGTAATCTCCGGGTTTAAATAGAGCAGTAATGCGGATGAGAAAACGTCATCTGCATGAAACTTGCCGCCGTGGGTAAATGCCTTTGCATCTTTTTTATTGATCTGTTGTAATAATGTATCGTTCATAGCAATATCCTGTGTTTTCCCTTTTGTGTCATCTTATGAAGTAAAAAGTTTCTGCTTCCGCTGTATCATCTCATCAATCCTTGCAATGTAAGAAGCTACATCCTTGACATTCTCGGCACGTTCGATCCGATGAGTGCCATCCGGATTTGGTTCTGTCCAGACACGTTTTGTGGAAGCTCCGGCTCCACACGCCACGATGGTCTGTTTCTCCTCCATGATAAGGATATTATAGATACCTGCCTTGCCCTCTTTGGCATATCCCACATTTTCCAGATTGCCCGCCATGCTCTTCTGCCGATACAGATAATACGGGTGTAATCCCATTTCATCTGCATAAGACGCAGTCAGTTCCATATGTTCCTGCGTGTTTACCATCTTATAATCTTTGTAATCATCCTTAAACATGTTTAAACGTGCCGCACGTTTCAATGCAAGTGAATGTACGGTCAGGTTGTCAGGCTCAAGTGTCCTGATCTGCTCCATCGTAGCCTTTACATCAGAAAGAGTCTCGCCCGGCAGCCCCATGATCAGATCCATATTAATGTTCGTAAATCCGATCTCACGCGCCAGACGAAAACTCTCTACAGTCTGCTCAACGGTATGATGACGTCCGATCAGATCCAAAGTTTCCTGTTTCATCGTCTGCGGATTGATGGAAATACGGGAAATTCCCCATTTGTGCAGTACTTCCAGTTTTTCTTTTGTAATGCTGTCCGGTCTTCCTGCCTCAACCGTAAATTCCAGACAATCGGACAGATCAAAACTGCATTTGATCTTCCGGATCAGCCGGTCTAATTGATACGGCTCGAGTGTCGTCGGTGTTCCACCGCCAATATAAATCGAATTTAAGTGTTTTCCGGCAAATTTTACCGCAGTATAATCAATCTCTTTTTCCAGTGCATCCAGATAGCTGTCGACCCTGCTTGCCCAGCTCACAAGCGGATACGAGGTAAAAGAACAGTACAGACAGGTGGTCGGACAGAACGGAATACCAATATACAGGCTGTATCCGTTTTCATAATCGATCCGGTCTAACAGGGCACGTTCCCTCTTCGCAATGTCGATGGACAGTGTTATCTTTTCATCCGAAGCAAAATACGTGCGTTTCATATAGGAACTGATCTCTTCTTCTGATCTTCCCTCTTCGAGCAGTTTCATCGGAATCTTGGTCGGACGGATACCGGTTAAATTTCCCCATGGGAGCTCTTTTCCTGTTACTCTGGATAAAAGCTGATAAATGGTTTGTTTTAACCTGTTTTTCGTTTCGGCGCGGTCAGAAAAATCGACTGCAACGCTTACCGTTTCAATCTCATGTGTAGTATCTGACCAGGTCATCGCGATCGTATCTTCGCCATAGCAGACGTCCATCCGAAAGGTAACCGCCTCATCATACTGTTTTTCCTCTGCAGACACGCCAACGTACTCCGCCGGGAAAAATGCCTTGATCAAAGAATGGATATCATACTCAAATTCCGGTTTGTTTAACTTCACTTCTATCATAATTTTTCTCTTTTCCTCTGTTTTACAAATATGGGTTATACATCCGCTCTGTTCCGATCGTCGTTGTATCATTATGTCCGGTATACACAGTAACGTCATCCGGTAATACCATTAATTTCTCCTGAATGGCACGGATCAGCTTGGAAGAACTTCCCTTCGGGAAATCTGTTCTTCCGATCGACATGCAAAACAGACTGTCTCCGCTAAATACAACATTCTGATACGGAAACAGATAACAGCATCCGCCTACCGTATGTCCCGGCGTAAACAGTACCCGGATGTGAAATCCTGCCAGATCCAGTTCCTGCTCATCTTTTAAATAACAGTCCGCATGATAGGAAACTTCCTTTCCACTCCATCCACTTAAGTTGAGTTTCGGATCTTCCAAAGTCTCCTTTTCGCACTCATGGGCATAAATCTGAATCTGATATTTTTCTGCAAGAATTGCAGCATCCGTTGCATGGTCAAAATGCCCATGGGTCAGTAAGACTGCCACCGGCTTTAATTTTTCCTGTTCGATCACTGTGATCAGTCTCTGTGCCTCGGCACCCGGATCAATGATCAGCATTTCTTTTGTTTCCTCATTGATTGCAAAATAGCAATTTGTCTGTACCGGTCCTACCACATACTGTTCTACTTTTAAAGGTGCCATATCTTTTCCATCCTCTCACTTTTTAAAATTGAACCTTATTACTAACAAACAAGACTGCCACATATGTTCCATGTGACAGTCCCCTACTCTGGTTCTTGGCTTTAGCCTGTTGTTCTTTCTATGTCAATGACGCTCTCGATCTGGCGCAGTTTCTCGATCACGCTTGTCAGTTCTTCTCTGCCCTTCGTGCTAAAGGAGACATCTATCGTTGCAATGTCCTGCTTGCTGGTCTTGGAATGGATTGCATTGATATCAATGCCTTTCTCGGTAAAGACTTTTGTGATATCCACCAGTAAACCAGTACGATTGTTGCCGTATATCTTGACCTCTGCACGATACAGACCATTTCCACCGTTTGAAGCATCATCATGCTGCCATTCTGCATCGATCAGACGCTCCCGCTCCATATCCGATAAATTCATCACGTTGATACAGTCGGTACGATGAATGGAAACGCCTCTTCCTCTGGTAACAAAACCAACGATCTCATCGCCCGGTACCGGACTGCAGCATTTGGAAAAATGAACTGCCACATCGTAAAGACCTTTTACGATAATTCCACTCTTGGAATGTTTTACCTGTGCCTTTTCCTTATTCTCCGCGATGGTCTCTAAGACCTCTTCGTCTGTAATCCTTGCCAGATGATCCCGCTTATATTCCTCATACATACGGTTGACGATCTGCCCCTCTTTTAAGCCACCATGGCCGATCGTCGCAAGGCAGGAATTCCAGTCATGAAAGCCATACTTACGCAGGATCTTCTCCTGATATTCCGGCTTGTTGATATCCGGGAAATTGATCCCCTTTGCCTTGCAGGATGCGATCAGAAGCTCTTTTCCGTGGGTAATGTTTTCTTCTTTTAACTCGCTGCGGAACCACTGATTGATCTTATTTTTTGCCTGCGTACTTTTTACAATATTTAACCAGTCGCGGCTTGGTCCTTTGGAATTCTGCGAGGTAACAACCTCGATCCGGTCTCCGTTCTGCACTTCATAATCGATCGGTACAAGTTTTCCGTTGACCTTGGCTCCGACCATCTTATTACCTACCGCAGAATGGATGCTGTATGCAAAATCGATCGGTGTCGAGCCTTTCGGTAAGTTTTTTACATCTCCGGTCGGTGTAAAGCAGAATACGGTATCGGAAAACAGATCCAGATCACTCTTTAAGAGGCTCATAAATTCTTTGTTGTCCGACATATCCCGCTGCCATTCCAGGATCTGGCGCAGCCAGCTTAATTTTTCTTCCTCCGTGACCGTCATCGGAACGGCTGCCCCGCCATTATTGCTCGCCTCTTTATATTTCCAGTGGGCAGCAATACCATACTCCGCGGTACGGTGCATTTCGTAGGTACGGATCTGGATCTCAAACGGCTGTCCTGCCGGTCCGATCAGAGTCGTGTGAAGCGACTGATACATATTTGGCTTTGGCATGGCAATATAATCTTTGAATCTGCCCGGTATCGGCTTATACATCTCATGGATGACACCAAGTGCCGCGTAACAGTCCTTGACCGAATCCACAATGATACGGATGGCAAATAAATCGTAGATCTGGTCTAAGGTCTTGTCCTGATTGACCATTTTCTTATAAATACTGAAGAAATGTTTTGCCCTTCCGTCAATCTGTGCCGGTATTCCTGCATCTGTAATGTGTTTACGCACCTCATCCACAAGGCTCTGCACATACTCATCCCGGACACTCTTACGCTGATCGATCTGGTGTACCAGATCATAGTAAGCTTCCGGTTCCAGATATTTTAAGGACAGATCGTCCAGTTCGATCTTGATCTTGGAAATACCAAGTCTCTGTGCCAGCGGACAGTAAATCTCCTGTGTCTCGCGCGCGATCCTGATCTGCCCCTCCGGTGACTGGTATTTTAAGGTACGCATATTGTGAAGACGATCTGCCAGTTTTATCATGATAACACGGATATCCTTTGCCATCGCCAAAAACATCTTACGCAGGTTCTCCGCCTGCATCTCCAGACGATCGTATGCCTTGTCCTTTTCGTTTGGATTGTTATCAGTCAGATGAAGATGTTTCAGCTTGGTCACACCATCGACCAAAAGCAATACCTCTTCTCCGAAGATCTCTTTTATCTCGTCAGACGTCATCGTGGTGTCTTCTAACACATCATGCAGAAGACCTGCCACGATTGTCTCCTTGTCCAGCTCTAAATCTGCCAGAATAATGGCAACACACAAAGGGTGTATGATATAAGGTTCTCCTGACTTACGCACCTGTCCCTCATGTGCCTTTTTCGCAATCTGATATGCCTTTTCGATCAAAGAGATATCAGCAGACGGATGATATTTGCGCACACTGGCAATCAGCTCGTCATATAATTCCTCCGGGCTCTCAAATTCCTTGGTCTTTTTGATACTCATATCTTCTTCTTTTACAATCTTCTGTAACTGCTCCGTTGAAAGTTCTGCCATGTATATCACCTGCTTTATCCGTCTATTCTATATCTCATTATTATATTTTATTTCCTAATAAATTGCAACGCGTAAATAAATAATAGAATGTACGTTTCCCATACATTCTACTATCCTGAATCCAAAAAGCCCCCTTATCGGGGGCTCCTCCTTTAATATGCCACAGTTTCTTTCCTGGTGCGGGCAAGCAGGAACATGCCTGCTGCGAACATTGCTGCCGCAACAAGGATCATCAGGATACCTGCTGCTCCTGAAATATCTCCAAAGCCGCTTAATACCATACCTGCCAGGTTGAAGAACAGGTGAAGCAGTATATTTGCTGTCAGGGACTGATAGGTTTCAAAGGTCCAGATTAAGATCATACTTAAAAGGAATGTATAAATCCCCCAGATGATCGTTCCATGTACCAGTGCAAATAGCAGCGATGTGATCACTGCCGCAACGATCTTTGGCATCCCCTGTTTCAGTCTCGTATAGACCAGACCGCGGAACACGATCTCTTCTAACACCGGTGCCAGTAAGATCGTACAGATCCAGGCGATCACCACATTTCCATCTCCGATGACAGAAGAATTCTGCTGATAAGATGCGATCCAGCTCTCCGGGAACGGGAGCAGTGGCAGTAGCATGGAAACCATGACATTAAATCCGACTGCTACCAGTGCCACCGGCAAAATTCCATTTACCGGCATAGGACCGATCGAAGTCTCTGTAAAAAAGTTTTTCTTCCGGATCAGAAATACGATCGCATAGATGAGCAGTGCAAGGATGCCCGCGATCAGTGTCATCGTCATTGCCTGACTCATTACCACATCCATGACTTTCTCCGTCATAGCTGCCACATCCACTTCTTCATTTCCTGCCATCATACCCATAGTCATCTTTGTTGTGATCACAAAGGAAAATACACCGGACACTACAACCTGCATTCCAAAGTACACCAGAAAATAAAGTGCTGCCTTTCCTATTGATTTTCCCACATTTTTCATAGCTAATCTCCTTCTTTCCATGAAATTTCATAACGTTTCATTCTTTTTTGATTTATATCAAGTTCCTCACACATGACAAATCCCAGCTTTTCTGCCACATGCTCCGAAACGGTGTTTCCCTGCTCAATGAGACAGTTTAATTTCTCACATTCCAGTTCCTCTTTTGCATACTCCATGATCGCCTGACAGACCTCGGTCGCATAGCCCTTTCTCTGCCAGGGTACTCCGATGGCATAACCCAGTTCCAGTTCGCCGCAGAGCTCTTCACGGTTTTCAATCCCTGCCCTGCCGATCAGTTTTCCGCTTTCTTTGTCTATGACTAACCACATCCCATATCCATAAAATCCATACATGTATTTCATATAGGAGATCTGATATTCCTTCTCTTTTTCATATTCATAAAGAGGCTCGATATAATCTGTCATCCCTTCTCCTGCATACAAAGCAAACAGGTCATCCAGATCATCCAGGGTAAATTCCCTTACGATGCAGCGTTTTGTCTCCAGAATCGTCCACGGCAGATGATGTCTTCTCTGATAAACCTGCTGTAAAAAACGGAGATTGACCTCTTCAAAACCCTCCACAACAAAATCAACCTCCGGGATCGTCTGGTCTTCCTTTTCCCTCTCCGCAAAGGCAAGTACTGTCATCCCGCGCTCCCGCATTTCGGATAAAAGCGCCGCATCCTCTGCCAGAAAGATGCTCTGCTCCGGCGGATACCCCGCCACGCTTTCCCGGCGTTCTTTCTCTGTTCCACTGAGTTCTACCAGCTGTATGCTCTCATCTTCTGAAACATGGCTTCTTAAATATCGTATTTCCTGTGGCGGTATCTTATCCACAATAATATATTGTAACTGACACATTTTCTACTCCCAGAACAATTCATCCAATGTCTTATCCAACGCCTTGCAGATCGCAATGCACAGCCGGATGGTCGGATTGTAGTCTCCCTTTTCGATTGCATTGACCGTCTGCCTGGACACTCCCACCATCTCTGCAAGCTCCTGCTGCGAAATATCTTTTGCCGCCCGCGCAGCTTTCAGTTTCAAATTCTTCATCTCTTATTCCGTTTCCTCTTGGTTCTGCCTCATTTTTATAAAAAATGCAATAAATAACAGGATAAATACAATTCCCAAGATCAGATTGACTGTTGAAATTCCAAGTTTTCCATCTTCAAATAATCCCCCATCTTCCAGAATATGAGGCAGCGCGGCCGCCAAATTACCAAAACCTGCTATTCCGGTTGTGAGATATACACTTGCCTGTCTCTCCTGTAAGGACAGATAGGCATCCTTTGCAATACAGTAGAGCCCGAATACCAGCAGCGCAATTCCTGCTCCGATCATATTGAGCACGATAAGGCTGCACCACTGTGGCATAGTATCGTTATAAATTACTCCTGTTACTACTATCCATCCAAGCAATGTAAAAAAGCCATACTGAAATGCTTTTCCCCTCGCCAGCCTCTGCCGTTCATCATAATCGCACCCTTTCTTCTGTTCTGTCTTTCTCCTGTCAAATAAAAATTTGATCAGAACGACCAGAAGAATACCAACTACAAATCCAGCTACATAACTCCATTTCACATCTCCCATTTTCGAAACTCCCTTCCTCTCGTGTTTTCATTTCTTCTGTGATCTTACTATATCTCTTGTTTTACTTTTTGTCAAGTATTTTTGACATTTTGTATATTATATTTTTTTCCTTCTTTTTTTCTTTACTACCTCATGTTTTTTCGCTAGAATAGGGAATTGTAAGAAAAACGTGAAAGAAAGAGGTATTTATTATGGCAAATCCAATCGTTACCATCGAAATGGAAAACGGCGATGTGATGAAGGCTGAACTTTATCCTGAGATCGCACCAAATACAGTCAACAACTTTATCAGTCTGGTCAATCAGGGCTATTATAACGGTCTGATCTTCCACCGCGTTATCAAAGGATTTATGATCCAGGGTGGATGTCCGGACGGAACCGGCATGGGCGGTCCTGGCTACGATATCAAAGGTGAGTTCTCCCAGAACGGCTTTACCAATGATTTAAAACATACTGCAGGCGTTCTTTCCATGGCAAGAGCCATGCACCCGGACTCCGCAGGAAGCCAGTTCTTTATCATGCACAAAGATGCTCCTCATTTAGATGGCGCATATGCTGCTTTCGGAAAGATCACAGAGGGTATGGATGTGGTAAATAAGATCGCTGAGACAACCACAGACTATTCTGACCGTCCATTAGAGAAACAGGTTATGAAAACTGTAACTGTTGAGACATTCGGAGTAGACTATCCGGAACCGGAGAAATGTTAATTTTATTGTTTCATTAAAAAATGCAGGGCATATCGCCCTGCATTTTTTTACTTTTTGATCCTGATCTTTACGTTTGCTTTCTTACCGCTTCCATCGGTTGCTTTTGCTGTGATCGTTACTGTCTTTCCTGCTCCTGCCTTCTTGGTTACGACAACACCCTTGCTGTTTACAACTGCATATTTGGTGTTGGAAGAAGTCCACTCTAATTTCCGGTTTGCATTCTTTCCATTTGTCCTTATGCTTGCCTGAATACTTGTCTTCTTTCCTGCCTTAACCGTCTTGCTCTTTGCCTTTAAGGATATCTTGGTTACAGCATTTTTCATGATCTTAATCTTGACTTTTGCCTGGGCATTGCCGCCATCTGCTGCTTTTGCTGTGATCGTTACTGTCTTTCCTGCCCCTGCTTTCTTGACCGTTACTACGCCGTTTGCACTGACTGTCGCATATTTGGTGTTGGATGAAGTCCAAACAACCATCTTATTTGCGGCATTGCTTGGTGTTACCACCGGTTTCAGTGCTACTTTTCTGCCTGCAGCGATCGAATACTGTTTTGCTTCTAATGCGATCTTGGTTACTTTGACCTGCTGTGCATCCTCGGCATCCTCTGTATCCTGACTGTCATCTGTTCCCTGGCTGTCATTCGTATTCTGGGAATCATCCGGGGTCTGTGGTGTATCCGGGGTCTGTGGTGTATCCGGGGTCTTTGGCGTTTCAGCTGCTGCTTTCACAAGTGCACTGATCGCATCACTTAAAGTCTTTGCTGCCGCATCCACAGTTTCCTGTGTGGCATCTTCTTTCGCTGCCTCTTCTTTTGCCGCCTGTAATGCCTCTTTTACGACTGCCCAGCTCTCTTTTGTATAATCGCTTTCATTTAATGCCTCTGCATTTGCAATGACCTGCTCCAATGCTGTCTTATCAACTGGTACTACAACAGGTGCTTTTGCATTTACCATTACTTCACATGTTACATCATAGTTAATCTGATTGATAGTTACAGTACCATAAACCTGATATGTTCCTGCTTCATCTGCCGCGATCACTTTTGCAAGCGAGGTTTCCTCCCATGTTACCTCTGCTGCGTTTTCTGTTCCATCTGCCATTGCTACAGTTGCTGTCTGTGGCAGAGTATCCATGCTAAGTTCAGAAACATTCTCCACGGTGATTCCTTCACAGGAAATTCCTGCTACTGCAACTGCATCGGTTGCATAGGAACCATTGATCTGTAATAATGTAATACCGATCCAGCCGGTTGTACTGTTTTCAAGGACATTGATCCTTACATGGCGTGCTACTGTTCCCTCCGGGAATGTATCCACATATGGCTCTTTATCTGTTCCGTCCACTGCTCCGGCTGCCTCTTCGGAATGGTCTACAACCGTTGTCCAGTTTTCTCCATCCTCTGACACATCCAGTGTGTATTTCATCTGTGACCAGAATGCAGATTTTACATTTTCCACATTTACTTCAGAACCAAAATCAACAGCGATCGAACCAAGCTTGGTGGATGAACCGGTTGACCATGCACTGGAACCTGCATTCATGTTCATTGTGCGGGCATTGTTAAATGCGTTGCTTGCTTTTCGGTTCGAATAACTTCCCACTTCTGTGACCACAATTCCATTGGTATCATATGCAGAAGTCAGATCTTTGGTAACGGTGATCGTGGTCTGTGCAGATACCTTGCGGTTTGCACCCTGTGCAGTGATCGTTGCGGTTCCTTCACCTACTCCTGTCACTACACCAGTATTTTTGTCTACCACTGCTACGGACAGGTCATCGGAGGTCCAGATCACGGTTTCCTCTGCAGTTGCAGGTGTAATGGTTGCACCAAGTGTGATCTGTTTGTTAATGTTTACCTCTGCATCACCGCCTGTGATCTCAATTCCGGTAATTGCAGTATTCTTTTCCAGTCCTGCCACAGCTGCGTTCAGACGGCTTTCTGCCTCATCTACTACATTCTGTTTGTCTCCGGACCATTTTTCATCGGCAACTCTCTGTAATACATCCTCTGCATTTTCAAGTGCCGCATGATATTCTGTTAAGCTTTCTTCTGTATAATAGTCGTCTGCCTCAGTCTTTGCCTGTTTTGCATTGGCAATGGCAGTTTCAAGTGCTGTTGTATCTGCAAGGGTCTCTCCGGTTACTGCTACCTCAAAAGTTCCGGTCAGAGGTTTTCCTGCATACATGGTAACAGTCAGTGTGATCTCTGTCTTTCCACCGGCTTTTGCGGTCAGCTTTCCGGTTTCACTGTCGATCACTGCTACCTTTGGTTTGCTTGATGTCCATGTCACACCGGCATAATCACTCTCGCCGTCTCCACCGGTTAAAACCGGGAAGAACTGTTTCTGATCGCCGCTCCCTAAGCTGACGGTCTGTCCGCCGGTTCCCATCTCATATACAGTGTTTCCGCTCTCATCCTTAATCGAAAAGAACTCGGATGCGTTCGGGTTATTGCTTACTTCTACATTGATCTCCTGATAAATGGAAGCATCTTTTGCGGACGCTACGGTTACCACACAGCTTCCTGTCTTGATCTCTTCCAAAGTGTCATAAGTATTTGCTGCCTTGATCACACCATCGGATGTCACAGTTACAAGACCTTCATCCGATGATTTCCATGTCAGTTCCTGATCGGCTGCTGCCGGTACAACTTTTGCTGTTACAGTTGCACTGACACCTCTTGTTCCTGCTACCGGGATCAGTTTTACTGATTTTTTATCGGTCTCTACTGCACCCGGAACAGCTGCTGCCGGATAAACATTGAAGTTATCCACTGCCGGGTTCCAGGACAGAACTACTTTGTTGGTTCTTCTTCCGTAAAAATGAATAGCTGCAACATCTTTATTATAAGAAGTTCCTGATACAAATGCGATCTCTTCGGTTGCAGTAATGCTTGGATCTGCTTTGGAAGTTACGGTCAGAGTCGTTTTCTCCTGTTCCATATCGATCACTGCATTTACATGATACCAGGTTTCTTTTTTATTAAACGCACTTCCAAACTGCTCTGTTGTTGCAAGTGTATTGTAGTTTGCCATCGTACCAAGTGTACCATAGTATAATACGCCATTGCTGTCTTCCTGTAATCCGAAATAGCAGTGATTTGCACTGTCTGTTATGGTCAGGAAACATGGTCCGTTTGCAACGGTTCCCACATTCCAGTCAAAATCAACGATGACCTTATCGTTGGATACTGCCTTGGTAAAGGTCTTTGCGATCGCACGGTCACCATTTCCGGAACCGCTGATCTGTAAAATATGATTTCCATCGGAATCTTCTGCTACTGCTGCAGAAAGGCTTCCACCTGTTACGGATTTTCCCATGCTCCAGGTATTACCGGTATCACGGTTGTCAAAGCTCTCACTGATCGCCGGAACATATACCTTCATGGATGCTTCATAGCCGCCATCTACCGTGGTTGCTGTGATCGTTGCCACACCGGCAGACACTGCGGTGACCTGTCCATACTCATCTACGGTTGCGACAGATGGTGTATCGGATGTCCATGTTACATCGGTATTGGTTGCGGAATCCGGCAGCACGGTTGCTTCCATTCTCTGCATTGGAGCATTTTCATCCTGATTGGTATCAGAGAAGTAATCTGATTTGAAATAATATTCCTCTTCTCCCAAGGTCACTCCGCTTACCGGAATTGCCTCTGCCTGTACTGTTACCTGACATTCTGCAGTATAACCGCCGTTTTCTGTTGTTGCGGTAATGGTAACCGGTCCGCCCACTGCAACACCTGTCACATTACCATTTTCATCTACGTCTGCGATGGAAGGATTGGAACTCTTCCAGGTTACATTTTTGTTGACTGCATTGGAAGGAGTTACGATCGCGGTAAGTCCTTTGGATGATCCAAGCTGTAAGGTAAGGGATGTCTTGCTTAAGGAAACTCCCTCTACCTGGATCGGAAGTACATGTACCAGACAGCTTCCGTAAACTTCTTCATTATCATCTGAGATTGCTTTGATCGTTACATCGCCAACACCGGTTGTGGTCACAAGCCCGGTCTGATCTACCTCTGCAACAGAAGTGTCGGATGACTCCCAGTGCACTTTATATTTGGTCGTATCGCTCGGTGTTACGGTTGCACTCAGCTGTAAGCTCTTTCCGTAGCCGATGCTCTCTTCGGTTTTGTTTAATGTAACAGCTGTTACATTTACTTTTGTCACGTTTAAGGTAAAGCTTACCGATACTGCTTTATCTGCAGTTTCTACGGTAATGACTGTGGTTCCTGTACTCTTTACATTTAACTGTGCTTTTGTATCGGTCTTCTCAGTTTCCTGTCTCATGGTTCCCGCTTCGGTCTGCCATGTTTCGCCTAAGAAGGATGCGACATCCGGGTTGGATGAGGTGTAGCAGACGGTCTGGTCTGTCACATCACTGCCGGATAAGCTTGCGGTAAGCTGTAATTTATCCAGTACAGCGGCACTCTTTGTGCTGCCATCTGTTACCGTCGTATCTCCTACTTTTAAGGTGATACCTTCTGCTGCATTGGCGTCTGTTACGGTTACATTGATGGTTGCTGTATGATTTCCTTTGACGGAAGCGGTGATGACTGCATCTCCCTTGGATACCGCACATACAAATCCGTTCTGTGTTACTTTTGCAACGGCAGGATTGGATGAGGTGTAGGTAATGTTACTGTCTGAAACCACCTGATCTGTTGGTGTTACTGTCGGCTGTAAACGCTCCTGCTCACCTGCTGCCAGTGTGATACTGCTCTTGGAAAGTGTGATTCCGGTCGGCTCTGTTACCTCTACGGAATAAGTTCCTGCATCTTTTAACGGAGTCAGCATCTCAGTGGATTTTGATTTCGGACATCCACGCATCAGATATGCGTACATGCTGTCCATCATATCTCCGGCTCTTCCGTCCTGTGTACTTCCCATTTCTTTAATGGAAGTATCTCCGTTGTTAAACATGATTCTCTGGTTGATATCAGAAGATCCGCCTGCGGTAGATCCTGCGCCCGGTGTCGGGATCCAGTCTGTCTCCCAGTAATAGAAACCTCTGGTCTGTCCGTACG
This sequence comes from uncultured Roseburia sp., assembly GCA_900550935.1. GTDB lineage: Bacteria > Bacillota > Clostridia > Lachnospirales > Lachnospiraceae > Roseburia. The sequence goes on from URUD01000021.1 coordinate 43,922, forward strand.
CATTTGGTGTATCAAGTGCTGCCTGCATATAATCCAATAACCAGTTATACTGTCCGTTCGGTGTCAGATAATAATATGCAGTCTGTCCCATGGAACTGTTGGCCGTATCGATGGTCGGTTTGTATTTGGTAAAGGAAAATCCGGTCTCTACGTTTACATAGTCCATGTAGCGTAATGTTTCATCTGATGAAATTGCATTTGCCATCGAAATGATGTTTCCGGAAGAACGTCCACCATACAGAGAAAAGGCAAGGCTGTCAAACTCTGCACCGTTATTTAAAAGTCCTTTGAAAAAGGTCTTCATGGAACTTGTGTCATAACCATTGTTGGTATGCACATATCCGGCAACTCCCGGCATTGCATCCTCTGCTGCTGCGTAGGAAGCTGCGATCAGTTTTGCATGTCCGGATGAGGTAGCTCCTTTTCCAACCGGCCATGCAATACCGCCGTTCTGCTCATTTCCGTGTTTGATACCGCACACATTGACGTTATTTTCTGCCAGTGCACTGATAAAATCATAAACATAATTGTATACGATCGTCTGCATATGAGCCAGATCGGTGTTCTTGTACTCATTTTCATAATCGGTATCCAGCCAGTCTTCCGGCATGAATGCTTTTGCATTACTCATCCAGGTATCGCTGTAGTGGAAACTTGGCAGATAGTTCATTCCAAGCTCTGTCGCACGTTTTCCAAGTTCCAGGGAGTGTTCCTTGTCAAACCATGCGCTTTCCTCATCATCCGGGGAGATCATTTTAAGTTCTGCCTGGCTGCCATCTTTATTCATCCACCAGCCGCCGGACCAGTACTCGTCCAGATATACCTTGCTTAAAGAATCCGGATATCTTGCGCCCTCACCTGCATGAACAAAGATCATGTTGGTGATCGAGTTTACTCCATGGTTGGATAAGATACGAAGACAATCCTGCTGTACACCATTTGCAAAATATTTTCCGCCGAGATCTTCGATTGCCGGAAGGAAGGAGACATCCGCGCCTCGCAGATAATTTTCATCCTGAATACGGAAAATATCGAAGTTGTCTACATAAGCATAATCAGAACCGTTTCCACTCCATGTATCGGCAAGTTCCGGTCCCTTTGAGGTATAAACTGTTACGGAATCCTGATATGCCTCATCGTATTTTGTATTCGCATACACTTCTACTTCCGTCTGGTCGTCCCCGGTCTCAAATGTAAGGGTAACCAGTCCGTATCCCTCTGTACCGGATGGTGCCTGACGAAGTACGGTTCCGTCTGTGGAACGTACACCGATATTGACACGGTCACCCAGACTGGTACGGTTCTGTAGTTCTCCTATGGTTCCAAGTGCACCGGTGGAATCGGTACGGTAGGTACTCTTTACTTTTACGGTTTCAAAGGTATCCTGCTTGTCTACTTTGGCACGCATGGTAACCGAATATCTGGTATTTGGTTCCACCGCGATCTTCTGGGAGATTTCACTGTCATTTCCAAGGCGGATCGCTTTTTCTCCTGTGTCGGCATCCTCTTTGGTCACATCCACGGTTCCGCTTGTTGTCCAGTCATCTGTTCCATCTTCAAAATCCCAGTTTGAGATCGTATTGGCATCTTCTGAATCTAACACGAGCTCCATCGTGTCAAGATCCAATGCCTTGGAACCGGATTCAACGGTGATCGTCATCTGTCCGTTATAGACCAGCACATTCCGGTGTCCCATCATTCTCCAGATGTACTGTCCATTCGTTGCTGAACTGGTATCTGTGTCAACGCCTTTATAGGAATCTAACAGTGCAACCGAATCCGGTCCTCCTGTATTGGAAACGGTGATCTTTCCATCTTTTCCCGCTTCCCCTTTTACATATGCAGAAAGTGTGTAACTTCCCTGCTTCAAATCCTTTATGGTCATTGTAATGGAAGAGTTTGCTTCCAGATGCACGTATTTTTCTCCCCCCTGCGCACCTGTGTTTTCTTCCGTTACCGTGCCGGTCGTATCCCAGCCGGTAATTCCATCTTCAAAATCTAAATTTGCATGCTCCGTTCCTGAAACGGTTTCAGCTGCAACCGGGCCAGACAGCCCTGTCAGCAACGAGACTGACATCGCAAATACGAGCAGCCTGCTTAGAAATTTTTGTTTCATTTTCTCTCTCCCTTCTTCTTTTCAACCGGTTGTTTGGTACTTTTGCATATACGCGCAACCGATTATTCAATTATATAGAACAAATGGTTTATTTACAATTCCTATTTATTCACAATATTTTTTTATTTTTTTGTAAAATTTATTTCTTTTTTCATTTTTTCTTTGTCTATTTTGTACTATTTCAAAAATATTTTTTGTTGCATTTTCCTATTTCGCATCCTATTTGCGCAACTA
>URUD01000022.1 GCA_900550935.1 uncultured Roseburia sp.
TTTAATACATAAGGGATTGCTCCGATATGGTCCTCATGTCCATGGGTAATGAAAAATCCCTTTACTTTGTCGATGTTATCTTTTAAATATGTGACATCCGGAATGACAAGGTCGATACCGTACATATCGTCTTCCGGGAAAGAGAGTCCGCAGTCTACTACTACTATACTGTCTTCATACTCAAAAGCTGTAATATTCATTCCAATCTGCTCCAGACCACCAAGTGGAATGATCTTCAGCTTTGAAGTTTTTTCTTTCTTCAATCCTTTACCTCCATTATTATTTTTTTTCCGCTCGCTATATTTTTTATCATTTGCCTTGACTTCTTTACTGGTTTTTGTCTTTGTTCTTCCAGTCGTTCTCGTCTTGCGCACTTCTTTTTTTTCTTCCGTTTTTACTTCGTCTGTTTTTACTTCTTTTATTTCTTCCATTTTCAGTTCTTCGTTTTTCATTTCATTATCTTTCGTACTCAATGTCCGTATCCTCAACTAATTCCGCAAATATTTTTCCAACTGCAGCTAACTCGGTATCATCTTCTACCATCTCGTAGCAGACTTCCTCGCCCTCTGCGGCAACTTCTTTTAAGAGATAGGCATCGCAGTCGCCGTCCTCTTCCTCTGTAGCAAGAAGATACCGCATTCCGTTCACCTGAGTCTCTTCCAATACAAAAAGAGAGATCTCTTCTTTTGTATCAGGATCTACAAATGTTACTTTTTCCATTTACCTTTCATTTCCTTCCGTTCCTATTTGATTTGCCCATGTTTTTGCATTAAGCATCCTTATGGTATGAAAGATAGTCCAGATATCCCTGTAAAATAAAAACAGCCGCAATCTCATCCACATACTTCTTGCGGTCTTCTCTCCGGATACCAGACTCCATCATATGCTTATCTGCTGAAACTGTCGTCAGACGCTCATCCCAAAGTACTACTTCAAGCCCCGTACGTCTCTCCAACATTTCTTTAAACTCTTTCGTCTTTTCGCAACGCTCTCCCTCTGAATTATTCATATTTTTCGGGAAACCAAGCACAATACGCTCCACCTGATATTCTGTTATGATCTGTTCAATCCGCGCTAACGTTTGGCGCAGTTTATTAGGAGACTGGCGTCTTACGATTTCCAGTCCCTGTGCTGTCAACAACAGCTCGTCACTGACTGCCACACCGACAGTCTTCGAGCCAAAATCCAATCCTAAAATCCGCATACTCTCTCCGTCACTACGCCCAACGATTGTTTTTGATATAAGATTTTAATATCTCTTCTACCAATTCGTCACGCTCTACCTTCATAATCAGGCTTCTTGCATTATTATGGCTGGTAATATAAGTAGGATCTCCAGACATAATATATCCAACAATCTGATTTACCGGATTATAGCCTTTCTCACTCAGTGCATGGTATACGATCTCCAAGATATCGCCCACTTTGAGTTCCGGTTCTTTTTCCACTTTAAAATACTGTGTATTATTGATATTCTGCATATTTGTCACGCCCTTATACCTGCTTAAAAGCATTGCTGTATATTATTCTAATATAGTTTGTCCTAAAATTCAACCATAAGTTCAAGAACTCCATCCGTCAGTTGTCCTTTGATGGTCCCTGTCACAAACTGATTTGCAAGATTTTCCTTCGTCTCCACCGCTACCTTGACATACTCTTTCGTGTATCCGGTAAAGTAGGTTTTTCCGTTCCATTCCATCGCTTCTTCCAAAAGCACGGTCACCTGTTTTTCCACATAATCCATGCGAAACTGGTCTGACATTTTCTTCTCCAGCTCCAAAAGGATGGCACTTCGTCTGGTCTTTTCCTGCTCGTCTACCTGATCCGGCATCACTGCCGCTTTCGTTCCCTCTCTCTTCGAATATTTAAAGATGTGCATTTCATAAAAATGGATCCGCTCCAAATATTCCCTTGTCATCTGAAACTCTTCTTCTGTCTCGCCCGGGAAACCTACGATCACATCCGTGGTGATCGCCGGATGGGAAAAATATTTCCGCAGTAACGCACAGCCTGCCTCGTATTCTTTGGTATCGTAACGGCGATTCATTCTTTTTAACACTGTATCGCAGCCACTCTGTAAGGAAAGATGGAAATGTGGACAGATCTTTTCCAGTTCCGATAAGCGTTTTACAAAATCCTCGGTCACGATCCGAGGCTCCAGACTGCCCAGTCTGATGCGTTTGATCTGCTCTACGCCATGCACCAGTTCGATCAGATGTAACAGATCATCTCCGGTGTCTACTCCGTAAGAGCTCAGATGGATCCCGGTAAGCACTACCTCCTGATATCCATGCGCCGCCAGCCGCTCCACTTCTGCCAGAACATCTTCTGCCTTTCTGCTTCTGACCCTGCCTCTTGCAAATGGGATGATACAGTAACTGCAGAACTGGTTGCATCCATCCTGCACTTTTAAGAACGCTCTGGTATGTTCCGCGGTCTTCTCCAGATGAAGCTCCTCGTAATCCTGTTTGACATGGTTGATATCAACCACTTCATTTACTTTTTCAGTTTCATTTCCCTGCCTCTTTTTCTCATATGCTTCGATTGCATCAAGCAGCATATGTTTTTTATTATTTCCGATTACAATATCGATGCTTTCATCTAATGCTGCTTCATCCTCTTTTGTCTGTACATAACATCCTGCTGCAATCACAATCGCCTCCGGATTCGTCTTTTTTGCTTTGTGAAGCATCTGTCTGGATTTACGGTCAGCCATGTTCGTTACGGAGCAGGTATTGATCACATAAACATCTGCCCTTTCATGGAACGGCACGATCTCATAGCCTGCCTGTTCCAAGATCTGCTGCATGGCTTCTGTCTCGTATGCGTTCACTTTACATCCCAGATTATGTAACGCCGCTTTTTTCATTTCATCCCTCCATTTACTGTTGACTTTTCCATAAAAAACCTTTAGTATAAAAGTAACTTGATTAGTTAATCTTAAGGAGGTTTTTCGCTATGAAAACAGTACAGATTTCTTTAAATTCCATCGACAAAGTAAAATCCTTTGTCAACGCTATTACACAGTATGAATTTGATTTCGATTTAATCTCTGGAAGATACGTGATCGATGCAAAATCTATCATGGGTATCTTCAGCTTAGATTTATCCAAACCAATCGATTTAGCAATCCATGCTGAGAGCAATATCGATGAGATTATGGAAACATTAAAACCATATTTAATCTAATGATTTTGTATTTCCAGAAAAAGCCACAGATTTTCATCTGTGGTTTTTCTTTTTCTCTTTTTATTCACGCAATATACATACTGTGTGATGCATACTGCGCGATATTTCTCATTTCTGCATGAAGTGACGCATCGCTTATGCTTCGATGCGGATCACTTCTACGGTATCGATTGCTTCCTGCATCAGGGCATCGATCTTTTCATCTAATTTCTTCTCATCATTGTGAATGACATTCAGACTTGGTTTTGTCACCGGATGTTTTGCCACGAAGATTGTACAGCAATCCTCATATGGTAAAATTGAAGTCTCATAGGCATCGATCTTTTCTGAGATTTCAACGATCTCCTGTTTATCAAATCCAATCAACGGACGGTATACCGGCATCGTACACACTTCATTGGTTGCAGCTAAAGACTGCATGGTCTGGCTTGCAACCTGTCCGATGCTCTCTCCTGTGATCAGTCCCAGGCATTTATTTTCTTTTGCAAAATGCTCTGCCAGCTTCATCATATAACGACGCATAATGATTGTCAGTTCCTCATGCGGACACTGCTCATAAATGTAGAGCTGGATATCGGTAAAGTTGACCACATGAAGCTGGATCGGTCCGGAATATTTTGCGACGATCTTTGCCAGATCAATCACTTTCTGTTTTGCACGCTCTGAGGTATATGGCGGTGCATGGAAATAAGTTGCATCAATGCAGACACCTCTTTTGGCAATCATATAACCTGCAACCGGACTGTCGATTCCCCCGGAAAGTAAAAGCATTGCTTTTCCATTTGTGCCAACCGGCATACCTCCCGGTCCCGGGATTACAGTAGAGTACAGATTGATCTGGCTACGGATCTCAATGTTGATCATAACGTCCGGATGATGCACATCTACTTTTAATTCCAGATATGCCTCTAAAAGTTTCTCTCCAATCTTGGCGTTGATCTCCATCGATTCCAGTGGATAATTTTTTCTCGCACGTCTTGCATTTACCTTAAAGGTAAAGTTCTTATCCGGGTATGCCATATCAATGTAACGGATCACTTCTTCTGCAAGGCGGTCAAATCCTTCATCCTCTAATATGACAACCGGACAGATACCGACAATACCAAAGACACATTTCAGTGCCTCGATCGCCTCATCATAATCAAATTCTCCCTCGGTCTCCACATAGATACGTCCCTGCTCTTTGCGGATGCGGAATGTGCCATCTACCTTTTTCAATGCCTGGTTCATCTGGCTGACCAGTGCATCCTCAAACAGATAACGGTTTTTTCCCTTGATCGCAATTTCTGCATATTTAATTAAAAATGCTTTATACATAATTTCCTCCATAAAAGCCATTTAATGGCGTGTAAACTTTCTGCGGAACGGCACGATCTCTTTTAATGCCGCAATCGCATAATCAATCTCTTCCGGTGTCGTCTCTGCACAGAAACTGAAACGGATCGTACTCTCTAACCGGTCTTTTGACAGACCGATTCCCTGTAATGTCTTACTCGGTGCCGGTTTATTGGAAGAACAGGCACTTCCCGCCGAAACATAGATTTCTTTTTCCTCTAAGGAATGTAATAATACTTCACTCCGCACCCCGGGGATCGTCACACTGACGATATGTGGTGCTGAATCACGTCCTGTCTTTCCATTTATGGTCACATCCTCGATCTGTGTCACCCCTTCAATGAAACGGCTTTTCATCTCATAGAGATGATCGATCTTTTCTTCAAAATCCGTATAGATTTCTTCTGCCGCTACACCAAGTGCTGCCGCCGCTGGTACATTTTCGGTTCCGGAACGCATTCCTTTTTGCTGTCCACCGCCAAATAAGATCGGTTTTATCTTTGTTTTATCCTTTACATACAAAAAACCGGAACCTTTGGGTCCGTGTATCTTATGTCCGCTGACCGATAACAGATCAATGCCCATCTTCTTTGGATAAATACGATATTTTCCATATGCCTGGATCGCATCGACATGCAACAGGGTTTTCGGATTTTTCGCTTTTACGATCTTTGCTGCTTCCTCGATCGGCTCTACTGCACCGATCTCATTGTTTACCATCATAAGTGAAACCAGGATCGTATCTTCCCGCACCGCTTCCTGTAACTGCTCCAGTGAGATCAATCCGTCATGGTCTGTTTTCAGGTAAGTAATCTCAAATCCCTGCTCCTCTAAATATGCCATAACAGCCGATACCGAAGCATGTTCGATCGCAGTCGTAATGATATGGTTTCCTGCACGTTTATTGGCAAGTGCCGTTCCAATGATCGCCAGATTGTTGGATTCGGTTCCACCTGATGTAAAATAGATCTCTTTTTCCTCTGCTTTTAATGTTTTGGCGATCTGTTCTTTTGCTCTGCGGATATACCCTTCCGCAACCATTCCCATGGTATGGAGCGAGGACGGATTTCCGTAATCCTCCATCAGAACCTTTACCATGATATCCCGCGCCCGCTCACTGCAGCGGGTCGTCGCTGAATTATCTAAATATGCCTGCATTCTTTTTCACTCTTTCTTTTATGAATCCAACTGATAGGTCAGGATCGACAGCATTGCAAGTCCCGCTGTCTCTGTCCGCAAAATGCGTCTTCCAAGGGATAACAGAGCCATGTCATGACTTTTTGCCAGAGCGATCTCATCCTCTGCAAATCCACCCTCCGGTCCGATAAAAATACCGATAGACTGCCCCAGTCTGATGCCTTCCACCACGCTTCTTGTTGCCTCCATGCCACGTTCATTTTCATAAGGTACCAATACCACATCCAGCTGTGCTGCCAGAGAAATGGCATCCTCATAGCGCAGTGGCATCTCAACGGTCGGGATCAGACTGCGCTTTGACTGCTTTGCCGCACTTTTAGCGATCTCCTGCCAGCGTTTTACTTTATTTTCTGCCTTTTTTGCATCCAGTTTTACGACACAGTTTTTCATTGCCACCGGAACGATCTGATAGGCACCAAGTTCAACTGCTTTCTGAATGATCAGCTCCATTTTGTCACTCTTTGGCAGTCCCTGAAACAGATAGATCTTGTTTGGCAGTTCGGTCCCCTCGGTCAGCTCTTCTACGATCTCTGCCCGCACCGACTCCTCCCGAAGTTCTGTAATACAGCAAAAATAATTTTTCCCATTTTCTGTGCTGACACGCACTTTTTCTCCCGGTTTCATACGAAGTACATTTTTTATGTGATTGACATCGCTGCCCTCGATCAGCACCTCGCCATCCATCACCTGTGAATCATCGATAAAGAACTGATACATGTAACTCCTGCTAACCTCCATTCCAGAATCTTTACGCGATATTCTCTATTTGTCTTTGCGCGCTGTGATATTGACCCATTCGCCCTGATGGTTGATCTCCACTACAGTAAGTCCTGCCTTTTCAATCGCTTCTTTTACCGCATCTTCCTTGAAATCAATAATTCCGGAGGTAATAAAATAGCCACCTTTTTTCAATCTTGCCGGAATCACCGGTGCCATCGGGATAATGACATCTGCAAGGATATTTGCCACCACAATGTCATAACACTCTGTTCCGACTTTCTCCTGTAATTCGGTGTCATCGATCAGATTTCCAACATAGAAAGTTCCTTTTGAAAGGTCTAAATGATTGACCTGCATATTGTCTCTCGTTGATGTCATGCAATCCGCATCCAGATCGGTTCCGACTACCTCGCTGGCACCCAGTTTCAATGCCACAATAGATAAAATTCCGCTTCCGCATCCGACATCAAGTACTTTCGGTGTGTTCCCCGAAATGTATTTTAACAACTGGCGGATACAAAGCTGTGTTGTTTCATGCTTTCCGGTACCAAACGATACGCCCGGATCGATCTCGATCAGAAACTTGTCCTTATCCTCTTCTTTTAATTCTTCCCAGGTCGGTTTGATCAGAATGTCATCAATATAGAAAGAAGAAAAGAATTTCTTCCAGTTATTGATCCAGTCCAGATCCTCGGTCTGATCCGATGTGATCACGCCGGTTCCGACGTCCACGATCTTACGCAGCTCTTCGAGTTCGGTCTTGACCTGTTTTAACAGCTCCGTGTAGTCCTCTCCATTGTCTTCCAGATAAAAACTGACATAGCTCACCCCATCATCCGGTGGCAGTTCCGGCAGAAAATCGATAAACATATCTGCCTGATCCTGTTTGGATAACGGTATCTTATCCTCGATCTCTACACCCTCAATGCCCAGTTCCATCAACATGGAGCTCATGAAATCTTCTGCTGCTGTTGTTGTTTCAATAGTATACTTATTCCACTTCATATATCTTCCTCATCTCATCTGTTATCGTTCACGCATTTCTCCGTTTACACATAGCTATGAGACATCATAACACATTCCTTTTATTTTTGCAAAAAAGATATTTTTTAACCCCATTTTTTGCCATAGCTCTTGCAACTGCTCCGTCTTTCTTCTAAAATAGAGTTCAGTACAACGATTATTTATCATTACAGGAGGATACCATGGAGAAAATTGCAAGTTTTACCATTGACCACATAAAATTACAGCCGGGCGTTTATGTATCAAGAAAAGATCAGGTAGGTGCTGAGACGATTACCACTTTCGATCTGCGTATGACATCCCCAAATGAGGAACCGGTCATGAATACCGCCGAGATGCACACCATCGAACACCTCGCAGCCACTTTTTTAAGAAATCATCCTGTTTACAAGGACAAGACCATCTACTTTGGTCCGATGGGATGCCGTACCGGTTTCTATCTGCTTTTAGCCGGCGATTATGAATCCAAAGACATTGTTCCGCTTATGATCGAATTGTTTGAATTTATCCGCGACTTTAAGGGCGATGTACCTGGTGCTTCTCCAAAAGACTGTGGAAATTATCTGGATATGAATTTAGGCATGGCAAACTATCTCGCCAACCGTTATTTAAAGCAGACGTTATATCACATTGATGAGGCGCGTCTGATCTATCCGGCATAAAATTTTATTCTGAGAATCCAAAAAGGTTTTGGTCATTTCACATGGCCAAAACCTTTTTTCATGATAATAGAATGCTCACAGAGCGTTCATTCTATTATTGTTCGTATTTTTTACTCAGCCTATCGTATTCCCGGTTGATCTCCTGTATCATAGCGGTATCTCCCGCCAGATTATCCGGATGATAAATCTTTAAAAGCTCTTTATAGCGGCGTTTCAATGCCTTTTTGTTATCCACACCCACAAAAAACATTTCTGCGTTCACAGGCAGTGGCTGCAGCTGCGCCTTTTCCTCATGCTCTTCCACATAACGGTAAAAATTGCGCTGCTTTTCCACCTGTAATTTCTCATCCGCCAGATTTTTAAGCTCCTCTTCTAATAATTTCCATTTCATGGCAAAGAGTCTGCTCTCACTTTCCAGACGGCTTTTTTCTGTATCTTTCCAGCGGGTATAATCCCGTTTTTCACGTTCTAACGCTTTGCGCTCCCGCTCTATCTTTTTCCGTTCTTCCCGCAGCTGTTCTCTCTGGGATTCCAGTTTCTGCTCCTGTTTGTAACGCCACTGCTGAAATACAACCCCTGCATGGTTGCCTTTTACCTTATATCGGCCCATGACATTTTCTCCTTAAACGATAGGTTCCTCCGTTCGTAAATCCCGGATATTAAATCTCGTCAAATGCTTCCTTTACTTTATCCACGAAACCTTTTTTCTTTTTCGGTTTCTCTGCGGAAGCACCGGAGTGATCCTTATTCAAAGAATCTCCTGTCAGTTCATCAAAATGACGCAATGCCTCTTTTGCCTCTGCATTTAAGCCTGTCGGCACCTGTACCACCAGTGTGACATAATGGTCACCACGTACCGCTTTATTGCGCAGCGATGGCACTCCTTTTCCTTTCAAACGGATCCTTGTGTCTGTCTGTGTTCCCGGTTTCACCTCGTAGAGCACATCTCCGTCCACGGTATTGATACGGATTTCTCCGCCCAATGCTGCCTGCGCATAGGAGATCGGTGCGGTAGAATAAATGTTGGTATCCTGACGCTGAAATACCGGATGTCTGGATACGACTACCTCTACCAACAGATCGCCTCTTGGTCCACCGTTGATACCAGGCTCACCCTTCTCACGAATCCGGACACTCTGTCCATTATCGATTCCGGCAGGGATCGATACTTTGATCTTTTTCCTGCTGGAAATATATCCTGTACCACGGCAGTCCGGACATTTCTCTTTTATGATCTTACCGGTTCCATTACAATCCGGACAGGACTGCACGTTCTGTACTGTACCGAAAAATGACTGCTGGGTAAAGACAACTTTACCTTTTCCGCCACACTTGGCACATGTCTCCGGTGTTGTTCCCGGCTTTGCACCATTTCCATGACAGGTGTTACACTCATCCTTTAAGACCATCTCAATCTCTTTTTCACATCCAAAAACTGCCTCTTCGAATGTGATGCGGATGCTGGTTCTTAAATTCTGTCCCTTCATCGGACCATCATTTGCTCTTCTTCTGGTACCACCGCCGAAGAAATCGCCAAAAATATCGCCAAAGATATCGCCCATGTCCATGCCGGAGAAATCGAATCCTCCCGCACCGCCACCGGTTCCGTCAAATGCTGCATGACCAAACTGATCATACTGTCTTCTCTTTTCAGCATCACTTAATACGGCATAAGCTTCCTGTGCCTCTTTGAATTTTTCCTCTGCTTCTTTATCTCCCGGGTGCATATCCGGATGATATTTCTTTGCCAGACTACGGAATGCTTTTTTAATTTCATCATCAGATGCGGTTTTGCTTACCCCTAAGACTTCATAGTAATCTCTCTTATCTGCCATAACAATATTCCTCTTTCCGACCTCTGCGCATCAAACCGCACTTTTTTGCATGCTGCGCACTGACCTAAACTGCATACAGGGTTCCCGGATTCTGATCCGGAAACCCCGTCTTTCTTTTCTTTAAAAGATTATCTTACACTTCTTTGTAATCTGCATCGACAACATCATCATCGGCCGGACCACTCTGTGCTCCACCCATGTTGCTCATGTCAGGACCTGCGCCTGCTGCACCGGCTCCTGCTGCCTGTGACTGCTCATACATCTTTGCAAATACCTTCTGTGCACTCTCTGTCAGCTTCTCCTGTAAAGATTTCAGTTCTGCAACATCTGCCTCTGTCATCTCTTCTGCATTCTGATGTGCCTCTAAGAAGCTCTTTACAGCACCCATATCTGCTTCTACAGCGGATTTGTCTGCCGGATCAATGTTTGCACCAACCTGATCTAATGCCTGCTGTGTCTGGAATACGAAAGAGTCTGCATCGTTTCTTGCATCGATTGCTTCTTTTCTCTTCTTATCCTGTGCTTCATACTCAGCTGCCTCTCTGACTGCCTTATCGATCTCATCATCAGACATATTAGAACCTGCTGTAATGGTAATGTGCTGCTCTTTTCCAGTTCCTAAATCTTTTGCAGATACGTTTACGATACCGTTGGCATCGATATCAAATGTAACCTCGATCTGAGGTACTCCACGACGTGCTGGCGGGATACCATCCAGACGGAACTGTCCAAGGGACTTGTTGTCTCTCGCGAACTGTCTCTCACCCTGTACTACGTTGATATCTACTGCAGTCTGGTTATCTGCTGCGGTAGAGAAGATCTGGCTCTTCTTGGTAGGAATGGTTGTATTTCTCTCGATCAGTCTGGTTGCGATACCACCCATGGTCTCGATAGAAAGTGATAATGGGGTAACATCCAGAAGTAAGATCTCACCTGCACCGGCATCTCCTGCTAATTTACCACCCTGGATAGATGCACCGATTGCTACACACTCATCCGGGTTTAAGGATTTGCTCGGCTCTTTGCCTGTCAACTGTCTTACTTTATCCTGTACTGCCGGAATACGTGTAGAACCACCAACTAAAAGTACCTGGCCTAAATCAGCATTGGTCAGTCCTGCATCTTTCATTGCGTTCTGTACCGGGATTGCTGTCTTTTCTACTAAGTCATGTGTCAATTCATCGAATTTTGCTCTTGTCAGGTTCATATCAAAGTGTTTTGGACCTTCTGCGGTTGCTGTGATGAATGGCAGGTTGATGTTGGTTGTTGTAGCAGAAGATAACTCTTTCTTTGCTTTCTCTGCTGCTTCTTTTAATCTCTGAAGTGCCATCTTATCGCCGGATAAGTCTACGCCCTCAGCTTTTTTGAACTCATCAATCATCCACTGTGTGATCTTGTTATCGAAATCATCACCACCAAGATGTGTATCACCGTTGGTAGATAATACTTCGATGACACCATCACCGATCTCAATGATAGATACATCAAATGTACCACCACCTAAATCGTATACCATGATCTTCTGCTCTTTTTCATTATCAAGACCATATGCCAACGCTGCTGCAGTAGGCTCGTTGATGATACGCTTTACATCAAGACCTGCGATCTTACCTGCATCCTTGGTTGCCTGACGCTGAGCATCGTTGAAGTAAGCCGGTACAGTGATAACTGCTTCGGTTACTTTTTCTCCAAGGTATCCTTCTGCATCTGCCTTTAATTTCTGAAGTACCATTGCAGAGATCTGCTGCGGAGAATACTGTTTGCCATCGATGTCTACTTTGTAATCAGTACCCATATGTCTCTTAATGGAAGCAATGGTCTTCTCTGCGTTGGTAACTGCCTGACGTTTTGCAGGCTCACCTACAAGTCTCTCTCCTGTTTTTGTAAATGCTACGATAGATGGTGTTGTTCTTGCACCTTCCTGGTTTGCGATAACGGTTGGTTTTCCACCTTCCATAACTGCTACACAACTGTTTGTTGTTCCTAAGTCAATACCAATGATTTTTCCCATGATTGTTTCCTCCTCATTTCTAATAGGTTACTTATCATCTATTCCTATGATACTACTGCTACCATGCTGTGTCTTACTACGCTGTCTTTGTACATATAGCCTTTTTGAAGTTCCTGCGCTACGACTCCGGCTTCGTATTCTTCGCTTTCCACCTGCATCACTGCATTATGGAACTCCGGATCAAATTCCCTGCCGACTGCCTCGATCGGTGTCACACCAACTGCTGCAAGTTCAGTAAGCATCTGGCGGTAGGTCTTATCCATTCCTACCACGAAAGGATTTTCTTTGTCCTCATCCGAAACGCCTGCAAGTCCGCGCTCAAAGTTGTCAATGACTGGAAGAATTTTTTCTACTATGCTTCTTGCTCCCATATCATACATCTGGGTCTTTTCCTTTTCTGTACGCTTACGGAAGTTATCAAATTCTGCCATCTGACGTTTTACCTGATCCGTCAGGTCTTCGATCTGTTCATCTTTTTTGTCTTTTTTCTTTTTAAAGAAACCTTTTTTGCCATCTTCTTTTCTATCTTCGGCGGCATCTTCTGTGGTCTCTTCGCTCTCGCCGGTCATCTCCTCTGTCTGCTCTTCGGGAACATCCGCTGTCGAAGTATCTTCGGCATCTGTATTTTCTTCTGCCACTTTCTCTAATACTTCTTCTTTCTTTTCGTTTTCTGCCATCTACGAACCACCTTTCTATGTCTGCTCCTTAGACCTGTCTAAAATTCCATCCAGGGAACTCTTAAGCGTCTTTAGATTATCCATTACTTTTTCATAGTCCATACGTTTTGGTCCGACAATTCCTATCGTCCCACGTACGCCTTCCCCTAATTCATAGGTTGCAGTGACAACGCTGCAATCCTTCATGGTCTGAATGGGGCTTTCATTACCTATATAAACCTGAATCCCTGTATTTTCATCATCTAACAGGTTTTCAGTGACCAGACTGGCTAACTGTTGCTTTTCTTCGAAAGTGGAGATCAGCTCACTTGCTTTCTCTGAATCGCTCAATTCCGGATATTTAAAGAAGTTGGTCGCGCCGCTTGTATAAATGCGGATGTCCTCATCCTGTCCCATCGTCTCTGCCAGTGTGTCAAGCACATTGCTGATGATGTTGCTGTGGATGCCTGCCTGTTCCTTTAATTTGGATATGGTCGCCAGATTGATTTCTTCGAGTGCCAGACCGTTTAAGTTGGCATTCAGTAAAAAGTTGAGTTTTAACATCGTCTCGTTATCAATCGACTCTTCCACCGGAATGATTTTGTTTTTTACCAGATTTCCCTCTGTTACGATGGTTGCAAGGATCTGTTCATCGTCCATATGTGAAAGCTGTATGAACTTGACCTTGTTCTTATGATAAGTCGGTGCCGTTACCATGGTCGCGTAGTTGGTATTATTTGCAAGTATCTTTGCCACCTGCTGCAATACCTGCTCCATCTTCTCGGTGTGCTCAATGACAAAACTCTTCATGTCATCTACTTCGCGTTCCTTATCTGCCATCAGATGATCCACATAAAAGCGGTATCCTTTGTCTGAGGGGATACGTCCTGCAGAGGTGTGCGGCTGTAAGATATAACCTAATTCCTCTAAGTCTGCCATCTCATTGCGGATCGTAGCAGAACTTAAATTCAGATCCGTGTACTTGGAAATCGTTCTGGAACCAACCGGCTCGCCCGTCTCTAAGTAATTGCGGATAATGGCATTTAGAATTTTCGTTTTTCGTTCATCTAATTCGAATTCGTCCATTCCTATTCCACTCTTTTCCTCTCTGCTGGATTTCATTTGTTAGCACTCATTGTTGTGGAGTGCTAACATCTATGTACTTAAGATAGCACCACTCTATTTTTTTGTCAACACTCAATTTGGTAAATTTCAACTATTTTATATATTTTTTATAGATTTCTTCCAGTATCGCTTTCCCGCTTCCAAAAGAACTGCCAGAAACAGACTGATACACGCCACGAGCAGATAGCTTCCAAGCGCGCTCTTCGCCCAGAAAAACTTCCAGATCACACTCTTTTTTAACCAGAACCAGACCAGCATATGGAGCAGGAAAAGATCCGTGGACAGGCTGCGCGCTCTTTTTGCAGCCCGGTTCGCCTTTTCTGATACTGGTATCCCTGCCACAAGGAAAAACAGCAGTCCCGATACGGCCGGCAAAAGCAGATACATATCATGCGAACCATCCCCGTACCGGGTTGTAAGCCATGCCTCTTCCTCAAACAGTCCTGCCAGCAAAAGGAAAAACAAAAGGAGTTCTCTTTTTCCCGGTCTTTTTATCTTTTCCCGTTTTTGAAAGAAGAAATACCCCATTGTCACAAATGGGAAACCAAAAAAGAAACCGTTTCTTGTTGTCAGAAAAACATCCTGATACCCTCTTATCGCCGATGCCGCCACAGGATTCTGGATTACGATATGCCGGTAGGAATTTCCAAGCAGCCCGATGACATAGATACAGACGGCAAGCAGGATCAGCAAGCCATCCCGCTCTCCCAAAAGCCGCTTTGCCAAAAACAGCAGCAACACCGCTACCACCGTTGCAAGAAGGTACCACAGCTGGATATAAGAACCGATCAGGAAAAACCGGCGCAACAGCTCCCTTGCATTTTCCTGCCAGGTATGTTCTTTTTTTACAAACCGCGCAAAGATGCAGGGCAGATAGAGGATGCTCCAGAAAAGATACATCTTTATAATATGAAGCAGATAGGATTTCATTCGCCCCCAGTCTGTGATCTTTTTCGCTGTAAAAAATCCGGTACAAAGGAAAAAAAACGGAACCGAAAGCCTGCAGATGACCTGCTCAAACGTATGCGAAAATGCAGGGGCAAGCTCCTCAAACGGAGGGATATGGATCGCGACCACAAGAAACGCCGCAATTAATTTTGCAAAATCGATCGCACGATATTCCGTCTTCATCCCACGCCTCCCATCTGTTTTCTTTCTCTCTCTTTCCATTTCATGAAACCATACAAGAACAGAATACTGCACCATCCGGCTATGCTGATGTAAATTCCCACTTTCAGGTAAGGGGTCTGGTAGCACAATCTCACATCATGTTCCCCCTCCGGCACCTGGATCGCTAAAAACATGGTATCAGCCCTTAGAACCTTTGTCTTTTTCCCATCCACATAAGCTGTCCATCCGGTGCTGTAAGGAATCGTCATGCAGAGCAGTTTCTCCTGTGTTAATGCGATCTTTCCAGTCACTTCGTTGGTCTTAAGTGACACATCAGTCAGCTCTTCCTGACACAGTTTGTCCTTATCGCGCTCTGCTCCCTCCATGGACTGTGCCGCGATCCTCATTTTGTCAAAAGAATAGGTTCCTTTTTCCTGAAATGTGATCGTAACTTCAAATGGAATATCCCTGCGATATCCAAGATTGACCAGAAAATCAGTCACACCACTGTAGAAGTTGTTCTTTGCCGTCAGATAAGTGATCTTCTTTGAAACATCCCCACAGCTTACCTGTATATGTAGCCGGTCTTTTGGCTTTTTCTTACCGCCCTCTTTTCCCTGATAATCCAGTCCTTCTATGATAAAGTATGTCTCACAGTTTCTTACACCCTGAAACCGCAGTTTTAAGAATGCATTTTCCTCCGTTACCTTTACTCCGCCATCGGTCCACTCCATTCCGTCGAGTTCTTCCACATCATAGGGGATCTCAATATCAGTAAAAATTGGTGTCTGCTCCTGCAACGTTTCGGTGTCGATCTCTGCCTCATCGACCACAATCCCCTGCAAGATGGCCTGCTGTTTTTCCGTTACCGTCATCGACTCATAGTCATCTCTTGCAATGTACCTGTCACTGGCAAATCCAAGTGGCAGGACATTCTCATTTTCATAGGATGCGGCTGCCACCTCATACTCCGTTCCCACACCAAGCGTTCCCTCTTTTAATTTCGTATCATATCCATAAGGAAGGTACCCCGTCCCGTTCTGTGGCACGACAAAATAGCGTACACCTGACAACATATCCAAAAACTCTCTTCCATCCAGACCGGAATAACAGAAGTCTCTGGTCTGGTTTAGATACATCTCCCTCTGAAATTCGTTGATATACGGATTTGCCAGGCTGAAATAATACGACACTCCGTGCAGTCCAAGCTGCATGGCAGTATTTTTCCACTCTTTTACCTGTAAGGACTCATAGCGGTAGGTCGTATCTTTTGCCGCATCTTTGACCAGGCTTCCTCCTGCATCCTCTGTCAGCATCTGATATGCCTGTCCACGGTCTGCAAATTCATTCACATAATCATCGCCCCATGGTGCATATTTAAACCAGCCCTGATACACAAGCTCGCACATGACCACGACAAGCAGGACATTTTTAAACCAGAATTTTTCTTTCGTGCTTTTCGATGTGCCGATCACAAGCAAAAGCAGAATGGCAAATAGCAGCAATGCAACTGCCACATATGGTTTCTGGCTCTTTGTGGACACCTCAAGGCAGAGAAAAATATAGGTAATTCCCGCCCAGAACAGTTCGATTCTCTTTTTTGAGCGCATCGAAAGCATCTCCGGGTAAAGTTTTACCGCGATAAAAGATACCAGCATGGAATATGCCCACATGTAGCGGTTGATAACATAGCTTCCACCGTTTAACATCAGCCCTGCATACGGGAACAGAACCATCAATGTCATCACAAGAAATCCAAGCCGCAGTCCCCTGTATTTTTTCCGGAAGCTGAGTAAAAAGATCACGGCAATCAGGATCAGCCCGGTGTAGCCCAGTTCACTCCAGTAACCCGCACCGCCCATTAAAAATCCGGAAATGAATTTCTTATAATAGGAAAGCGGGTAGACCAGTGAAAAATCATGTTTCGCCTCTGCCCTTCCGGTGGAAAGTGTCATCATAACAACCGGAAGCAGAACGACACAGACAGAGGCAAGTGCCATCACAGAATAAAGCAAAAAACGCGAGATCCAGTACAGGATCTTTTTGATCTCCAGTTTCCGAACGATCATCAGATACCGTACCAGTGCATACCCTGCGACAAAAATACAGATCATGTACGCAAAATAAAAACTGCTGATCGTTGCAAGTGCTAACATCCCGATATAAAGCCACGGCTTTTCCTTCCGGTAGATCTTATCCACACCAAGTAAGATCAGGGGCAGATAGATCATCGGATTCAAAAAATACGGATGGCGCACTGCCACGATCGCCCAGAAACAGAAGTCATAGACCATTGCACCAAGAAGCATTGCATACGGTTTTTGTCCATGATATTTACAGAACACCGAAAATGCAAGTCCCGCCAGATATAACCGGACAATGACAAGTGCACTGTAAAAGCCTTCCATGTCAGATTCATCCGGCACAAAAACCGACAGCAGATTTAATGGGTCTCCGATCACATAGTAATGCAGGGTCGTTAAGATATCCGAACCCATTCCGATACTCATATCCCAAAGCGGTATGGAGATCCTGTGTTCTTCTAAAAGTGTACGCCCGATCTCAAGCAGCCAGGAGCGGTAATAAAGCAGTGCATTAAAATGCTGCTGCAATCCATCCGGTACCCAGACAAAGCTTTTATTATATAGAAGAAAGACAGAAAATATCGCACCTGCCATCACAGCAAAACACACAGTATATGCAAGCAGATACCATTTTTCTCCCTTTCCATTGATTGAAATCTTTTCCTTTAATTTCATAATGTTCCTCATTCCACTTTTTTTACAGCTTTTCTATCTTAGCACTGTCACTTTCCAAAATCAATAGTGGAACCTTACGCAAAAATGGACAGAAAGCCAAAGCCTCCTGTCCATTCCTTTTCCTGTTATTTGTCTCTTATTCGTATCTCAACGCATCAATAACTTCCATCTTCGCTGCCTTGTTTGCAGGATAATATCCGAAGAATACACCGGTCAGCATCGAGAAGAATAAGGAAAGCATGATTGCCTGTACCGATGGATGCACCGATAAGATAATGTAATTGGAATACTCCGCATACATGTTCTGGATCACAAATCCCGCTGCCATTCCAAGTAATGCTCCGACTCCCACGCCAAGAAGGATACCAATGATACCTCCGATCAGGCAGAGCACGATCGCCTCAATGACAAACTGCATCTTAATAGTACGGCGTTTTGCGCCCAATGCCATGCGGACACCGATCTCTCTGGTACGCTCTGTAATGGATACCAGCATGATATTCATAACACCGACACCACCAACGATCAGTGAAATTGCTGCGATACCGGATACCGCAATTGTGATCACGTTCAATACCGTATTGATCATGCCAAGATCGGACTGCATGTTATAAGTCTCAATTGTAAATTTCTCATTGTTGGCATAGATTGCATCAAAATAACTGGTAATATCACTGGTTGCCTGTTCTATATCTGCAAGTGGGGTCAAAAGCAGATTAAAGTTTTCATATCCTGTCTGCTCTGATCCCTGCAATTTGAAGCTGGTCTGGATCGGTATCATCATATCAGTCACACGGTCTTTTTCCGGTACGGTCGTATCGACCTTGCCAAACAGCGCCTGATTGTATTCATAGACACCAACAACAGAGAAATCATAAATACCACCATCGGAAGACACCACAGATAACTGCTCTCCAATCGGACTCTTATCTCCAAAATATCGTTTTGCCATCGTATCTGCGATCAGACAGACACGTTTCTGTCCGACATCATCTGCCTTCGTCAGGCTTCGTCCTGCGGATATCTTTAACTTCATGTAGTCCAGATACTCCGGTGTAATACCATTCATGGTAACATTTGCATAATTATCCGAATCTGCCTCATCGGTGATCTTACCATTTCCCAGATAGTTCTGTGCTGCCACACCCTTGACCTCGTCCGGGTACTGTTCTACCAGTCCGTCTATCATTTCCTGTGTGACATAATCGCTCTCTGTCATATCCGGATATTCCCAGGTTGCCCAGGCATCCTCGTCATCATCATCCGGATATCTCGCCTGCACATAGGCAGTAACCGTATTGCCACCCAGGGAATTTAATGTTGCTGTCAAAGTACTCTGGATGGAACCACCAATGGTCGTGATGATGATCACCGAACTGATGCCGATAATGATACCAAGCATGGTCAGCAGGGAACGCATTTTATTACTTAAGATACTGGTAAATGCCTCTTTAATATTTTCCCAAAACATTACTGCTCACCTCCATTGTCTGCCACAATATTACCGTCAAGCAGTGTTACGATACGCTGTGTCTCAGAAGCAAGCTCCTGCGAGTGCGTGATCAGAACAATGGTCTTTCCCTGCTCCTCATGCAGCCTGTGAAACAGATCCATGACCATATGTCCGGTCTTGGAGTCCAATGCTCCGGTCGGCTCATCCGCTAATATGATAGCCGGATCGTTCATCATGGCACGTGCGATTGCCACACGCTGTTTCTGACCTCCAGAAAGCTCATTTGGTCTGTGGTTGGCACGTTCCTCCATGCCTACCATCGCAAGCATCTCCATGGCACGCTCTTTTCCGTTTTTTACTCTTTCTTCGCCGTACATCAGTGGCACCATAACATTTTTCAGCGCATTTGCTCTCGGAAGCAGGTTAAAGTTCTGGAATACGAAACCGATCCTGCGGTTTCGGATCGCGCTTCTCACCTCATCGGACATCATATTGACATCCTGCCCCTCTAAAAAATAGTTTCCGGCGGTCTGACGGTCCAATACTCCAATGATATTCATCAAGGTACTTTTACCGGAACCGGACTCACCTACGATAGAAACAAATTCACCCTTATGTACGGTAAGGTCTATCCCATGTAATATCTCTAATTCATTGGGTTTGCCCTCATAATATGTTTTTATGATCTTTTCCATTCGGATTACTGGTTCACTCACTACTCCATGCCCTCCGCATTTGTGCCTGCTTCTGTTGTTCCTGCCTCATCCATGTTACCGGAATACATCTGGGCAGCTGCAAGGACCTGACCTTCTGTTACGGTTCCTGCGTAATCGTAAATCATGTTATCGCCTTCCTGTAAATCTCCTCCGGTCACTTCGGTATAGTAATCTACAGTCTCACCTACTTCAATATTTTTACGGACAACATTTGCAGAACCGTCATCATTCATCTGAGCTACAAGAACATAAGAATTTCCGTCATCATCTGTCTTGACAAGATCATATGGAACTGCGAGTACCTCTCCTTTTTCCTGGATCATGATCCTGGCTTTGGCATCCATACCAATTAAAAGCTCTGTGCTGTCGATCGTGATCTCCACGGAATAGCCTCCTGCTGAGGAAGAGCTTCCATCGGAAGAAGTGCTTCCACTGCTCTTTACTCTGACTACCCTTGATACGGTACCACTTATCTCTTCCTCTCCGGTTGCATCGGATGTTACGGTTGCTTTCATACCTTCTTCGATTTTTAAAATGTCAGACTCGCCTACTGTTGCTACGATTTTTAATGCGCTGGTATCCTCAATTGTAAGTAAAGTAACCTTATCGGAGTTGATATCACCCACACGGACATTTACAGCTGTGACAACACCACCGTTTGGTGCTGTGATGGTACAGTCAGCAAGCTGCTCCTTGAGATTTTTCAGTGTATCTGTAGTGGTATTATCACTGTTCTGATATTTACCAAGCTCTACCTGAGTCTGTGCTGACTCGATGGCACGGTTTGTGGTTTCCAGTACTTTATCGTAATTTTCCTGTGCTGACTCTAATGCTCTCTGTGCCGCCTGTACGGATGCAAAATCACCCTGGCCGCTTTCATACATATGGTCTGCTCCGTCGTAATCTTCCTGTGCCTGGATGATCGCTGTCATCGCATCATCTAACTGGGTCTGCTGATCCTGCTTTGCCTCTTCCACACTCTTCGCATTTGTCTTGCTGTTGATGGAGTTGACTGCATTTGTATTTGAAACATTCTTTTCTAATTCAGAGATATTTTCCTCGATCGATTTGGTATCTAAGGTACATAAGACATCTCCCTCTTTTACAATGTCTCCAACCTGAACGTTTACCGCTGTGATCTCAGATGCTGCCTTTGAAGTAACGTTTGTGCTGCTGATACCTGAGATCGTCCCTTTTAATGATATGGTATCGGAAAGATCCCGTTTCTGTACTGCCTCTACCTCTACCGCATTTGATACTGCCTCTACCTGCTTTGACATATTTTTCACTGCACTGCCGATCACTGCGATCAATAATACAACAATGATAAGTACTACGATCAGTACGGTCTTTTTCTTCTTCGGCTTTACAGCTGCTGTCACTGTCTGGTTTTTTTTGTCTTTCATCCTTGTCTCTCCCTTTTCCTGATTTACGATGATATTTCCGTGAGCCGTGCTCACTGCTTCTGCTTATTGTAGCATATGATTTTTTCAAAATGTGGCATTTAAGAAAGACTTAAGAAATCTTAAACTTTTCTACCACATTTCCTTAGCGGCTCATGTTCCGGTTTTCTCTCCGTCTTATTGTGTTATTGCAATAATACAATTAATTTCTTTGACTGTCAAGAGATTCTTTTCTTTTTTGCTCTTCACGGAATACTGTCATCATTTCATGGGTCAGACTTAACCCCTCCACATCATCCGGAATATCGCGGTAATCCACCCATTCCGCCACGGAGAGTTCCCCGGTATCCAGTATAATCTTTTCCCTTTGTTCCAGCTCGCAGAAATAGCCCAGCAGGAGATTACTGTCAAATCCCCACGGCTGGCTCTTATAGTAACGGATGTTTTTGACATGAAGTCCGACTTCTTCCTCAACTTCTCTTTTTACCGTTTCCTCTGCCGTCTCTCCAATCTCGGTAAATCCGGCGATCAGTGCATATCTTTTATATTCCCGGTCGGCGTATTTGGTCATCAGGATCTTACTGCCGTCCGTTACCCCCACGATCACCGCCGGTGCTATTTTGGGAAATACCAGATTTCCACACTCCCTGCACTCTAACATTCTCTGTTTTGTGCTGTGATACAGTTTCCTGCCACATCTGCCGCAATACTGATTATCCCGATACCACACATACAGATGCCATGCTGTCGCAGCAGCAAGAATCCGCTCTTTCGGATGCAACCTTCTCACCTCAAACATCCGGTAATAGGAAAAGCCATTGAATGTAATATCTTCCGGTAATTCCATCAGAAAATAAGCTTCCTCTCCGATGGAAAACAGATACACATGCTCCGGCAGTGTTATCCCTTTCTCCTTACATGCCGTTTTTAGCATGTCAAAGGTTAAAAAAGTAAGTTCCGGTTCCTTTTGCATATAGATCATGTTTTCATGAAATGCAAGTATCCTGTCGTTTTTCTCCGGTTTTCTGTCGCAATACGCATTGTCTAAATGCAGCGGTGCAATATCCTGTATCATATTTCTCTCCTTTTTCACGAAAAATACGGCAGTCAAGGGAAGCCCTTTGAATGCCGCATGTTTTTTTTCTATATGGTTTTTGTTGTCCACTTTGAGCAGTTCCATACATCATTTACGATGTCCTGGTAAAATTCCGGCTCATGGCAGATCAAAAGAACGGTTCCCCGGTACTCATTTAATGCCCGTTTTAATTCGTCCTTTGCATCCACATCAAGGTGGTTGGTAGGCTCATCCAAAAGA
Organism: uncultured Roseburia sp.; assembly: GCA_900550935.1. Classification (GTDB taxonomy): domain Bacteria; phylum Bacillota; class Clostridia; order Lachnospirales; family Lachnospiraceae; genus Roseburia. Next base: position 22,510 of record URUD01000022.1, read on the forward strand.
AGGATGTTTGTGGTACGGTTCATCAGTTTACAGAGACGGACCTTTGCCTGCTCTCCTCCGCTTAACACACGCACCTGACTCTCAATGTGTTTCGTCGTAAGCCCGCATCTTGCCAGTGCTGCACGCACCTCATACTGGCTGAACGACGGGAACTCGTCCCAGATCTCCTCGATACAGGTATTCTTGTTCTCTCCTTTAATCTCCTGCTCGAAATAGCCGATCTCTAAATTTTCTCCAAGTTCTACTTTTCCATCCAGTGCCGGAATCAGCCCTAAAATGCTGCGCAGAAGGGTCGTCTTTCCAATCCCGTTTGCGCCAACTAAAGCGATCTTATTTCCCCGCTCAAGTGATAGGTTAAGCGGCTTTGACAACGGCTCATCGTATCCAATAACAAGGTCTTTGGTCTCAAAAATATATTTGCCAGGTGTCCGTCCAAGCTGGAACGAGAATTCCGGCTTTGGCTTTTCTGCTGCCAGTTCGATGACATCCATTTTATCAAGTTTTTTCTGGCGTGACATTGCCATGTTCCTGGTAGCAACCCTTGCTTTATTGCGCGCCACAAAATCTTTTAACTCACTGATCTCCTGCTGCTGTTTGCGGTACGCCGCCTCAAGCTGTGCTTTTTTCACTTCGTAAACTTCCTGGAATTTATCATAATCGCCCACATAACGGTCCAGATGACAGTTCTCCATATGATAAACGATGTTGATGACTTCATTTAAAAACGGGATATCATGGGAGATCAGGATAAACGCATTTTCGTATTCCTGTAAATACCGCTTTAACCACGCGATATGCTCCGCATCCAGATAGTTGGTCGGCTCATCAAGCAATAAAATGTCCGGTTTCTCAAGCAGAAGTTTTGCAAGCAATACCTTCATACGCTGTCCACCGCTCAGATCCGTTACGTCGTGGTCAAGTCCTAAGTCCAAGAGTCCCAGTGCCCTTGCCACTTCTTCCACCCTGGCATCAATGACGTAAAAGTCATGCAATGTCAGCATATCCTGGATCACGCCAAGCTCTTCCATCATCGAATCCATCTCATCCGGGTCTGCTTCTCCCAACGAATCACAGATGGTATTCATCTTCTCTTCCATCTCAAACAACCATGCAAACGCTGACTTTAAAACGTCCTCTATCGTCATCCCCTTCGTTAAGGTAGAATGCTGGTCAAGGTAACCGACACGGACATTTTTGGCCCATTCTACCTTACCCTCATCCGGCATCAGTTTACCGGTCACGATATTCATAAATGTGGACTTTCCCTCTCCGTTTGCACCGACCAGACCGATATGCTCCCCTGCCAGAAGGCGGAAGGAAACATCATCAAATATAGCGCGGTCGCCAAATCCGTGGGTCAGGTGCTCTACATTTAATATACTCATTTGTCATCTCCCATCTTGTTTTACTCCACATGGAGCATCCGTTTCGTTTTTTTGAATACATGGAAGTACGCCGGAAATAAAAAGGCATCGGCAAAGATCCATGCGACCGGGCTGGCAAAGCATGCCGCCGGGAACCCGAACAGTGGTACAAATCCAAATCCGACCAGTGTTCTTGCAACCATCTCACAGACTCCTGCTAAAATGGCAAATTTACTGTATCCCATTCCCTGGATCAGGAAACGGACGATATTTACAAAAGCAAGTGCGATATAAAATGCACTGTTGATGATCAAAAACAGGTGCACATTGTCAATGACCTGTGTCTCTGCACTCTCCACAAAGAACATCGCAAGATGCCGTCCCAAAAAGAACAGTACCACAAATGCGATGATCGCATAACTGACTCCTAAGATCGAGCATGCCTTTAAACCGCCTGAGATACGATCCATCTTTTTCGCACCGACATTCTGTCCGCCGTAAGTTGCCATTGTTGAGCCTAGGGCATCAAACGGACAGCAGAAGAACATTCCGATCTTACTTCCTGCCGTCATGGCAGCTACCGCATTAGAACCAAGCGTATTGACTGCACTCTGTAAGATAACACTTCCGATCGCAGTGATCGAATACTGTAATCCCATCGGCACACCCATGCCACAGAGCATTTTCATGCAGGCACCATTGATCTTCCGTTCATCCGCATTCGGATGCAGGATCTCAAATTTTTTCCAGCTGTAGATCAGGCATGCCACACCGGATACTGCCTGTGAAATGACCGTTGCAAGTGCTGCTCCTGCCACTCCAAGCGGGGTTCCTATGATAAATAAAAGATCCAGTCCGATGTTAAGTACCGATGCAATAACCAGAAATACAACCGGCGTCTTGCTGTCTCCCATGGAACGGATAATTCCTGCTACAAGATTGTAAAGATAGGTAGCCGGGATTCCTGCAAATATGATCACTATATAGATATACGCACCATCTATGATATTTTCCGGTGTCTGCATCACTTCCAGAATCGGACGGCAGAACACGACGGTAATCACAGTCATAACTGCCGCAAACACAATCGCCAGATAGATTGCATTCATCATAAATGCACGTAGTCCACTCTCATCTCCGGCTCCGAATTTATGTGCCAGCGGAATTGCAAATCCATTACAGACTCCCATACAAAATCCGATGATCAGGAAGTTTAAAGCTCCTGTGGAACCAACTGCCGCCAGTGCATCCACGCCCAAAAAACGTCCCACGATCAACGTATCCATCAGATTGTAAAACTGCTGGAATAAAAATCCAAACAATAACGGAACTGAAAATCCTAAAATCAGTTTCATGGGCGAGCCATTTGTCATATCTTTTGTCATACTGATCTTACCTCTTATTCCACATCATATTTTTCAAAGACTTCAAAGAAGCTGTCTGTTGCGATCGCTGCATCCGTATCCAGTTCCAGTTCATCCCATAAGTTCTGATTCAGGTAAGAAGAAAGACCGGACACATATTCGTTATAGATATCATCAAATGCTTCTTTTTCTCTTTTCTCCACAATGTTTGACTTATTCGCTTCTGTCAGCTCCTCATCATATTTATTCAGGCATTTGATAAAATAATAGCCGTGATCCACCGGGATCTCATCTGATATTTCTCCATTGTCCAGGTCAAATGCCACCTTTTCCACTTCGACAGGCAGTTCATCTCTTGACACGGTAACCTGAATGGAGGAAAGCTGATTATAATTGTTTGCCACGGAAGCAAAATCATCTCCGTTTTTCAACTTCGATGAAACCTCTGCCGCCTTTGTTTCATCGGTCACATAGATCTGCATGATCTCAATGACCCTCGCCTCATCATCACTGACTTCGTCATTGACCCCGTTTGTCAGGGAACGGTAAAGTTTCTGAGCCAGAGCGTAATGTGCGTAATACTCTGCAATATCACTCTCGGTCACCGTCAGATAGGCGATCTCATCCTCTGATAAGGAGGCATAATACTCTTTTGCTGCCGAAGCGACATCCGCTTTTTCTTCCTCACTCAAAGAAACCTCCTGCGATTCTGCCAGCAGATCCATACAGATCACATGAGTCAGTTCCTCCAATGTGATGTCTTTTACATACTGCGTCAGGGAATTGTCCCCGAAATCATGCTCCCACAGATTGAGTCCGTATGCCGTACCATAGATATTCTGGTAGTTCGTCAGATATACTTTTGCCTCTTTTACTCCGCATGTCGCGCTTCCAATTTTAAATACCTGTTTATCGGAAAGGCTGCCGGAAACAACGATCTGTTTGTTTCCGATCTGGCAGCCCCCCAGACACATGAGCATTGCAATGGTAACAGGTATCATCTGTATCCATTTTCTCTTCATGGTACCTCTCTTTAAAACATTCCTAATCTTATGCCTGCATTGCCTTTAAAATACTTCTTGCAACCGAAATACCATTTGCTGATGCCTGCTGCAAACCTCTGGTTACCGATGCACCATCTCCAATGGCACGCAGTCCCTTCACATTGGTCTCAAAGTCATCATTTACCACAACTTTATTGGAGTAGAATTTTACTTCCACGCCGTATAATAAGGTCTCATCACTGGCAATACCCGGTGTTACCTTATCTAATGCCATGATCATCTCCTCAATGTCAACCATGATACGATGCGGGAATACTAAAGACAGGTCTCCCGGAACCGCATCCTTTAACGTCGGGATCAGGTTGTTTCTGCAAAGACGTTCTTCGGTGGTTCTTCTTCCTCTCTTGAAGTCGCCAAACGTCTGGACTAAAATCTTTCCATCACAGAGCATGTTGGAAAGCTGTGCGATCTGTTTTCCGTACTCGATCGGTGTCTTGAACGGTTTGGTAAAGTTTTTCGATACCAGGATCGCAAAGTTGGTGTTATTGGTCTTTAAATCTTTTGATTTGTATGCGTGTCCGTTGACAACGGCAAGTCCGTTATCGTAGTACTCGGTTGCTACCTCTCCGGATGGATTGGTACAGAAGGTACGCACTTTATCATCAAAGGTCGGAGTGTGATATACCAGTTTTGCCTCATATAAATTCTGGTTCAGGAAATCCATGATCTCATCACGCACTTCCACACGCACACCGACATCAACGGTTCCGACTTTAGTCTCAATGCCATGCTGCTCGCAGATGTGTGAGAACCAGTCTGCGCCCTCACGTCCTACCGCGGAGATGACTTCTCCTGCCAGATAAGTCTCATCTTTGTCTGTCACAACACCTTTAACCTGACCATCCTCGATCAGGATATCTTTTACCATGGTGTTAAACTCCATCTCAACGCCTTCCGCTAACAGATGTTCCTGTAATCTGGAATAGATCTTGTAGCCCTCCTCGGTTCCCAAATGACGGATTGGGCACTCGATCAGTTTTAAGTTTGCATTGATGGCTTTTCTGCGGATCTCGCGGATCTCTTTCTCCTTATCCACACCATATACCTTGGTGTCTGCACCGAATTTCAGATAGATATCATCGGATTCTTTTAGCAGTTCAACGGTTTTGTCGTAGCCTAAGATCTCCGGCAGATTTCCACCAACATCCGGGGAAAGGGACAGTTTTCCATCGGAAAATGCTCCCGCACCGGCAAATCCGGTCGTGATGGAACATGGCTTACATCCCACACATACTTTGGTATTTCGTTTCGGACAGGTACGTTTCTCGATCGGACGCCCCTTTTCGACCATCAGTACCTTTAGATCTCTCTTTTTCTCCATCAGTTCATAGGCGCAGAAAATCCCCGAAGGCCCTGCACCGATAATGATCACATCATAGTTTTTACTCATTCTTACGTTTCCTCTTTTCTCTTGTTTTTACGCCTCTACGATCAAATATCTTCCATCCGGCAGGGCAAATACTTCCTCTGCCTCCTGTAATTCCTCGTTACTCATTCCGGCAATATCCGCTCCCTCATCCTCAAAATAAGCGCGGACCTCTTTGATATTTTTGCAGACAACTGCCATGCAGTCCTCTAAAAACTCCTCTGCCTCTTCTGGTGTTTCGGCAACTGTTTCCGGAAAAAGCTGTAATTGATGTTCTAAAAAATACTCTGTTACTTCTGATTCAAACCCGCTCATCTTTTTGACTCGACTCCTTTCGCTCAATTTTACCATAAATACCAGTCAATTCCAAGTTTCTTTAGTTCTCTGTAAATGGCAGAAACCGGAAGTCCTACCACATTATTATAATCTCCTTCGATTTTGTCAATATAAATCGCACATTTTCCCTGGATCGCATAAGCACCTGCCTTGTCCATCGGCTCTCCTGTGGCAATATAGCGGTCGATCTCCGTATCACTCATCTCGCGCATCGTCACCGATGTCTTCTCATAGAAGGTATGTTTTCCGGCTCTGCCGCTGCTGCTTAAAAAGACAAGGGTCACACCGGTATACACGTCATGGCTGTTTCCCGCCAGTTTTTTTAGCATGCGTTTTGCATCTGCCTTATCTTTTGGCTTGCCCAGGATCTCATTTTCTGCTGCCACCACAGTATCTGCCCCGATCACCATGATATCCTGCGGGGTTACCAGTTCTTTGTGTGACTCCCCATACTGGTTTAACATCCCTGCCACTTCTCCTGCCTTCTGTGCGGAAAGTTCCGATACCACCTCCCACGGCAGAGTGCTGTTCATAAGTTCCTCTCCCTTTGCCGGGCATATCTCAAATGAGATCCCGATCTGCTCCAATAACTCCCTGCGTCTGGGTGAACCGGACGCCAATATGATCTGTCCCATGTTTTTCTCCTCTTATTTGATCTGCACAAATTCGCCCAGCCGGAACGAATACAATAACAGTTCTTTTACTTTTTGTCCAGTGCCGCGGTACACACGGTTGACCGCTTCCTCGTACAGCTTCAGCTGTGCCTCATAGCGCACCTTAAGTTCCGATGCATGCTGCACCCGGTCAGTCTTATAATCAAGTAACGTGATCCCGTCCTCTTCCATCCAGAACACATCGATGATCCCTTGTATCAGGGTAAGGTCTCCTTCTGCCATCGGTTTTTCCTGATCTGCCTCTGTAAACCCAAAGCGGCGCAGTTCTTCCCCGGTAAATCCCATGACAAACGGTTTCTCCCGGTAGAGCATCCCTTTTTCCTGTGCGAGAGCCATACGCTCCCCCACTTTCGTCTCTAAGAAACGCGTAATGAGCGGTACCTTTACCAGTTCTTTTAATTCCGGGGTAAGTTTTCCCTGTGAGCACATCTGCTGCATCTGTTCTTCCACGCTGCTCTTTGCGGCAAAATCATAACATTCCATCACGCGATGCACTGCTGTTCCGCGCAATGCGCCCTGATTTACCTCTTCTTCTAACTGCTCCATCTCTCTTGCAAACGCAGGGATATAAGGAACGATCTCCTCCGGTGCAAATACCGGCGTACTCTCTTCCTCCTGCTGCATCTGCTCCCGCATGGCGCGGTGTTTTAACTCCGACACGGAATATTTGTTTTTCTGCCCGATCTCACTCTGATGCGGATATTTGGTTTCAAACCGTCTTGCGATCTGCTCCCGCATGGCACTCTGTCCTGCATTTTTAATGCTCTGTAGGCGTTTTTCTCTCTCCTCTTCCCTGTCCATCTGTGTTTTGATCTTTTTTAATACCAGTTCCGCCGGATTGATGATCTGGATCTGATATTTTTCTCCATAGGAGAGCACTGCCGGAAGTACCCAGTCGAGATACCCTGCTGCTTCCTCCCTTGCCAGATAGGAAAGCATTTCTGTTTCTCCCGGAACCCGGTATTTTTTTAAAGTTTCTTCTGCATCTTTTTTGATCCCGGTCAGGATCAGTTTTTCTTTTGCACGGGTCAGTGCCACATAAAGGACACGGAGTTCCTCGCCCAGATTTTCCAGATCGATCTGTTTGGCAATGGCTTTTTTGATGATGGTATTCGCCTTTGTCCGCTGCTCCCCATCCATGCAGTCAAGTCCCATTCCATACTCCGGATGCAGTACCATTCTGCTTCTCGTATCCTGCTTGTTAAAGTTTTTCCCCATGCCTGCCACAAATACGATTGGAAATTCCAATCCCTTGCTCTTATGGATACTCATGATCCGCACAACATCCTCGTTTTCGGAAATCAAGTCCGCCTCGCCGTAATCCACATCATATTTTTGCAGTTCATCAATATAGCGCACAAAATGAAACAATCCCTTGTAACTGGTATTTTCATAGGTGATCGCCTTTTCCACTAGCATCTGCAGATTGGCGATCCGGCGGTCTCCTGCCGGCATTGCCGCCGCATAGTCTCCATACCCGGTTTCCTTTAGCAACAGCTCAATGAGTTCATGGATCGGGGTATCCGGTACACGTTTCCGCAGGCTGTGATAGGTCTGATAAAACGCCGCCAGCTTTTGTTCAAACGGCGTTCTCTCCCCCTCTTTTTCTGCCGCTTCCTCACATGCCTCCTGCACGCAGAGATGGAAACGGATGTCTTTTTCACGAAGCCGAAGCAGTGCCAGTTCTTCATCCGTTAATCCCACGATCGGTGACTTAAGTACTGCTGTCAATGGGATATCCTGCCTTGGATTGTCTAAGATCCGCAGCATGGCAAGCACCGTCTGTACTTCCACTGCTGAAAAATATCCGGTTGCCGATACAGTATGTGCCGGTATGCCCTCCTCAGAAAGCACCTTTGCAAACGTGTCTGCATGGCTGCTTAAGCTGCGCAGTAAGATCACGACATCTGAATAAGACGCTTTTCGCAGTTCGCCCGTTTTTTTATCGGTCACAAGCTGCTCTTCCATCAGCTTTTTGATGCGTTCTGCAATTAATTTTGCCTCAAGTTCCCGCTTATCGACCTGCTCGCTGTCCAGGAACAGTTCCCCGCCCACATCGGTAAGCAAAATCTCCGGCGCAAACATCGGCTCTGCCGCATCCGGGTAGGAAGCTCCCGGATATAAGGCTGCCGCCGCATCATAGGCGACATTGCCCAGATCTTTTCCCATGATCTTATCAAAAATATCATTGGTGCAACGAAGCACCTGCTCCCTGCTTCGGAAATTTTTATGTAAGTCGATCCGCTGTTTTTTGGACTCTTCGATCGTGTAGGTGTCGTATTTTTCCATAAACAGCTCCGGTCTTGCGAGACGGAACCGGTAAATGCTCTGCTTGACATCCCCTACCATAAAAATGTTGTTCTCACCGCGGCTCTCCTTTGAGATCGCCTTTAAAATGGTCTCCTGTACCTCGTTGCTGTCCTGATATTCATCGATCATAATTTCAGCAAACGTATCCTGAAATTCTTCCGCCGTTTTTCGGATTTCTTTCGTCTCCCGATCCACCAGTATCTCTAAGGCAAAGTGCTCAAGATCATGAAAATCCACCAGATTTTTCTTTCGCTTTTCTGCCGCAAATGCTTCTGAAAAACGCAGAGTCAGCGCCACCAGTTCGTCTGCCATCGGTGCGGTCTTTTGCATATTGCTTACCATAGCTGACAGAGAAGCAAAAAAGTACTGCTTTACCAGTTTCTTTACGGTTTCTTTTCCACCATCCCGCAGTGCCTTGACCTGTTCTAATTTGTCTGCACTTCCATCAAAATTTTTGGAAGAAGCCAGCCTGTCATAGCTTAGATCAGAAAATCCTTCATAGAACTCAGAAAAGCTCCTGCTCTCTGCGATCTCTTTGTATTTTTCAAGATCACTCTCCAATGCCTTCTGGTACATAAAAGGCCCGTCGTCGTCTTTTGCAAGTGCAAGCGCATCCCCGGTCAATGCCACCAGATCCCCTGCGATCTGTCTGATATGGGAAACGAGCGGCTGCATAAATTCTGCCGCATCCAGATCCGAAACATCTGCGATATCATAGCCGCGCGCGCAGGAAGCCAGCCATTCTTCCGGCCATGGATAGCTTTTTGAAAACTCATAGAGTCTTAGCACCATCTCACGCAGTGCCTCATCACTTCTGCCCGCAGCATAGCTCTCCACCAGTTTTAAAAACGCCTCACTGCCCGCTTCGCCTGCCTGCGCCCGCTCATAATCCTGCTCCAACACGGCGTTTAACACGTCCTCTTTCAGCAGCTTTAATTCTCCCTCATCTCCGATCCGGAAATTCGGCTCCAGGTCGATCTCATGGAAATGATTTCGGATCACATACAGACAGAAACTGTCGATCGTTGTGATCTGCGCATTGTGAATGAGCGAAAGCTGCCGCTGTAAATGTTCATCCTCCGGCTGCTCCATCAGTGCCTTCTCGATGGCAGCTCCGATCCTCTCCCGCATCTCTGCCGCCGCCGCATTGGTAAAGGTCACGACAAGCAGACGGTCAATATCGATCGGGTTTTCTTTTTCCGTGATCCTTTTGATGATACGCTCCACCAAAACCGCGGTCTTTCCCGAACCTGCCGCCGCAGACACTAAAATATTACGGTTTCTTAAGTCGATGACCTGCTGCTGTTCCGTTGTCCATGAAACACTCATTGCTCCGTTCCTTTCATTTTTTCTATGATCGCCTCTGCATTGTCAAACTGTTCCAGTTTCCGATAGCCAAAGCCCGGTATCCTTACGTCAAAACCGCAGATCGTATGATAAGGACAGTAGTCACAGCCACTTCTGTCATCCAGCTGGTACGGTTTTACCGAAACATCCCCGGCAAAAATATCCTGTCCAGTCTTTTTGATCTTCTCCCTGACATAGTCACGCATCACGCCAAATTCATAGGTACTTGCCACTTTTGAAGTTGCGCGCAGAGAACCGTCTGACTTTAATCCGACCGGGATAACAGATGAAGTGCCGCTTATCTCGGTATCCATTGCCCCGTACACATCCGGCGATTCGTTGACCAGGCCGTTTAACTTCAGTTGTTCTAAGATCGCACGCCGGATCTCTTCTTCTGACTGCGTTCCATCGGTCTCTACCATCGGATCTGTGATGTGGTAATAAAAGATCCCCGCCGGCTCCGCCTCTTTTTCCGGGTGCTGCTTCTCCACCAGTTCCAGTGCCGCATTTAAGTAGACCACCAGCTGTAACTGCAGTCCGTGATACAGATTCAGAAGTGAAAAAGAGGTATTTCCCGATTTATAATCTATGATCTTTACATAGATCTTATCATCTGTCTCGTAGGTATCGATCCGGTCGATACGCCCTAACAGTTTCATCTTTTCTTCTTCGCCCAGTGTAAAGTTGACCGCATCCAGCTGATTGACCTTCGAAAACGATACTTCAAAACCGGATGGCGTAAATTTTCCTTTCCGGATCTGCGCAAGCAGTGCCCACACGGTACGGTGCACAGTGCGCTTCATCCGCTCCAAAAGATAGCGGTTTCTTGCATGTTCAAACACGGAGGCATCCTCGTATTTTGCCACCGCATCCTCCATGCTCTCAGCGATCCACTCCTCCTGCTTCTCTTCCGGTACATCAAACCAGCTATACTCCGATGCCTCGATCTTCTTTGAGAAATGTTCCAACACATCATGATAGATATTTCCCATGTCCACACTTGCAAATTCCTGCTGCTCACGCTCCCGCAGAAGAAGTCCATAAGTCAGATAATGGGAAAACGCACAGGATGCAAACCGCTCTAACCGCGTAACACTGTTGGTCAGTGTATCTCCGTAAAGTGCCTTGATGACCGCCCGGTCGATCGGCAGATCGCTGTGTATCGTATAGGCTGCATCCAGCAGTTTTTCTGCCCGCTTACTGTATGTTTCATTGGAAAAATACCAGGATGCCAGCGCGAGCCAACGCTCCTTCCACACCGGATCTTCCAGTGCTTCCTCCTTTAATCCTTCCATATAAAATGCCATGGCACTCTCCGGTGTCAGCAGTTCCTCTGCCGTCCGCATTTCCTCGATCTCTTCCACTTTCAGTGCCGGAAACAGCGCGCATAATGTACCGATCAGATAAGAACGGCGCAGTGCCTTTCCATCTGCATTGACTCTCGCATAAGTTACATAGAGTCTGTGGGAAGGTTTTGTCATATTCAGATACAGGTAGAATTTCTGGATAAACACTTTTTCCCTTGCCGTCGGTGCCAGTTCCAGTTTACATTCCGACATCTTTTCCCGCTCAAACTGCGATAAAATGCCGCCCTGTTTTCCCGATTTTGGCACGATCCCATCATTGACTCCTACAAAGAATAAGATCTTAATGTGGTTTAATCTGGTCCGCTCCATATCACCGATAATGACCTTGTCATTTCCCGGCGGGATCACGCCGACTTTTGCCGCCTCAAAACCGGCATCCAGAATATCGCTGTACTCCCGGATGGAAATCACCTCATCCCCTAACAGTGCCGTCACTTTATCCAGCAGATCCATCGTGATCCGGTAGATCTGTGCATACTCTTTTGCCCTGGTCTGGGAAAGCGGATCCATCTGCCCGGCGTACTCTTCCTCACGTTTTTTTAACAGTTCCTCTAACCCCAGATCACGGATCAGCGTATACAGCGCGTAGGTCTGCATTTTTACATTTTCTTTTTCCCCATGGAACGCCTGATAAAGCGGCTGAAAGCTGACATACATCGCCTCTCTGACTTCGTTTAACCTTGCCATGTCAAGCAGTGTATCGTCCGGCATGACAAACGTCCAGTCCCGTTTCCATCTGCGATTTCCACGGATGCCCTTTGCCAGGATATAATTTTCCAGTGCATCCACATCATCCTCAGTCAGCGGATCGTTCCACGTTTCCACTTCTTCCGTGCGCCCGCTTCTTTTTGCTGCACACAAAAGCAGATTTTCCGCAAGACCGCACCGCAAAAAGCGGAAGACACTCTCATACGAAAAATCCTGTTCTACGATCTCCAACATGGAACGGATACATTCGGTAAAAGGATGGAACAGAATGTTTTTGGTCTGGTCAATAAAGTAAGGGATGTCATACTGCGCAAAGATTTCCGGCACATAATTGGCATACTGGATCACATCGCCCGTCACCACTGCCATATCGCGGTAACAGTATCCCTCTTCTTTTGCCAGGTGCGTTATCTTCTGTGCGACATAGCGCAGTTCCTCTCTCGGATTTTTTAAACATGCAATCCTGATATGTTCCGGCTCCGTCTCCTCATCCGCCACATGATCTTTTCCCATCCGGAACAGATTCTGTTCCAGAAACAAAAGATCCGGTGCATTCTGATACCGTCTGTGCTCCCCGGTTCCCAACACAACCGCATCCTCAACCGGAATATGTAACTCCATTGCCATCTGCTGCAGTACCTGCACCGTTTTTTTACTCATCGAAAAAAGTTCATGCACGCCCCTGCTATGATAAAAATCTTCCCGGACATCCATCGTAACTGCAACGATCATCTGATCTGCGATCTGAATCAGCCGCTTCATCAGCCGGTTCTGGATCGGCGTAAATCCGGTAAATTCATCAAACACGATCACACTTCCGGCAAGAAGAGCCGATTCGTCTGCTACATCACAGAGTAACGACAACACCTCTTCTGCGGTGATAAACTTTCCTTCCAGATACTCACTGAATCCCCGGTACATCGTAAGGATATCCTGCATTTTCATGCGGAGAGTCTCACTGATGGATGCCTCGTTTAAAAAGTCCTCCAGAAGTTCCGGCGTGATATTGTACTGGGTCAGCTCAGAAAGAAGTGATTTAACCTCCCCGATATAGCCCATCTTATTGATGTTTCCGCCCAGTGCGCGAAGCTGCTCTTTTTGCTGCTCTGCCACCTTGCGCAGCACCAGATTTTTGCCGGTCTCCTCCAAAATGACCAGTTCCTGTTTGCCCAGTTCGTCAAACACACGGTAGGCAAGTCTGGCGAAACTGAGCACGTCCACGTTCATAATGGCGTGATCTGCCTGCCGCTCCACAAGCTCTCTCTGTGTCTGCATGGTAAACTGTTCCGGCACGATAACGAGAAAGTTCTGCTCCGGGTGTTCCTTTGCCTGCGCAAGTACCTTCTCATACAGATAACTGGATTTTCCACTGCCGGAATTTCCAAATACAAACTGTAATGACATTACATTCCTCCATGTTTATATTTACAATTTATGCACCCGGCACAAAATCCGGTCCTAAGTTTCCTTCGCGCCAGTGTTTTCTGCACAATGCCACATAGGAATCATTGCCGCCCAAAACAACCTGTTCTCCCTCACGCACGATCCCGTTCTGATTGAATCTGGCATTGCATTTTGCAGCTCTTCCACACCAGCACACGGTCTTGATCTCCTCGACCTGATCTGCCCATGCCAAAAGCCACATGCTGCCCGGGAACAGATTATTTCTGAAATCGGCACGCAATCCGTAGCAGATGACCGGAAGATTGCAGTCATCCACAAGATGTACCATAAATTCTACCTGCTCCTTGCTGCAGAACTGTGCCTCATCCACGATCATGCAGTCATATTTTAAAATCTCCGCCTCCGGCATCTCCATGACCTCTTCCATCCAGATACAGTTCTCTTTTAACCCCATCCTGGAACTGACGATCTTTTCCCCGTCTCTGGTATCTGCTGCCGGCTTTGTCAGCAGTGCCCTTTTTCCTCTTTCTCTGTAATTGTACTCTACCATCAGGGCATTTGCCGTTTTTGAGCTTCCCATCGCTCCATACCGGAAATATAACTTTGCCATTGTTTCCTCCACACATGTCTGTTTTTGCAGTTCTCCCCGAACTACGCATAATATCTATTGTAGCATAAAAACAATGGAATTTACAGCCCCCGAATCTTCTGCTGGTTCTCTTCGACCCGTTCTCTGGTCAGCGGATATAAAAACAATAACAGCAGGCCTCCCGCCAAAAAGCTGACCGCCGGTATCCACATGGAGATCGCATAAATGCTTTCCCTTACCGCCTCCGTCTGCACCTTTGCCGTCTCTTCATAACCGATGAGCGCAAGGGCAAACCCTCCGATCCCGCCTGCTAATGCCTGCCCCAACTTTCTTGCAAACGAATAGACCGCATACACCGTCCCGTCTTTTCTCCTGCCGGTGCGCACCTGATAGTCGTCAATAACATCCGATAGAAATGCCCAGGTCACGATCGTATAATATCCCACCGCAGCATAGGCAAAAAACAGCCAGATCAGATAGATCCCAGGGTTCTTAATGTGCAGAAAATAAATGAGGAAATAGATTGCCGCAGTCGCAAGCAATGAGACGGTTCCGGCTTCCTTTTTCCCGAATTTTCTGGTGATCTTACCGCCAAACGGTGCGATCAAAAGTGTGGCAAGCAATGAGACGATACTTACCCATGCCAGATATCCGGTGTCCCCGAAATAATCCAGAAATAAATACTGGTTTAAAGAGGCAATGGAGAGATTGGCGATCAGAGACAGCAGGGCACCTGCCATCACAGCAAGAAACGCCTTATCACGCATCAGCTCCTTTAAGTCCACAAGCAGTGTGCTCTCCTTCTTTTCACTCTGTGGCAGTTCCACCCGCTCCTGACAGAAGCGGTAACAGAGGAAATAACACAGGATGGCAAACAGTGCGAACAGGATCGCGACAAGAAGGAACCGCTCCCCGCTTGGCACACTGTTTCCACTTTCGTCTTTCACATAGACGAGCATCGGCGTTAAAATTCCCACAAATACGCCTGCAAACAGTGCTCCCATCGTGCGGTAGGTGGAAAGGCTCGTCCGCTCCGCCGCATCTGCCGTGATGACCGATGCCATCGAACCGTAGGGGATATTGATCCCGGTATAGCAGATGCTTCCCCACAGAATATAGGTCACGATCACATACGCGATCTTTGCCGGATAAGCCCAGTCCGCGATCAGATAGTTATACATCAGCACGCTCGCGATCGCCACCGGAACTGCCATCCGCCGGATCCAGGGACGAAATCTGCCGTCTTTCTGTGTCCTGCTGTTATCGCAGAGATTTCCCATACCTACATCTGTGAACGCATCCACTAGTCTTGCCGTCAAAAATAAAGCTCCCACAAATCCTGCCGTGACACCGAGTACTTTGGTATAAAACACCATCAGATAGGATGCCGCCATCTGGAAGGAGAAATCATTTCCCAGATCTCCAAGCAGATATCCGATCTTGTCCCTGCTGCCAAACGGTTGTTTCTTTTTGCTTTCTTCCTGCCCCACTTTTTTCCTCCAAATCACATTTCTGATCTTTTAGATAGTTTTAGCCCGTTTTTCCGGAAATATACATTCCGAAAAAACGGGCTAAACAGGAAGGATTTCTAATATTAAATTTTATTTTTCAACAGAAAAACTGTACTTCGTAGAAGAATGATATACCTCTCCCGGCTGTAAGATCGGGCTCTTGAAATTTGCCTCATTGATCGCATTCGGGAAATACTGTGTTTCCAGACAGAAACCGCAACGATCCATATAAGCGGCACCGCCTTTTCCGGTCTGATTTCCGATAAAGTTTCCGGTGTATAACTGTATTCCGACACAATCGGTATACACATCCATCATGATCCCGCTCTTTGCTGCCTTTGCCCTTGCTGCTAACTGCATTGTGCCATCCGCTTTGTCCAGCACATAGTTATGATCATAACCATTGCCATAGACAAGCTGTGTAAAGTCTGCTCCGATATCCGTTCCGATCTTTTTCATCTTTCTGAAATCCATCGGTGTTCCGGCTACTTTTTCAACCTCTCCGGTCGGGATCGCTTTCGCACTCTTTACCGGGGTAAAATAAGATGCCAGGATCTCAAGTTCCTGATCTTTCACGCTTCCGCTCTCATGACCATCCAGATTGAAATAACTGTGATTGGTAAAGTTTGCAACGGTGGTTGCATCCGTTACTGCCTCGTAAGCGATCACAAGCTCATTTTCATCGGTCAGCGTATATGTGACTTTTGCGGTCATGGTTCCTGGGAAGTCCTGTTCTTTATCACGACTTACCAGAGAAAATGTGATCTTTTGATCTCCTTTCTCTTCCACTGTCCAGATTTTCTCGCTGAATCCGTTTTTACCGCTATGCAGGTTATTCTCATTATCATTTGCCTCAAGCGGGTACTCAACGCCGTTTAACGTAATCTTTGCATCACTGATACGGTTTGCATTTCTTCCGATCACGGCACCAAAATAGCAGGTATTCTCCTGATACTCTACCGGTGTGTCATATCCCAGTATCACATCTTTGCTGTCGCCGTTTTTATCTTTGACCTTGATCGATACGAGGGTTGCACCAAGATCCATCACAGCCACTTCCATGCCAGTTCCATTTACCAGCACATATTTTGTAACCTCTGCACCTTCTTTTGTTTTTCCAAATAATATCTGTTCCATGCTTGTCTCCATTCCACCTTTAATTCTGACCGTAATAGGCGTTTGCACCATGTTTCCGGTAAAAATGTTTTTCTTTGATGCAGTCCGGTGCCGGAAGTACTTTCGGGTTTAACAGTTCTGTGTTTTTCGCCATCTTTGCCACTTCCTCTAAAACAACTGCATTGTGGACTGCCTCTGCAGCATCCTTGCCCCAGGTAAATGGGCCGTGATTTTTGCAAAGGACTGCCGGTGTGTACATCGGATTGATCTCACGTTCTTCAAACGTTTCAATGATCACCTTTCCGGTGTTTTTCTCATATGCTTCTTCGATCTCCTGCTTAGTCAGATTTCTCGCACATGGGATCGGTCCAAAGAAATAATCTGCATGTGTGGTCCCATAGAGTGGAATATCTCTTCCTGCCTGCGCCCACGCAACTGCCTCCGGTGAATGTGTATGAACGATCCCACCGATCTCCTTGTATTTCTTATAGAGTTCCAGATGGGTTGCCGTATCAGAAGACGGTTTGTATCTTCCCTCGATCCTGTTGCCCTCTAAATCCATTACAACCATATCATCCGGCGATAAGGCATCATAGTCCACGCCACTTGGTTTAATGACAAAATATCCGGTCTCTCTGTCAATCCCACTGACATTTCCCCAGGTATAAGTGATCAGTCCACGGTGTGGCAGTTCCATATTTGCTTCATAAACCTGTTTTTTTAATTCTTCTAACATGTTATAAAACCTGCGCCTTTCCGTTTCTATTCTATTTTAATTCATTTGCGATACGATTTGCAATACCTTCTGCATCTAATTCATATTTGTGCAGAAGCTCTTTTGCAGGTCCGGACTCACCGAATCTGTCATTGACACCGATCCTGGTCACTTTCGTCGGGCATTTCTCAGAAAGCAGTTCACAGACTGCTCCGCCTAACCCTCCGATAATGGAATGTTCTTCCACGGTAAAGATGCGCCCGGTCTGTTTTGCTGCCGAAAGAATGATTTCTTCGTCTAACGGTTTGATCGTGTGGATATTGATCACCTGCACATCAATGCCCTGCTCTGCCAAAAGTCCGGCTGCCTTTAACGACTCTGATACGCAAAGTCCGGTTGCAACGATCGTTGCATCTTTTCCTTTTCGAAGTTCTACGCCTTTTCCGATCTCAAATTTATAGTCCGGTCTGTCATTGATAACCGGCACTGCCAGACGTCCGAATCTTAAATATACCGGTCCATCGTACTCATACGCCGCTCTTACTGCTGCTTTAGTCTCGACATCATCACTCGGGTTGATGATGACCATGCCCGGGATCTCACGCATCAGTCCGATGTCCTCATTACACTGATGGGATGCACCATCCTCCCCTACGGAGATACCTGCATGTGTTGCACCGATCTTTACATTCAGATGCGGATAGCCGATGGAGTTACGCACCTGCTCGTAGGCACGGCCTGCTGCAAACATTGCAAAGGTACTGATAAACGGTACTTTTCCACAGGTAGAAAGTCCTGCTGCAATACCCGTCATATTTGCCTCTGCGATACCACAGTCAATGTGACGCTCCGGAAATGCTTTTTTGAAAATACCTGTTTTGGTTGCTGCTGCCAGATCGGCATCTAACACAACAAGATTTTCTTTTTCTTTTCCCAATTCAGCTAAAGCATTGCCATAACTCTCTCTGGTTGCGATCATTTTTACTTCTGACATAATGCTTCACCTGCTTTCTTTAATTCTTCCATTGCGATCTCATATTCACTGTCATTTGGTGCTTTTCCATGCCAGTCTACCTGATTTTCCATATAGGAAACACCTTTTCCTTTTAAGGTGTGGGCAACGATCGCGGTCGGCATGCCTTTGGTATTTCTCGCTTCCTGAAAGGCAGCCTCAAGCTCATCGAAATCATTTCCATTGCAGTTGATGACGTGGAAATTGAATGCTTCGAATTTTTTATCGATCGGGTATGGAGAACATACCTCACTGATCGGTCCGTCGATCTGTAAATTATTGTTGTCTACGATCACAACAAGATTGTCTAATTTCCGGTGTCCGGCAAACATTGCTGCCTCCCAGATCTGACCCTCCTCGATCTCTCCGTCTCCGCAGAGTGCATAGACCCTGTAGTCCTTACCATCCATCTTGCCGGCTAATGCCATACCGACTGCTGCGGAAAGTCCCTGTCCGAGTGAACCGGAGGACATATCTACACCCGGGATATGTTTCATATCCGGATGTCCCTGAAGGTAAGAACCGGTATGACGCAGTGTCTTTAAGTCCTCCACCGGGAAAAATCCTCTGTTTGCCAAAGCCGCATAAAGACCAGGAGCCGTATGTCCTTTGGAAAGGACAAAACGGTCTCTGTTCTCCATTTTCGGATTTTTCGGATCAATGTTCATCTCTTCGAAATATAAGTATGTAAAAATATCTGCTGCTGAAAGCGATCCGCCTGGGTGTCCGCATTTTGCTGCGTGTGTTGCTGTTACAATCCCTTTTCGCACTTCAACGGCTGTTTTTTCAAGCTCTGTTTTGTTCATCATTTTCTCCTTATTAATCTCCGAAAACAGCTCTGTAATCTTTCTGGAATTTTTCAATACCTGCATCCGTCAACGGGTGTCTGGTCATCTGCTCAATTACTGCATATGGAACGGTTGCGATATGTGCGCCTGCCAGTGCACAGTCCGTTACATGGATCGGATTACGGATCGATGCTGCAATGATCTCTGTCTCTAATCCGTAATTATCAAAGATCTGTACGATATCCTGGATCAGGTCGATGCCTGCGGTACTGATATCATCGAGTCTTCCTAAAAATGGTGATACATAGGTTGCACCTGCTCTTGCTGCAAGAAGTGCCTGGTTTGCGGTAAAGATCAGTGTAACATTGGTCTTGATGCCCTCTGCGGAAAGTACTTTAACAGCTTTTAAGCCTTCTACGGTCATTGGGATCTTTACGACCATGTTTGGATGGATGGCTGCGATCTCTCGACCCTCTTTGATCATGCCCTCTGCATCTACGGTAGTTGCTTTGACTTCTCCACTGATTGGCCCGTCCACGATCGTTGTGATCTCTTTGATGACCTCTTTAAAGTCTCTTCCCTCTTTTGCGATCAGGGATGGATTGGTTGTAACCCCGCAAATAACCCCCATATCATTTGCTTTGCGAATATCTTCTACATTCGCTGTGTCGATAAAAAATTTCATTTTACTTCTCCTTTCTGCTTTTGCGTGCACGCGCACGCCTTTGTTGTTTATAGCATAATCCTTTTTCGTAAAAACTGCAACCTGTTTTTTCAAACATTTATTCAGCTTATTCGTAGCGCACCAAAACTGCAAATGCATTCTCACCTGTATGGGTTTGGATAATCGATCCAGTTTCGAGAACTGGGATTGCTTTTTCAACGAGCGATTGCAACTGAGCCTTCATTTCATTGGCCCATTCTGGTGTCCCTGCGTAAGAAATCCCGATCTCAGCCACCTTACTATGGGAAAGTTTCTCTACCAATTCATCCAACCATTTCTTAAAGGTCTTGTTTCCACGGCCCTTGACGATTGGTTCCAACTGATGGTCCTTCATTTGCATCACCACACGGATGTTAAGAAGCGAGCTCAAAAGTCCGGTAACACGGCCAATCCGACCACCTTTAACTAGATTTTCCAAGGTAGATACGCCGATATACAACTCTGTCTTTTCTTTGACTTCTTCAATACGAGCTAAAACGGTCTCTAGATCTGCTCCTTCTTTAGCCAACTTAGCTGCCTCAACCACTTGAAACTTCATGGCTTGGTCCGTAAAGCCACTATCAATCACGGTCACATCTGCTCCTGATAAGGTTGCCCCTTGGCGAGCTGCCTCTACTGTTCCTGACAAGGCATGGGACATGTGAATCGAAACGATATGAGCTCCGTCTGCTGCTAACTTTTCATACACCTCCGCAAAGACTCCAACGGGTGGTTGGCTGGTCTTTGGAAGATTTTTGCTAGATTGCATTAAGCGCAAGAAGTCCCCTTCGCCCAACTCACTGTCGGAATAAAGGACTCCATCCACCATAACAGAAAGTGGCACAATCGTAATGCCATATTCTTCAACCACTTCAGGCTCAATTGTAATAGATGAGTCTGTAACTATTTTAATATTTGCCATATATTTCTATACTCTTCCTAAGAATGTTCTGCTTTCATTATATCAAAAAACACAGGGTTTTGCAGTGAAAGATATCCATTCCTGCTTCCTCAGTCGTCTGCGGCAGAAAAACCTGTATTGTGAAGGACATGGTCATGGACAATGCCTTGATCATCCAAGAGCAATCCATGGAGGACTCCACCATAGACAGCGCCTCCATCAACGCCCATTTTCTGATCTGAAATCCAAAGATTTTCGGTGCCGACTGGCTCATTGAGCAGTCCATAGACCGGTGTATGGCCAAAGACGATCCATTTGCCTGTATGATTCTCCGCTTCATGGAATGGTTTTCGGATCCAGACTTTTTGGTAATCACTGGTTTCCCGCCAATTTTCAAGGCTTAGATCCACACCAGCATGGACAAAATAATAGGTCTCTGTCTCGCAGTCAAAAGGCAAACTACGGATGAAGGCCACCAAGTCAGGAACGGCATTTTCTACTGCCTGCGCATCCGCAATGCCATCTACAGGAGCATCGAGCGGCCGGCCTAACAGAGAGTTGATGGTCGTATCGCCACCATTTCTTCGGTAGTGGTCATAACGCTCTTCTGGATTGTCCAACCAAGCTAAAAACATGTACTCGTGATTCCCGGAAAGGCAAACAGCTCCGTGATGGTCTACGTAGTCTTTTACGATTTCAATTGATCGTTTGCTGTTTTCGCCTCGATCTATCAAATCCCCTAAAAAGACCAATTGAGCTTTTCCATCCCACTCTGTCATGAGCTCTTCTAGCATTTGTGCTTTTCCGTGAATATCTCCGACTACAAAGTATGTTGACATTGTTTCAAACCTTCTTTCTCTTAACGCTTGAGAAGTTGCTCTGCTTGTTGACGGGCAGCTTCCGTTAGATCCTCTCCTGCCAGCATCTTGGCAATTTCTTCGATTCGTTCTTCTCTATTGAGCAAACGCACTGTGGATACGGTTGAGTGTTCATCACTGATTTTCTCAATATAGAATTGATAATCTGCTGCAGCGATGACTTGAGGCAGGTGAGAAATGGCAAGCACTTGGCCATTTTGACCAATCTTATGAATTTTCGCTGCGATGGCTTGGGCCACGCGCCCAGAGACTCCTGTATCCACCTCGTCAAAGACGATACTGGTTTTTCCTTCTTTTCGAGAAAAAGCAGATTTAATGGCCAACATCAAGCGTGACAATTCTCCGCCGGATGCTACCTTGACAAGGGGTTTAAAGTCCTCACCTGGGTTGGTCGAAATGTAAAATTCGACAGCTTCATTTCCCTCACGATTAAACTTAGCCTTGCTAAAACGTACTTGGAAACGCGCCTTGTCCATGTAGAGATCTGCCAATTCTTGCTGGATTTCATTTTCCAAAGCTTGGGCCAGGGCATGCCGCTGATCACTCAAATCTTGAGCCAAGGTGACCAAACTCTTTTCCAAACGTTTGAGTTCTTTTTCCAAGTCCTCAGACGAGAGGTCACTTCCGGTGAGGAGGTTATATTCTTTGGTGATTTGTGCCAGGTACTCCAAGACGTCCTTGACTTGGCCACCATACTTGCGCGTGATGGAGTGGATCAAATCTAAACGTGATTCCACCTGCATGAGGCGATTGCCATCAAACTCCAGACCATCGACCACATCTTCTAAGCGCTTGGTAATATCCTCAAGGGCATAAAAGGTTTCTGATAACTGGCTTGAGAGCTCTTTGTAGCTGGGATCATATTCTTCGATGCTTTCCAGATCATTCATGGCTGAGCGAACATTGGAGAGGCTCGAAAATTCTTCTGCATCCAGCATGGTATAGGCATTGGTTAGGGTATCAGCAATCATCTTGTGATTAAGCAGGCGTTGGCGTTCTTGCTCCAGACGCAGGTCCTCATCCACTTCCAAGGCAGCTGCCTCAATCTCTGCGATTTGAAACTCCAACATCTCGATACGAGCCTTGTTTTCCTGCTGGTTGCGCTGGAGTTCCACCACTTGTTTGCGCAGGCGTTTGTAGTCTTCGAAGGTCTGACGATAAGCATCTTTAGTTTGGAAAAAGGCTGCATCCCCAAATTCATCCAGCATAGCGATATGCAATTGGGGCCGCATCAGTTCTTCCTGATCATGCTGCCCATGGATATCCACCAAGTGTTGGCCGACTGCCTTTAAGACAGACAAATTCACCATCTGACCATTGATCCGGCTGACACTTCGTCCATTTTGCAAGATCTCTCGGCGAATGATCAATTCATCAGTCCACTCTAGCCCTTGCTCTTCAAAGAGAGTCGTCAAGTGGCGATTGCTCTCAACGGTGAAGAGCCCTTCGATTTCTGCTTTTGGGGCTCCGTGTCGAATGACATCGGTCGTTGCGCGGCTTCCCAGCATCATGTTCATGGCATCGATAATGATGGATTTCCCTGCACCTGTTTCCCCTGTCAGTACCGTCATTCCCTTTTCAAAATTTAAGGAAATCTCTTCGATAATGGCAAAGTTCTTAATCGAA
>URUD01000023.1 GCA_900550935.1 uncultured Roseburia sp.
GCTCAGGACTGAAGTATAAGAACTGTTGCGGAAGGAATGCATAACTGTACTGTGCTAAAACTTTAAAAATTTAATTGCAAAAAATAATGTTTTATGTATAATAAAAATAATAACTTTAAGGTGGTGAGATTAGTGGTCGAACTTGATCAGTTTAAGTTCCGCTTAGGCGGATACGAACAGCCATTAACCGAATTGAGGGATTCACTTTGACTTAGCTGATAAGTCAAAGAGAATTGAGGAGATTGAGCGTCATATGGAGGAACCGGATTTCTGGGATAATCCTGAGAAATCTAATGGCTATATGAAGGAGCTTAAAGGACTCAAGGCTGATATAGAAGATTTTAAGAAGCTTGAAAAGGATAAGACGGATGCCGAGGAATTTATTGAGATGGCTTACGAGGAGAATGATGAGAGTCTGATACCGGAGATAGGCCAGCTTGTTGATAACTTCGAGGCGCTGTTTGAGAAGCTTCAGATGGAGACGCTGCTGTCGGGAGAATATGATAAGTGCAATGCTATTCTTACATTGCATGCCGGTGCGGGTGGAACTGAGTCCTGTGACTGGGCTTCAATGCTTCTTAGAATGTATACGCGCTGGGCTAACAGCAAGGGATTTGCCGTCGAGACGCTGGATCTGCTTGAGGGCGATGAGGCGGGTGTGAAGTCAGTCACAATACAGGTGAACGGACTTAACGCTTACGGCTATCTTAAGTCTGAGCACGGAGTTCACAGACTTGTCCGCATATCTCCGTTCAATGCAGCGGGCAAGAGACAGACATCCTTCGTATCATGTGATGTCATGCCGGATATAGAGGAAGATCTGGATGTAGACATCAATGAGGACGATTTAAGGATAGACACCTACCGTTCAAGCGGTGCGGGTGGACAGCATATCAACAAGACGTCATCAGCTATACGAATTACACATATTCCTACGGGTACCGTTGTTCAGTGTCAGAATGAGCGTTCACAGCACCAGAACAAGGATAAGGCAATGCAGATGTTAAAGGCAAAGCTGTATCTGTTAAAACAGCAGGAAAATGCGGAAAAGGCAGCAGATATCCGTGGGGAAGTGACAGAGATCGGATGGGGGAATCAGATCCGCTCCTATGTCATGCAGCCGTATACGATGGTCAAAGATCATCGGACCGGGGTAGAAACCGGAAATGTGGACAGTGTTTTAGACGGAAAGATCGACATCTTTATCAATGGCTACTTAAAATGGCTTTCCTTAGGATGTCCGAAAGGATTGGGAGGAGACAGTGAGTAGTGGACAAATAACATTTCTTGTTCTTATGGCAGTCCTGCTTTTCGCAGGCTGTCTGGGATATTTTGTGATCCGTTCGAAGGTTCAGAAGGTTTCACAGACACTGTTTGGAACCAAGTCTTTACTGGATGGACTGGAACAACAGGCGGATGTTCTGGCGGAAACGCCCAAGTCCGTGTCTGCCATGACACGCATCTATGAACCTCAGATCCAGAGAGATTTCCCGGATTTTCATATGATACAGTTCCGCAATCAGGCAGAAAATATGCTGGTTGCGATGCTGCAGGCAGTTTCACAGGAGAGCATGCAGAATTTGAAAAATGCCTCAAATGATCTGCAGGCACAGACTGAAAACCAGATTGAGACGAACCGGGCAGAGGGCATCCATGAGAAATATCTGGATATCCACATTCATCAGACGGAGATTGCAAATTATCAGAAGAAAGATGGGAAATGTATCATAACATTTCAGAGTGCAGTGGAATATATTCATTATAAAGAGCGTGGTGGCAGTCTGTGTGAGGGAAGCAGGGAACGCAAGGAGCAGACGAAGTATAATATGGAGTTAGTCTATATCCAGGATGAGACCTTAACGACTTACGACAATGCCGTTGGCACGGTATGTCCGCACTGTGGTGCACCGATCCGGACACTTGGACAGATGAAGTGTGAATACTGTGGTTCTGAGGTAGTGCCGGTCAATGTAAAGGTGTGGAATTTACAGAAGATCTACGAAGTAGATTATCATCACGTATAAACAGTACAAGGATCGAAACAATCGATTACAGGAGGAGGAAAGAAAATGGGAATTATCAAAGCAATGGGTCAGGCGGTCAGCGGAAATCTGGCAGACCAGTGGCTGGAAGCAATCGAAGCAAATGATATGGGGGAGAGAACGGTATTTACGAACGGCGTTCTGGTCCGCAAGGGAGAAAATGTAAAGGGAAGCAGTGATGTCGTATCGAATGGTTCCCTCATTCACGTTTACGATAATCAGTTCATGCTCTTAGTAGATGGTGGTAAGATCGTGGATTATACCGCAGAGCCGGGGTACTATAAAGTCGATAATTCGTCTATGCCATCTCTTTTTAACGGACAGTTTGGAGATTCGCTAAAGGATGCATTTACCCGTATGAAATTCGGAGGTCAGACACCGACTGCACAAAAGGTATACTTTATCAATTTGCAGGAGATCAAAGGCATCAAGTTCGGAACCAGAAACCCGATCAACTATTTTGATAATTTCTACAATGCCGAGCTTTTTTTACGGGCACATGGAACCTATTCCATCAAGATCACGAACCCGCTTCAGTTTTATGCCGAGGTAGTGCCGAGAAATCAGGACAGAGTTGAGATTGAAAGCATCAATGAGCAGTATCTGTCCGAGTTCTTAGAGGCATTACAGTCCTCCATCAACCAGATGTCTGCGGATGGAACCCGTATTTCCTATGTGACATCCAAGGCACGCGAACTTGGAAAATACATGTCAGAAACACTGGATGACGACTGGACGAAACTGCGCGGGATGGAGATTTTAAGCGTTGGAATCGCAAGCGTATCCTATGATGAGGAGTCACAGAAGCTCATCAATATGCGAAACGAAGGCGCAATGTTAGGCAGCGACTTTAATGTTATGCGTGGAATGGCAGTGAAAAATATCACAGAAGGTGTCCGTGACGCAGGAAGCAATTCCGCAGGAAGCATGGCAGGCTTTATGGGAGTTGGCATGGGTATGAATGCCATGAACCAGACGATGGCAGGCTTAAGCGGATTACAGACCGAGGCGGATGTGGCAAAAACACAGATGCCGCAGAGTGCTCCGGCCGAGCCGGCAGCAGGTGCAGCAGAACCGGCAGATGGATGGAAGTGTGAATGTGGACACACCAACACCGGAAAATTCTGCAGCGAATGTGGAAAACCAAGACCCGTACAGGAAGAGAGCTGGGTATGTGAATGTGGACATACGAACACGGGCAAATTCTGCAGTGAGTGTGGCAAACCGAGACCGGCGAAAGAGTGGACCTGTGACTGCGGACAGGTAAATACCGGAAAATTCTGCAGTAACTGCGGAAAAGCGAGGAACTGATCATGGCAGTTATCAGTTTAAAATGTCCAAACTGTGATGGAGAACTGATCTTTGATCCATCCACAAAAAAATATAAATGTGAATACTGTACTTCTCTTTTTACCCAGGAAGAACTGGATGCAATGAACCAGATGGGAACAGAGGAAGAGCAGGCAGAGGAAACTCCTGCAAAAGGGCAGCAGAAAGAGACAGCAGAACAGGAAGAAAGCGTGCAGGAAGCAGCCGTCTATCAGTGCCCGAACTGTGGCGCAGAGATCGTGACGGATGCGACAACAGCGGCATCGTTCTGCTATTACTGCCACAATCCGGTCGTGCTCGGCGGAAGATTATCAGGAGAGTACCTGCCGGATCGCATTATTCCATTCTCTGTGACAAAAGAGGCGGCACTAAAAGGGTTCGAGGGCTACATAGGAAAGAAAAAATTCGTTCCGCGTGCGTTCTTTTCCAAAAAACAGGTGGAGAGCATGAGCGGAGTCTACTTCCCTTACTGGATGTATGACACGCAGATGAAAGGGTCAATGCAGGCAGAGGGCCGCAATGTCCGTGTATGGCGCACCGGCGACACCGAGTATACGGAGACAAAGCATTACCGCGTGGAGCGGGAAGGAAAGATCAAGCTGGAAAACCTCACGGAAAATGCACTGCAAAAGGCAAATTATAAGCTGGCGCAGGGCATGATGCCGTATGATTTTTCCAAGTTGGAACCATTTCAGATGGGGTATCTGTCCGGTTTCCTTGCAGAGAGAAGAGACGTGGAAAAAGAACAGGTTGCTCCTAAGATGAAACAGGAAATGGAGGAAGATGCAAAGCGGTTATTCCGGGAGACGATATCCGGCTACAATTCCGTAACGGTAAACTCTTCGTCTTTCCAACCACAAAAGGAAAAATGGTCTTATGTCCTCCTTCCGGTGTGGACCCTTACCTATAAGGCGAGAAATGGAAAAATCTATTACTATTCCATGAACGGGCAGACCGGAAGGGTTTATGGAGAACTTCCGGTTGACCATAAAAAACTTGGACTCGTAAGTGCCGTGTCCGCATTGGCGACACTGATCCTGGCGTTGATAGGAGGGTTCTTCCTATGAGAAAAAAGATAAGACAGTTATGTATCGGTATCTTATTTTTATTACTGCCGGTACAGTGCAGTATAAGTGCAGAGGTATGGGGCGATGTCTACGATGATGCAGGGCTTCTGACGACAGAGGAGGGAACTGCGATCAATGACGAGATCACAGCTCTAAAAGAAAAGACCGGATGGAACATCTACGCCGTAACGACCGACGATGCCGGAAGCAAGACGTCAGTAGAGTATGCAGATGATTTCTTTGACGAACACTCGCCTGAGACAGAAGATGGAGTTGCATTGCTGATCGATATGGACAACCGCGAAATCTATCTGTCGACCTGCGGAAAAGCGATCCGTTATCTGACCGATACAAGGATCGATTCCATTCTGGATGATGCTTACAATGAGGTATCCGAGGAAAAATACGCAGAGTGCTTTAACGCAATGTTAAATGGAATTGAGAAATATTATGATCAGGGAATACCGGATGGACAGTATAATTACGATACTGAGACGGGAGAAGTTTCCGTTTATCATTCATTGACTATGGGTGAGATCCTGGTAGCGGTCGTTCTTGCCGTGATCGTATTCTTATGCGTGTATTTTGGTGTGATCGGAACCTACCGGTTGAAGTTCAACAAATATCAGTATGATTTCCGGAAATTCGGAGAAGTAACACTGGATGATAAAAAAGATCTACTGGTCAACAGTACGGTAACACACAGACATATCCCGAAAAATGATGGCGGAGGGTCTTCCTCATCCAACCACAGCAGCAGTAGGCAGAGCAGTACGCATCACAGCAGCAGTGGAAGGAGTCATGGAGGTTCAGGCAGAAAGTTTTAAAAAAAGAGGTTGCTACGGCAGCCTCTTTATGTTATTATCTTCCTCATGAGGACAAATGTTAGCCAGTAAAAAACAGAAAGACAAAATAGGGTAAGAAAGAGGATTAGATTGAACCATGAGAGAAAAAGGTCAATATTTTGTTTTAAAGGAAAAAGCAGTTCCTGAGGTTCTCTTAAAAGTAGTTGAGGCAAAACGATTGATTGATTCAGGAAAGATCGCATCGGTGCAGGACGCGACGGAAAAAGTCGGGATCAGCAGAAGCTCTTTTTACAAATACAAGGATGATATTTTTCCGTTTCATGAGACAGCAAAGGGGAAAACCATCACAATGGTCATCCAGTTAGAGGATGAACCGGGGCTGTTATCTGTGGTATTAAAGACGATCGCAGAGTTTCATGCCAATATCCTGACCATCCATCAGAGTATTCCGATCAACGGGATCGCATCTTTGACACTCAGTGTGGATGTATTGCCGGAAACGGGGGATGTAGCGGAGATGGTAGCGCACATCGAGGAGCAGGAAGGCATCCATTATGTCAAGATCTTAGCAAGAGAATAGGATAAAAACGAGGAGGAAGATTATGATAAAAGCAGCGATTATGGGATATGGAACCATCGGTTCTGGAGTGTTAGAAGTATTGCAGATCAATCAGAGCAGCATTGCAAAGAGGGTCGGCGATGGGATCGAAGTTAAATATATCCTGGATTTAAGAGATTTCCCGGGAGAACCGATTCAGGATAAGATCGTACATGATTACAAGACGATCGCAGAGGATGAGGAAGTCAGGATCGTGGTAGAGACGATGGGAGGCGTAGAGCCGGCTTACACATTCGTAAAGACCATGTTAGAAGCAGGAAAACATGTTACCACATCCAATAAGGCACTGGTAGCAGCCAAAGGAGCCGAGCTGATCGCACTTGCCAAAGAAAAAAATGTCAATTTTATGTTTGAGGCGAGCGTTGGAGGCGGTATCCCGATCATCCGTCCGCTCAATTCCTGCCTGACCGCAGATGAGATCGAAGAGATCACCGGTATCGTAAACGGAACGACCAACTATATGATGACAAAGATGAGCGAAGAAGGCTCTGAATTTGCAGACGTTTTAAAAGATGCACAGGAAAAAGGCTACGCAGAAAAAGATCCGACCGCAGATATCGAGGGCTACGATGCCTGCCGCAAGATTGCAATTTTAACTTCTTTAGTTTGCGGACAGCAGGTTGATTTTGAGGATATCCACACAGAGGGTATTACAAAGATCACAGCAACCGACATCAAATATGCAAAAGCCATGGGAAGAACTATTAAACTGCTCGCATCCAGCAAAAAGACCGAAGGTGGTTACGTTGCAATGGTAGCACCGTATCTTCTTCCAAAGACACATCCGTTATACAATGTCAATGATGTGTTCAATGCAATCTTCGTACACGGAAATGTATTAGGAGATGCCATGTTCTACGGAAGCGGAGCAGGAAAATTACCGACAGCCAGTGCTGTAGTTGCAGATGTGGTAGAGATGGCAAAAAATCTCGACAAGAACATTCCGGTAGAATGGAGTTCAAAGAAATTAGAGTTAGTGGATTATAAAAAATCAAGCAGCCAGTTCTTTGTAAGAACAGAGGGAACCGATCAGGCAGCAGTAGAAAAGGTATTTGGAACCGTTTCTTATGTTGAGGCAGAAGGTGTGACCGGAGAACTTGGATTTGTAACCGAGACAATGACAGAGGCAGAGTTCGAAAAGAAGATGGAAGAATTTAAAGCTGTCAAAGGTTTCATCCGTATGGCATAACGTTTCATACGGTTGACACAGGAGGAGAAGTGTATGAAATATTTAGTAATACTTGGGGATGGTATGGCAGACCGCCCGATCGAGAGCCTTGGAGGAAAGACCCCGTTAGAATATGCCAGAACACCGAAAATGGATGAGTTAGCCGCAAAGGGCGAGATCGGAATGGTACACACGATACCGGACGGCATGAAACCGGGAAGCGATACCGCCAATCTTTCCGTACTGGGATACAATCCGAGAGAGTTTTATTCCGGTCGTTCTCCGCTTGAAGCGTTATCGATCGGCGTTCCGATGAAAGATACGGATATCGCATTGCGCTGCAATATCGTAACACTTTCCGAGGAAGAGGAACGTTACGAGGATCGTACGATCATCGACCACAGTTCCGGAGAGATCAGCACCGAAGAGTGTGCTGTTTTACTTGAGGCAGTAAAAAAAGAACTGGAGACCGATATTTTCCATTTCTATGTAGGAACGAGCTACAGACATTGCCTGATATGGGAAAACGGAGAGGTGCTCGACCTGGTACAGCCGCATGATGTGCTCGGACAGAAGATTGGGGATAAGCTTCCGGAGAATGAAGCACTTCGCACGATGATGAAGAAAAGCTATGACATTCTGGTCAATCATCCGATCAACATTGAGCGCAAGAAAAAGGGCTTAAATCCGGCAAATTCCTGCTGGTTCTGGGGCGCAGGAACCAAACCGGCACTGTATCCATTTACCGAGCGTTCCCATAAGAATGGTGCGATGATCTCTGCTGTCGATCTTTTAAAGGGAATCGCAGTTGGAACATCCATGAAGGTCATTACCGTAGACGGTGCAAACGGTGGTCTGGACACCAACTATGAGGGCAAGGCACAGGCAGCGATCGATGTATTGACCAAAGACGGCTATGATTTTGTTTATGTTCATCTGGAAGGACCGGATGAGATGGGACATCAGGGCAGCGTAGAGAAAAAGGTAAAAGCGATCGAAAATCTCGACAGCCGCATCATAAAACCGATCGTAGAGGGGTTAAAGGCAGCAGGCGAGGAGTTTCGTATGGTTATTTTACCGGATCATCCGACACCGATCTCACTGCGTACCCATACCGCGGATAATGTACCGTATCTGCTCTATGACAGCACAAAAGAGCGCGCAGAGAGCTGGCATTATAATGAGAGAGAGGCAGAACAGACAGACAACTTTGTATCAGAGGGACATAAACTGATCGATTATCTGTTTGAAGAATAGCAGAAAAGGTCTGATGGCAAATGCCATCGGACCTTTTTTATAATGTGAGGAAAGCCCTTGTCCTCAAAAAAACGTCAAAGCCATTTCAAAGAGACAGAAAGTCTGCTACAATAGAGCGAAGAGACAAAGAAACGGAATCTGAATATGATATAAGGAAAGAGAAGATTTTTGGGGGAAGTATCGTGCAGACAGTTCTTCTCGTGATCGCACTTTCCATAGATGTGTTTCTTGCCTGTATGGCATGTGGAACCGAAAAGATCCAGATAAAAAAAGAGGCGGCAGGTACTATCAGTGGGATATGCAGCGGCGTGCTGCTCCTTTCTTTGCTTGCAGGAGGATGCCTGGGGGAGATTGTAAGGGAACGTGATAGGACATTTTTATGTTTTCTTGGATTTCTGCTGATCGGGCTGTACAAATTATCAGAATATACGATAAAGGCATATATCAGAAAAAATAAATTTTTATGTAAATGTGTAAAAATCACATTTTCCCAGCTGAATTTCATCTTAAGCATCTATAATGACCCAGTCGTGGCAGATAAAGACAGATCATCTGTCATGTCAGTGTCCGAGGCAGTGTTTTTTGCACTGGCAATGTCACTGGATGGATTGTTTGGCGGAATATCCGCAGGATTTTTGGAACTGAATATCCTGCTTACGGTGGGACTGAACTTTGCGGTCGGTTTTCTGGCGGTAAAGGCGGGAAGTGGACTGGGGATGAGACTGGCGGCGAGAAAAGAATGGGATTTATCGTGGCTTGGAGGAGTACTTTTCCTGGTACTGGCATTTGCAAAATTGTGTTAAAATAGAACAGCAGAAAGGAAGCGTAGAGAAATGACAGAGATCCAAATGATAGACAGACAGGGCGTAGCCCCGTTTTTGGAACAGGAAATACCACAGCAGATGGGAGAGGCACTGGATGCAGACGGACTGCTGTTGTGGGGCGCATTTGAAAATGGCGGGATGGCAGCAGTAGCCGGAATGCAGCCGGATGGCGAGATCACGGTTTTGTATGTAACACCGGAAAAGGAAAAGAGAGGCATAGGACTACTGCTTTTAAATGTCATGCGGGATTATGCGATCGCAGTCCTTCAGTTACAGCGGGTAACGATCGAGGTGACACCGGTAACAAGGGCACCATATTTTTACAAAAGAGGATTTGCCATTGCTCTGGCAGAGACAGCTCCGGCAGGCAGTGTGCGCCTCGAAAGCAGACTGTACCGCAGTACGGATGTGCCGCCACAGGAGGGGATTCGTGCAGCAGGCGGTGTGGTCTACGAAAAGAGACGGGTAAGTGCAAAGGCAGTCCTTACCGTGACAGCGGTAATCCTTGCAATCGCTTTTTTTGTGATCTCCGGCGTGACGATCTATCATCTTGCAGCAGAAAATCCATATACCATACAGGATTATGAGCAGACGATGGAAGAAAATGGAATCTAGAAAAACAAAAAGAATTGCTTTGGCTATCCTGTATAATTTTTATGCAGAAACGTATAAAAATTATACAGGATTTGTTTTGGCAAAAAGGTTGCAAAATACCTGCTGATATGATACACTTTTTACAATTTAGAAATCATGCAGGAAACAGGGGATAGAAGAACTTGCTGTGCCTGCTGTCTCTATATGGAAATCAGGAAAAAACGGCGACGTTTTTTTTTTTGGAAAAAAAGTGAAAGGACAGGGAAACGAATGAAAGCTCATTTAATACTCGAAGATGGGAATGTATTTACTGGAACAAGTATTGGTTCCACAAAGGAAGTAATCAGTGAAATCGTGTTCAACACATCCATGACTGGTTATCTGGAGGTTCTGACCGATCCTTCTTATGCGGGACAGGCAGTGGTAATGACTTATCCGCTGATCGGAAATTATGGGATCACACCGGATATGGAATCAGGAAGACCTTGGCCGGACGGATATATCGTGAGAGAACTCTCAAGAATGCCGAGTAACTTCAGGGAAGAGGGAACCATACAGGATTTCCTGACGAAATATGATATCCCGGGTATCGCAGGGATTGACACCCGTGCACTGACCAAGATCCTTCGTGAGAAGGGAACCATGAACGGCATGATCACTACCGATGAAAACTATAATATAGAAGAAATTATTCCCAGATTAAAAGCATACACGACAGGAAATGTAGTAGACAAGGTAACCTGTAGTGAAAAACGAGTATTACATGGCACAGGAAAGAAGGTAGCACTTCTTGACCTGGGTGCGAAAAACAATATTGCCCAGTCTTTAAATAAACGCGGCTGCGAAGTGACCATTTATCCGGCACACACCACAGCAGAAGAAATCCTTTCAACCAACCCGGATGGCATTATGTTAAGTAACGGACCGGGAGATCCAAAAGAATGTAAAGAGATCATCGCAGAGATAAAGAAATTATACGATTCCGATACACCGATCTTTGCCATTTGCCTGGGACATCAGCTCATGGCATTAGCAACCGGAGCAGATACCCATAAGATGAAATATGGACACCGCGGAGGAAATCATCCGGTAAAAGACTTAAAAACAAATCGTGTTTACATTTCTTCCCAGAACCACGGTTATGTGGTAGATACTGAAACTTTAGACCCGAAGATTGCAAAACCTGCATTTGTGAATGTAAATGATGGTACCAATGAGGGACTTGAATATATTGGAAAAAATATCTTTACCGTACAGTTCCATCCGGAAGCATGCCCGGGACCACAGGATTCTGCTTACTTGTTCGACCGTTTCATCGATATGATGTCAGAGAACTAAGCAGAGAAACACGAAGAGATTGTAGGATAATTTAGGAGGATAGAAATGCCAAGAAATCACGATATCAAAAAAGTATTAGTTATTGGTTCCGGCCCGATTGTTATTGGACAGGCAGCAGAGTTTGATTATGCTGGAACACAGGCATGCCGTTCTTTAAAAGAAGAAGGTGTAGAGGTTGTTTTAGTAAATTCAAACCCGGCAACCATTATGACAGATAAAGATATTGCAGATCAGGTTTACATTGAGCCGCTTACTGTACCTGTCTTAGAGCAGATTATTGCAAAAGAAAAGCCGGACAGTGTACTGCCAACCTTAGGTGGACAGGCTGGTCTGAATCTGGGTATGGAATTAGAAGAAAAAGGAATCCTTGAAAAATACAATGTAAAACTCATCGGTACAACCGCAGAGACGATCTTTAAGGCAGAGGATCGTCAGGCATTTAAAGATACCATGGAAAAGATCGGTGAGCCATGTGCAGCATCCCAGGTGGTACACAATGTAGAGGACGGTATCAAATTTACCAATACCATCGGCTACCCGGTTGTACTTCGTCCTGCTTATACCTTAGGTGGAAGCGGCGGCGGTATTGCGCATGATGAAACAGAACTGGTTGAGATCTTAACCAACGGACTTCGTCTTTCCCGTGTTGGAGAGGTACTGGTAGAGCGTTGTATCGCAGGTTGGAAAGAGATCGAGTACGAGGTAATGCGTGATGCAAACGGCAACTGTATTACTGTATGTAATATGGAAAATATCGATCCGGTCGGTGTGCATACCGGTGACTCTATCGTAGTAGCACCGTCACAGACACTGGGCGATAAAGAATATCAGATGCTCCGTACTTCTGCATTAAATATCATTTCAGAATTAAATATCACAGGAGGATGTAACGTACAGTACGCACTGAACCCGGATAGTTTTGAATATTGCGTTATCGAGGTAAATCCGCGTGTATCCCGTTCTTCCGCACTTGCATCCAAGGCAACCGGATATCCGATCGCAAAGGTTGCAGCAAAGATTGCATTGGGTTATACCTTAGATGAGATCAAAAATGCGATCACCGGAAAGACTTATGCAAGTTTTGAGCCGATGTTAGACTACTGCGTCGTTAAGATCCCAAGACTTCCGTTTGATAAATTCATCACGGCAAAGAGAACTTTAACCACACAGATGAAGGCAACCGGAGAGGTTATGAGCATCTGCAATAACTTTGAGGGTGCACTGATGAAAGCAATCCGTTCTTTAGAGCAGCATGTAGACAGCTTAATGTCCTATGACTTTACAGCACTTTCCGATGCAGAGTTAAAGGCACAGCTTGAAGTAGTTGATGATAGAAGAATCTGGGTCATCGCAGAGGCACTTCGTCGTGGCATTGATTATGATACCATTCATGCAATTACAAAGATTGATAAATGGTTTATCGATAAGCTGGCAATCCTGGTAGAGATGGAAGACCAGTTAAAGAAAGAACCACTTACTGTAGAACTGTTAAAAGAAGCAAAACGGATTGAGTTCCCGGATAATGTCATTGCAAAACTTACCGGAAAGACCGAGCAGGAAATTCATGACATGCGTTATGAGAACGGTATTGTTGCTGCTTATAAGATGGTAGATACCTGTGCGGCAGAGTTCGAGGCTTCCACACCATATTATTATTCTGTATTCGGAAGCGAAAACGAAGCAGAAGAGACCAATCCAAAGAAAAAAGTACTGGTACTTGGTTCCGGCCCAATCCGTATCGGACAGGGAATTGAATTCGATTACTGCTCCGTACACTGTACATGGGCATTTGCCAAAGAGGGATGGGAGACCGTCATCGTAAACAACAACCCGGAGACCGTATCCACAGACTTTGATATCGCAGATAAATTATACTTCGAACCACTGACACCGGAAGATGTGGAAAATATCGTCCGTCTGGAAAAACCGGATGGAGCAGTCGTACAGTTCGGTGGACAGACCGCAATCAAACTGACCGAGAGCCTGATGAAAATGGGAGTCAAGATCCTTGGTACCAAGGCAGAGGATGTCGATGCAGCAGAGGATAGAGAGCTGTTTGATGAGATCCTTGAGAAGACACAGATCCCGAGAGCAGCAGGTGGTACAGTCTTTACTGCAGAGGAAGCAAAAGAAGTAGCAAACCGCCTTGGTTATCCGGTATTAGTAAGACCTTCTTACGTGCTCGGTGGACAGGGTATGAAGATCGCCTTTAATGATGAGGAGATTGAAGAGTTTATCGGAATCATCAACCGTATCGCACAGGATCACCCAATCCTGGTTGATAAATATTTACAGGGAAAAGAGATTGAGGTAGATGCCGTTTGTGACGGAACAGACATCCTGATCCCTGGTATCATGGAACATATTGAGCGTACGGGAGTTCATTCCGGAGACAGTATTTCCGTTTATCCGGCACCGACGATCAGTGATCATGTGAAAGAGACTATCGTAGAGTATACGAAACGTCTTGCACAGGCATTGCATGTCATTGGACTGATCAACATCCAGTTTATTGCCATGAACGAGGAAGTATATGTCATCGAGGTAAATCCACGTTCTTCCAGAACCGTACCATATATCAGCAAGGTAACCGGTATTCCAATCGTAGATCTGGCAACTAAAGTGATCATCGGAGAGACTATCCGTGGACTGGGTTATGAGCCAGGACTGGCACCGACTGCAGATTATATTGCAATCAAGATGCCTGTGTTCTCTTTTGAGAAACTGCGCGGTGCAGAGATTTCCTTAGGACCGGAGATGAAATCAACGGGAGAGTGTCTTGGTATTGCAAAGAACTTTAATGAAGCACTGTATAAGGCATTCCTGGGCGCAGGTGTGACGTTACCGAAATACAAACAGATGATCATGACTGTAAAAGATGCAGATAAACCGGAAGCAGTTGGAGTTGCAAAACGTTTTGAAGCATTGGGATATAAGATCTATGCGACAAGAAGTACTGCAAAATACCTGCAGGAGCATGGAGTTAATGCACTTCGCATCAATAAGATTTCACAGGAGTCTCCAAATGTCATGGACTTAATCCTGGGACACAAGATCGATCTTGTCATTGATACTCCGACACAGGGAAATGGAGATAAGAGCAGAGACGGTTTCCTGATCCGTCGTAATGCGATCGAGACAGGTGTTTACTGTATCACAGCTATGGATACGGCAAATGCACTTGCACGAAGCTTAGAAACGGCAACCGACACTTTAACACCGATCGATATCGCAAAAGTAAAAAATATCTAAGAAACAAAAACAGCAGTTCTGCAATATGCAGAACTGCTGTTTTTTTATAACGAATAGAATGTAGAAACTAGATCAGTTTCATTTTTTTACGAGGTTTTTTTACCGGCTTTGGAGTTTCGTCAGCAGCAATGACAGAGGCACTGTTCATTAAAGAATCCATTGCCTGTTTCTGGATCTCATCCTGCTTCTGTTGTGCAGCAGCAAGTTTCTTGCGGCGGAAACGGTCAGCCGTTTCCTTGATGTAGGCATCTGCAACGAAATGCTCTAAAGTGTGCTCATCAATGGCGATACGGTTATCCATGGTCTTCATGATATCAACGACCTTTAACGCCTTGTGGATGGCAGGATCGCTCAGATCATAGATGAGGTTGTTGGAGAACTTCAATACCATAGGGCGGGTAAAGTCGGCTGCATTTTCAACCAGAACCAGAGCTTTTTCTCCATCGGACAGATCCACGCAGGCACCAGCAGGAAGAATGTGGATGCACTGTGCAAGGGCAGCGAGTACAAGCGGATTGTAGGCACCGCGTTGTTTTTTCATCTCGGCCATGGCAGCAACCTCGGAGATCGGAGCCTTGTTGATGTTCATGGCGGTCAGATGATCAAATTTATCTGCTGCGACCAGGATATCTGCTAACAGTTTAGTGTTTCCCACTGGTTCTTTGATCTTTAGTGTTTTGCTGTTGCGGAAAACAGCCTGCTGGATGATCTCGAGGGATGGCTTTGGCAGCTGGAAACTGTCATACTGAGGACGAAGTGTTTCATAACCGCGCTCTAAGTTCATCTGGATAAAATCTCTGTCACTGTCTGCAAGATCATCGCCTTTGTCTAAAACAGACTGTGGAACATAGAGATAACCGAAATCGTAGAGCAAAGATGCAGTGATCAGGGCAGCCTTTTCCTGATCCGGGATCCTCATCTGATTGGCAATCAGAGCAGAAAGGATCGCAACGCTGATGGAATGTTTGTAAACAAAATCAGCGGAGCTTCGCAGGTTCTGCGCAAAGTTTAATTTGTGATCCAGCACACCATAGTGGGTCTGGATATCTTTTACCAGCTCAAGCAGGGATGCCGGTGGCTGATTTGCCTGCAAACGGTCAAGATTTTCCTTGATCTTGAACATATAAATGGTCTGGAACTGTTCAAACTGCAGATCCTCCTTGGAAAGCGGTGGAACAGGTTCCGCCGGCTCTAAGATAAAGATACCGATCAGACCGAAATTTTCAATACTGTTGATACCCTGCACAGTAAGGTTCGTATCTCTTTCGTACAATAAAACTCCCATCTTGTTATAGATAGGTTTTGCTAAACGCATGCCGGGTTTTAAATCGGCAGTTTTTACAAATTGCATAATCAATGCCTCCTGTTGAAATTTGTATATCCGAAACCAGATTTTGCAAAAACACAATAATAATATATAATATATCATACGAAAGGACTAATTACAATCGCATATCCATCATTTACAATGAAGGATGACATAGATTGAGAGAAATATGGGGGTAATATGATCGGAAATAGAAAAAGAAAGGTGTGTGTACTGGCGTTACTCTGTTGTTTTCTTATGGGAACCACGTCCTATGCCGCAACGACACAAAAAGAGATCGACAGCACCAAGGACAAGATCACAGACTTACAGAACCAGAAAGAAGAGGCGGAGCAGCAGGTGGATGATCTAAATGATAAGAAATCAGCACTGGAGTCGGACCTGTCCAGCTTAAACACGCAGCTTGGCGATATCGTATCTTCCATGAATGAACTGGACACGCAGATCGGGGAGAAACAGCAGGAGATCGAAGATGCCAAAGAACAGTTAGAGCAGACACAGCAGAAAGCAGACAAACAGTATGCGGATATGAAAGTGCGCATCCAATACATGTATGAAAATGGAAACACCAGTATCTGGCAGCTCCTGTTTGAATCGGAGTCTGTCACGGATTTTTTAAACCGTACCGAGTACGCTGCAGAGATCAATCAGTACGACAGAAATATGCTGACTGCGTTCTGCGAACTGAAAGATCAGATTGCAGAGCAGAAGGCATCGCTTGAGACAGAATTGGCTGATCTGACCGCAATGGAACAGCAGATGCAGGAAAAACAGGAATCGGTAAATACATTAATATCCAATACGAAGAATAAAATAGAACAGTCAAGTGCCGAGATTGCCGATGCACAGTCTGACATCGATGATATTGAGGCAAAGATTGCCAAAATGAAGGCATACGAAAAAGAGTTAGAGATCAAAAAGGCAAAAGAGGACGCGGCGCGCCTTGCTGCCATAAAAAAGCAGGAGCAGGAAAACACTGCAGCATCCTCCTATGTTCCGGCGGAAAGCGATGCTTACCTGTTAGGCGCGATCATAGAGTGCGAAGCGGGCAGTGAGTCCTATGACGGACAGCTTGCCGTAGGAAGTGTGATCGTAAACCGGGTGAGAAGTGCTTATTTCCCGAATACGATTTCGGGAGTCATCTATCAGAGCGGACAGTTTTCGCCGGTTGCAAGCGGTCGTCTTGCCTATCGCTTACAGGCGGGCGTGAGCAGTGGCTGTTTAAATGCGGCGCAGTCCGTTTTAAGTGGCAATGTCACGACAAGCTGCCTTTATTTCAGGGCAAATAATGGTATCATATCGGGCACGGGGATCGGCAATCATGTGTTCTACTAGGGAGAAGAGGGTTTTTTGTTGAAAATAGACAAAAAATCCTCTTTTTAGACACAAAAAACAAAAATGGCATGATAAATTTTTAACAAGAAAAGCGGCGAAAAAGTCAGAAAACAGGGGCGAAAACCGACTTATAGAAAATTTATAATTATGAAATAAAAAGAAAGCTATTGCAATTAAACCCGAAATATGGTAGCATGAAAAAGTAGTAAAAAGCTAGAAAAACAGCTGATACATCAGCTACATACCTGTAAGAACAGGACAAAAATAAAATAGATTCCGCAGAGGAGTCTGTATTTATTTTTTTGCAAAAGATTGTTAAAAAATTAACAGGGTTTTTCGGCAAATTTATTTGAAAAGGAGACGAGAAAATGGCAAAAAAAGTAGTTTTAGCAGGAGCTTGTCGTACTGCAATCGGTAAAATGGGTGGAGCATTAAGTAATACTCCGGCACCTGAATTAGGCGCAATCGTAATCAAAGAAGCATTAAACAGAGCTGGTGTTAAACCAGAGCAGGTAGATGAAGTATTAATGGGATGCGTTATCCAGGCAGCACAGGGACAGAACGTTGCACGTCAGGCTTCCATCAAAGCAGGTTTGCCAATCGAAGTTCCGGCAGTTACCTTAAACGTTGTATGTGGATCAGGATTAAAATGTGTGAATGAAGCAGCAGCACAGATTTTAGCAGGACAGGCAGACATCGTTGTTGCCGGTGGTATGGAGAACATGTCTATGGCTCCATATGCTATGACAAAAGCTCGTTTTGGATATCGTATGAACAATGCAACCATCATTGATACCATGGTAAACGATGCATTAACAGATGCATTCAACCACTATCATATGATGATCACAGCTGAGAACGTATGTGATAAATATGGCATCACAAGAGAAGAGTTAGACGAGTTCTCTGCAAACAGCCAGCAGAAATGTGAGAAAGCGATTGCAGAAGGCAAATTTGACGATGAGATCGTTCCAGTTCCGGTTAAAGTGAAAAAAGAGACTGTTATGTTCACAAAAGATGAGGGACCACGTGCAGGTACAACAGCAGAGTCTCTTTCCAAATTAAAATGCTGCTCTGGCAAAGAGGGCGGACTTGTTACAGCAGGTAACGCTTCTGGTATCAACGATGGCGCAGCAGCAATCGTTGTAATGAGCGAAGAGAAAGCGAAAGAGCTTGGTGTTACACCAATGGCTACATGGGTAGCTGGTGCACTTGGCGGTGTTGAGCCAGAGATCATGGGTGTTGGACCTGTTGCATCTACAAGAAAGGTATTAGAGAGAACAGGACTTTCTATCGATGATATGGATCTGATCGAGGCAAACGAGGCATTCGCAGCACAGTCCATTGCAGTTGCAAGAGATCTGAAATTCGATATGTCTAAAGTAAATGTAAATGGTGGTGCCATTGCATTAGGACATCCAGTAGGAGCTTCCGGATGCCGTATCCTGGTTACTCTGTTACATGAGATGCAGAAACGCGATGCAAAGAGAGGTCTTGCTACACTGTGTATCGGTGGTGGTATGGGATGCTCTACCATCGTTGAGAGAGACTAAGTAAAAAGAAAACTCCCGGGGGAAAATTTCCTCTGGGAGTACATTGTCATATAATTTAGATTAGAACAGAAACATTTATTTTTAGGAGGTAACCGAAATGAAGGTTGGCGTTATTGGTGCAGGAACCATGGGACAGGGCATTGCAAAAGCATTTGCTCAGGTAGAAGGATATGAAGTAGCTCTTTGTGATATCAAACAGGAATGGGCTGAAGCAGGAAAAGAGAAAATCAAAAAAGGTTACGCAAGACTGGTAGAAAAAGGAAAAATGACACAGGATGCAGTAGATGCAATCGTCAACAAGATCACTCCAGGCTTAAAAGAAAATTTATGTGCTGACTGCGACCTGATCGTAGAAGCTGCATTTGAGGATATGGGCGTTAAAAAGACTACATTCCAGGAATTAGACAAGATCGCAAAACCAGAATGTATCTTCGCTTCCAACACATCCAGCCTTTCCATTACAGAGATTGGAAATGGTTTAACACGTCCAATGGTTGGTATGCATTTCTTCAACCCGGCAGACCGTATGAAGCTGATCGAGGTAATTGCAGGTGTGAACACACCAGAGACAACTGTTGATGCAATCAAGAAGATTTCTGAAGAAATCGGAAAAACACCGGTACAGGTAAACGAAGCTGCTGGTTTCGTTGTAAACCGTATCTTAATCCCAATGATCAACGAAGCTGCTTTCATCAAAATGGAAGGTGTTTCAGACATCGCTGGTATCGATGCAGCTATGAAACTTGGTGCAAATCATCCAATGGGACCATTAGAGTTAGGTGATTTCATCGGTCTTGATATCTGCCTTGCAATCATGGATGTTCTTTACAAAGAGACAGGCGACAGCAAATATCGTGCATGCCCATTGATCCGTAAAATGGTTCGTGGCGGCAACCTTGGAGCAAAGAGCGGAAAAGGTTTCTATGTATACAATGCGGACCGCACTAAGACTCCGGTTGATGCACAGTAAAATATAAATTATAGGAGGAAAATGCTCTGCTTCTGCAATGGCAGCTGCATTTTCTTCAAAAACAAGGAGGATTGAAATCATGGATTTCACTTTAGACAAGAAACATGAAATGGCGCGTTCCTTATTCAGGGACTTTGCTGAAACAGAAGTAAAACCGCTCGCACAGGAAGTTGACGAGACAGAGGCATTTCCGGCAGAGACCGTTAAAAAGATGCAGAAATATGGTTTCATGGGAATTCCAGTACCAAAGGAGTATGGCGGACAGGGATGTGATCCTCTTACCTATGTTATGTGTGTAGAGGAGTTATCTAAAGTTTGTGCTACCACAGGTGTTGTTGTATCTGCACATACATCTCTTTGTATCGATCCGATCATGACATATGGTACCGAAGAGCAGAAACAGAAATATGTAAAACCACTTGCAACAGGCGAGAAGTTAGGTGCATTTGCATTAACAGAGCCAGGCGCAGGAACTGATGCACAGGGTGCACAGACCAAAGCTGTTTTAGATGGCGATGAGTGGGTATTAAACGGATCAAAATGCTTCATTACCAATGGTAAAGTTGCAGACGTTTATATCGTAATCGCAATCACCAGCATTACAGAGGACAAGAGAGGCAGAAAGAAGAAAAACTTCTCTGCATTTATCGTAGATAAGGGAGCTCCAGGTTTCTCATTCGGAACAAAAGAGAAGAAAATGGGTATCCGTGGATCTTCTACATATGAGCTGATCTTTGAAGATTGCAGAATTCCAAAAGAGAATATCTTAGGACCAGAAGGAAAAGGTTTCCCAATCGCAATGCACACACTGGATGGTGGACGTATCGGTATCGCTGCTCAGGCACTTGGTATTGCAGAGGGCGCATTAGACAGAGCTATCGCTTACACCAAAGAGAGAAAACAGTTCGGCCGTTCTATTGCACAGCAGCAGAATACACAGTTCAAATTAGCTGATATGGCAGCAAGAATCGAAGCTGCTCAGTTACTGGTATACAAAGCAGCAATGGCAAAAGCTACTCAGAAAGTATATTCTGTAGAAGCAGCAAAAGCAAAATTATTTGCAGCTGAGACAGCAATGGCTGTTACAACAGAAGTTGTTCAGTTATTCGGTGGATACGGATACATCAGAGAGTACGATGTAGAGCGTATGATGCGTGATGCTAAGATCACAGAGATCTATGAAGGAACAAGCGAAGTTCAGAGAATGGTAATTTCTGGCGCATTGTTGAAGTAGTTTAACACCAAATAATACTATAAATTATAAGGAGTGGAAAATACATGAATATCGTAGTATGTATTAAACAGGTTCCTGATACAAAGGGTGGAGTAAAATTCAATCCAGACGGAACACTTGATAGAGCAGCAATGCTTGCTATCATGAACCCAGATGATAAAGCTGGTCTTGAAGCAGCATTAAGAATTAAAGACGAAACAGGCGCAAAGGTTACAGTACTTACCATGGGACTTCCAAAGGCTGATGCAGTTCTTCGTGAAGCACTTGCTATGGGTGCAGATGAAGCAGTACTTGTAACAGACAGAGTATTAGGTGGAGCTGATACATGGGCTACTTCTACTACAATCGCTGGTGCTCTTCGTAACTTAGATTACGATCTGATCATCACAGGACGTCAGGCTATCGATGGTGATACCGCTCAGGTAGGACCACAGATCGCAGAGCATTTAGGACTTCCGGTTATCTCTTATGCAGCTGACATCAAAGTAGAG
This sequence comes from uncultured Roseburia sp., assembly GCA_900550935.1. Classification (GTDB taxonomy): domain Bacteria; phylum Bacillota; class Clostridia; order Lachnospirales; family Lachnospiraceae; genus Roseburia. The sequence continues at coordinate 21,207 of URUD01000023.1, forward strand.
GGTGACTCTGTTATTGTAAAACGTCAGTATGAAGACAGATACCATGAATTAAAAGCAAAAATGCCTTGTCTGGTAACAGCTCTTTCTGAGTTAAACCAGCCTCGTTACATGACTCCGGGCGGCATCTTTGACGCATGCGACAAAGAGATCACTGTTTGGGGCAGAGCAGACTTAAAGGATGTAGATGACTCAGATCTTGGATTAAAAGGATCTCCTACCAAGATTGCAAAAGCATCTGACAAAGTAGCAAAAGGTGCCGGAGAGAAAGTAAATCTTGACCCAACAGAGTCAGTAAATTACTTAATCGGTAAATTCAAAGAGAAACACATTATCTAATAAAAATAAGGAAAAGTGGTGAATAAAATGGCATTAGAAGAATATAAGGGAGTATTTGTCTTTGCACAGCAGGTAGACAACGTATTAGATGGCGTTGCATTTGAGTTACTTGGAAAAGGTAAAGACTTAGCAAAAGATTTAGGTACTGATGTAACTGCAGTATTGATCGGATCTAATGTAAAAGGTTTAGCAGATCAGTTAGCTGAGTATGGTGCTGACAGAGTTATCGTTGTAGATGACCCAGAATTAAAAGACTACAGAACAGAGCCATATGCACATGCATTAGCATCTGTCATCAATGAATATAAACCAGAGATCATGTTAGTAGGCGCAACTGCAATCGGACGTGATTTAGGACCTACTGTTTCTGCAAGAGTAAAAACAGGTCTGACAGCAGACTGTACTTCTCTTGAGATCGGTAACTTCCCATTAGTTGCTGCACCTGGAAAAGAAGCAGAGCAGAAACACAACCAGTTATTAATGACACGTCCTGCATTCGGTGGAAATACGATCGCTACCATTGCATGTCCTGACAACCGCCCACAGATGGCAACCGTTCGTCCAGGTGTTATGCAGAAGATCGCTCCGATCGCTGGTGCAAAAGCAAACGTTGTAGAGTTCAACCCAGGATTTACACCAAACAACAGATATGTTGAGATCTTAAACATCGTAAAAGCTGTTAAGAACACAGCAAACATCATGGAAGCTAAGATCTTAGTATCTGGTGGTCGTGGAGTTGGTTCAAAAGAGAACTTCAAACTTCTGGAAGACCTCGCAGAGGTACTTGGCGGAACCGTAAGCTGCTCTCGTGCAGTTGTAGAGAATGGCTGGTTGCCAGTTGACTTACAGGTAGGTCAGACAGGTAAGACAGTTCGTCCACAGATTTACTTCGCAATCGGTATTTCCGGAGCAATCCAGCACGTAGCAGGTATGGAAGACTCTGATCTGATCATTGCAATCAACAAAGACGAAGATGCTCCTATCTTTGATGTAGCTGATTATGGTCTTGTTGGAGACTTAAATAAGATTGTTCCAGCACTGACAGCAGCATTAAAAGCTGAATTAGGAAAATAAAAATAAAAGCGGTAGCTTTTTCGGGAAGAGGCTTGTCTAATGTGAGTACTGCATGGGCGGGTCTCTTTTCTGTTGCGAAACCATTTGCTCAATGCTATACTAGAACGATACGGGATAGCAAAATAAAAAGAGAAATGGAGTGAAGCGATTGAATCAGGATGATAATTTAAAAAAAGAGCAGAATTCAATGATGGCTCTTGCATTTGGTATCATCGGTATGCTGCTTAGCTGCGTTGGTTATGGTGCGATATTCGGACTGATCGCCATCGGATTTGGTGTGGCAGGGTTAAAATCCCCCAAAGGCAAGCGGAATGCAATAGCAGGGATTGTGCTCGGTGCATTGAGTGTGGCAATGTTGTTTGTGGTAGTACTGATGAATCTAACCAATCAGGCAGGCTAAACAAAAAGAGAAAAAAGGAAAACAAAAAGAAAAGAGGAAGAGACTATGACACAGAAAAAATTCTCTACAAGGTATCTTGTGGAAATGGCACTTTTAGTTGCCATCATTCTTATCATGGCTTTTACCCCGATCGGATACATCAAGACAGGCGGTCTTGAGATTACGTTGATCGTTGTTCCGGTGGCGGTAGGAGCTGTTACATTGGGACCGACAGGAGGCGCGATCTTGGGAGGCGTGTTCGGACTGACCAGTTTTATACGGTGTTTTGGACTGAACGCATTTGGAGCTGTTTTAATGAGTATCAATCCATTTCTCACGTTTTTAGTATGCGTGCCAACACGTATTTTGATGGGATGGCTGACAGGTTTGATCTATCAGGGACTGGGGAAGACAAAACTCCCACATAACGTATCCATCACGGTTGCCAATTTATGCTGCCCACTGTTAAATACCACGTTTTTCATGGGTATGCTGGTTCTGGGCTTTTACCATACGGATTACATACAGTCTTTTGTGACAACACTTGGCGTGACAAATCCATTTTTATTTGTCTTAGCGTTTGTAGGAGTCAATGGAACCGTAGAGGCGATCGTATGTTTTGTTGTCGGTGCAGCAATTTCTGTTGCGTTGAAGAAGGCATTACGTTACGAATAAAAGAAAAAGCGAGGTTTAAATTTGAGTCATACAGGGAAAAATATCATGGACTATGATACGGTGCGGCTCGATGAAGCAGAAGAATCGCTTGTCATTATCGATCAGACCAAATTGCCGGGAAAGATAGAGTTGTTGTCCTTGAAGACGGCACAGGAGATCTGGGATGCGATTTATCTGTTGAAAGTCAGAGGGGCACCTGCAATCGGAGTAGCGGCAGCATATGGCATTTATCTGCTGGCGAAACAGATCAGGACAGAAGATTATGACATGTTTTATCAGGAATTTGTTAAACAAAAAGAATATCTCGATTCCTCACGTCCAACGGCAGTAAATTTAAGCTGGGCGTTGAACCGGATGCAGGGAGTGGTAGAACATAACAGCACCTGCACGGTAAAAGAGATCTTAGGATTGCTGCGCAAAGAAGCTTATGAGATACAGGAAGAAGATATCTGGGTTTGTAGAAAAATCGGAGAATACGGGCTTACTCTGGTAAAACCGGGGGATGGGATTCTGACTCACTGTAATGCGGGACAGCTCGCGACCAGTAAATATGGTACCGCAACCGCTCCAATCTATCTGGGGGAGGAAAAGGGTTATCACTTTAAAGTATTTGCAGATGAGACAAGACCATTGCTTCAGGGAGCACGTCTGACTGCATTTGAATTGCAGTCTTCCGGTGTGGATGTCACTTTAATCTGTGATAATATGTCTGCGACCGTGATGAAAAACGGATGGGTCAATGCTGTGTTTGTCGGATGTGACAGAGTAGCTGCTAACGGAGATACCGCAAATAAGATTGGAACTTCAGTGGTGGCAGCAGTTGCAAAATATTATGGCGTGCCGGTGTATATCTGTGCGCCAACATCGACGATCGATATGAATACGCCAAGTGGAGCAGAGATTAAGATTGAGCAGCGGCCAGCAGAGGAGGTCACGGAAATGTGGTACAAAGAGCGGATGGCACCGGAAGGAGTCAAGGTGTTCAATCCGGCATTTGATGTGACAGATCATGAGCTGATCGCAGGGATTGTGACTGAATATGGGATTGCGCGGGCACCGTATACGCAGAGCCTGAAAGAAATTTTTGCGAAAAAGCAGGAAGCAATCCGTACAAAAGAATAAATAAAAAAGAAAATGGAGGGCAGAAATATGCCAGAAAATAGTAGTTGCAGCAGTGCATCCAGTTGCTCCAGAGAGAGCTGTGAAGGATGCCCAAGCAAAGCAAACGGAGGTGGCGGCATCGCAAAAGAGCCAATGAACCCATCTTCTAATGTAAAAAAAGTCATTGGAGTCGTCAGTGGAAAGGGAGGCGTAGGAAAATCTTTCGTGACAGCATCCCTGGCAACGGCAATGAGACAGGCAGGATACAAAGTAGGTATCATGGATGCGGATATTACTGGTCCATCCATTCCTAAAATGTTTGGTGTACATGGACAGGTATACGGAACAGAAGAGGGAATGGTTCCAATGGAAGCAGAGAATGGGATCAAGATCATGTCAGTCAACCTGCTGTTAGATAAAGAAGAAGACCCTGTCATCTGGAGAGGACCGGTTATCGCCGGAGTCGTAAAACAGTTCTGGAATGAGACCGTATGGGGCGATGTAGACTATCTTTTTGTAGATATGCCGCCAGGAACCGGTGATGTACCGCTTACGGTATTCCAGTCCCTTCCGGTAGATGGAATCGTGATCGTAACATCTCCACAGGAACTGGTGCAGATGATCGTGAAAAAGGCATACAATATGGCAGACATGATGCACGTTCCAGTGCTTGGAGTTGTTGAGAACTTCAGTTACTTAAAATGTCCGGATTGCGGCAAAGAGATCAAACTCTTTGGTGACAGCCATATCGAGCAGGTAGCAGAGGAATTAAGACTGCCTGTATTTGGAAAGATGCCGTTAGATCCTGCATTCGCACAGAAGGCAGATGAAGGAAAATTCTATGAGATGGAGAACCCTTATATTGACACGGCAGTCCGTGCATTGACAGCATTGCTTTAAAAATTAACCACTTACCAGTCAAAATGGACCACTTGATGTAAAGCTATTTACATTGAGGGTCCTTTTTTTTACAATAAGATTATCAAAAAACAAAGCGCGCACGAGGTACCCGGATTTTGAAACGCAGGCATGGAGGAAGGAATGAAAATAAAAATTGAAATTGAAGATTCACTGGCAGAGGATGAGGTCATCATCCGATGCAGGGGATTGACCGAGGAAGTGTCTGCCGTGCAAAAAGCAGTAAGCGAGGCGGCAGGTGCAGTACAGAAATTTCCATTTTATAAAGGAAATACCGAGTACTATCTCTCGTTGGATGAAATCCTGTTTTTTGAAACGGATGAAGCGGGGATCAGTGCCCACACCAAGACGGATGCATACCAGACAAAATATAAATTATATGAATTAGAAGATATGCTTCCAGGTTTTTTTATGAGAGTATCGAAATCAACGATTTTGAATACCAACCATATTTACTCCATCAACCGGAATCTGACGGCATCCAGTGTGGTCGCATTTTCAGGCACACACAAGCAAGTCTATGTTTCGCGGTATTATTATAAATTATTGATTAGCAAATTAGAAGAAAAGAGGTTACATCGATGAAAGGAAAGAAAATTTTTTGGGGCATCTTTTTTATTTTAGCAGCAGTTCTTGTAGTGATAAGCAAGATTGGCATTGTGCCGGATATAGGCGTGTTTACCATTTTAGTAACCGCGGTTTTAGCCTGTACCCTGATTGAGGGAGTTCGCCGTTTGAATTTTTTTGAGATTTTATTTTCCATTGCATTTCTCTGCATCGTTTATGAAAAACCACTCGGGATTGAAGCACTGACACCGTGGACCGTTCTTGCAGCAGCATTATTTGGAAGTATCGGTTTATCCATGCTGTTTCGTGGGGAAAAAAACAAAGGATGGAAGGGAAACGCATCCTGGGATAACGGAAATTACAGCGGTGATAGTGAGCAGTGCAATGGAGAACACGTTCAGTGCGAAAATAATTTTGGTACGGCGATCCGTTATATCAATTCCGATAATTTCTGCAATGCACATTTAGAAAACAATTTCGGATCTCTGACCGTGTATTTTGACAATGCCGTGATCCAGGGCGCAGCTGCCTACGTGGAGGTGGAAAATAATTTCGGAGAGACATCGCTTTATATCCCGAAGGAATGGAAAGTCGAGTTAGATCTGGACCGTTCCTTTGGTGGGGTAAGTGAGTATGGCGATCACATCGGAAGCAGCAATGCCACACTCTATGTGCGTGGAGAGGTAGATTTTGGACACATCGGAGTACATTACATTTAAAAGGTGGATGAGGATATGACAAGGCAGAGAAAACTGGATACATTTCCGGAAGAAAACGTAACAGAGATCAGAATAAACACGGCATATGCAGCTGTATATTTTGAAGAGACCGAAGACCATCGGATCCGTGTGGAGGCAGAAAAGATCGGGGAAGAAGATTATTCCTGCACGTTACAGGAGGGCTGCCTGGAGGTTGTGCTGGAACAAAAGCGGAAATTCTTTTCCGTCCGGCATGGCGATGTTCCGGTAATACGGCTGTACCTTCCGAGAGGACACCGGTTCCACACGATCGCATTAAAAAATGGCGCGGGGGATGTCCATATGGAGCAGGAGAAGATCAGCTGCGATACGATAAAGGCTGAGATCGGAGCAGGAAAATGGACGGTTTCCGGTATGATCGTGGAGAAATGCTTAAGGGCGGAGATTGGCGCGGGAGATGTCACCATGTCACAGATGAATGTGAGACGGATGGATGTTTCATGTGGAGTCGGCAATTTTAACTATCAGGGAAAACTGTCCGGCGACAGTAAGATCGAGTGTGGCATGGGCAACTGTAAACTGCAGTTAGATCAGAAAGAAAGTGATTTTGGCTATGATATGAAACTTGGCATGGGCAAAATTGTTGTAAATAACCGTTCCATAAAAAACAAAGAGACCCGCATAAGACGTGAGAATACACAGGGAACGCTTTCCTTAGAGTGTGGTATGGGGAAAATTGAAGTGGAGACGGAGTAGAAGAAAAGATAGGACAGACTGTTTGTGTAAAAACTTGTAGTACAGAGAAAAATATAGTATACTACAAAGAGAAAAACACGAAAGAAGGAACAGTGTGGTGGGGATGAAAATTGGCATATGTGATGATGAAAAGGATGTGGCTTTTCAGTTGAAAGCATATGTGGAAAAGTATCAGACGGAGAAAAAATGTGCGTGTGAAATTGAGGTTTTTTCGTCTGGCGAGGAATTGCTTTTATGTGCGCAGGAGTATGCGGTTGTATTTTTGGATATTGAAATGGATGGCTTGGATGGAATAAAAACCGGCGAATTGCTTCGCCGGAAGAACCCGGATATCATAATTATCATGGCTACCGGGAGGCAGGAGCGGTACAAAGAGGCATTTCGGATACAGGCATTTCGTTTTATTACGAAACCATTTGAAGAAGAAGAGATTTACGAAGCATTGGATGCAGTATCGGATTGTCAGTGCGGAGAAGAGGAAATAGAGCTGTTTTCAAAAAGAGCAGCCATCCGGGTAAAACAGAGAGAAATCTGCTATATAAGAGCATGTTATGGAGATACAGAATTTTTAGTAGGAGATCAGGTATTCCGAAAAGAGATTTCGTTAAATGATCTTGAGAATGTATTAGATCAAAAAATGTTTGTCCGTGTGCACCGGCAGTATATTGTAAATATGGGCTGGATCGAAACTTATCAAGATGGTCGTATTAGCATAGGTGGGCAGTGTATTACGGTTGCGAGAAGAAAAAGAAAAGAATTTGAACGAAAATACATAGAATATGATATTCAGTATCGGGGAAATTGATATGCGCATAGGTATACTAATGGTACTCTATTTATTAGAGATAATAAAATACTACCTGGCATATGGGGTGTGCTATGGTGGGAAAAAAATAAAATATCAGATACCATTGGTCGGTGCAGTGATTTGTTTTTTCATTATTTTATTTGGGAAAACGATCGATGATACACTGGTCTATATTTTTTTTCTGGTTCTTGTGGCTATGTTTTTCGGGATAAATGGGGAAAAGCGGTTTTCGAAATGGCTTCTTCTGGTTTTTATCCTTAACAGTCTGGACGAAGCTGTCAGTATGATAGAACAGGCACTGGTGTGGGGGACAGGATCCAGTGGAATGAGGAATGCAGTAGAACAGTTCTGGGAGTGCCTGACCGTGGTTCTCATTTTACTGATTGCGGATATTGTAAAGCGAAGATTAAGTTTACGCCAAAAGGGAAAGATTGGAAAATTTATAAAACAGAATATCTTTACGGTGGCAATATTAATGGCAGTCTGTATGTTGTTTACTGTCGGAGAATTGGAGTATATGAAGGATGTGATGCCGGAAGATGTGCATTTTCAAAAGGCAGCATTTGTTTTATGCCTGATGTCGTATATAGGGATAGGTGTTGCAGTTTTTTTTGCCATTTACATTAAAACAGTAAATGAACAGATGTCGCAGATGGTAGAGCATGAAAAATTACTCAAGGAGATGCAAAAACACTATTATGAAGAACTTCTGGGAAAAGAAGAGGACACCAGAAGGTATCGACATGATCTGAATAATCATCTTATCTGTCTACAAAATTATGCGCTGAATTGCGAAACAGAAAAGGTATCGGAATATATAGAAAAAATGCAAAATGCAGCAGTAGAAATACAAAAACGCTGTTATTTTACTGGGAATGAAATTGTAGATGCGATCACGAACTATTATGTACCGCAGTTAGAGGAAGACATAATGGTCAAAGTATCTGGCAGTATCGAACTTGATCTGGATGAATTGAGATTGTGTACAATATACGCTAATCTGTTGAAAAATGCGATCGAAGAACTGGAACGGGAAAAAGGGGAAAACAGGTTTTTGTATATTAAATTCAGCCAGGGGAAAAGATATGTCCAAATTTTGATTGAAAACAGCTTATCGGATGCACAGAGAAAACAGGAATTGAAAGCAATACTGAAATCAAAGAAAAAAGATAAGTCGAACCATGGGATGGGACTTTTGAATGTTAAAAGAGCCGTAGAAGAAATGGGAGGGATGTTGGAAGTAAGAAAAAGTGAAAAAAGTTTTCTGACAGAGGTAAATCTTCCGGTCGGAAATGACCGTTTATCGGATTAAGTGACCGCTTGTCGGGTTATGATTGAAAAGTCATCTGTTACTTTGCTATCCTGTGGATATAGGAGGTGAAGCAGATGGCTTTTTTTGAAATATTTGAAAAAACAAAATGGTTTTGGGATGTCATGAACTGGTTGCGAAAATAGGGCTTTAAAAGAATGTGTTATTGAGGAAGGAGAAAGGTATGAAAAGAAAACGAATGAGAAATGTAAAGGGAAATTTGAAAAAGCTGGGAGTACTGGTATTGTTAGTGGCAATGATTGGGAATGCTGCGAATGTAAATGCTAGTGAGAAACTGTGCTTTGGGAAAAATATAAGTGCGAGTGGGAATGCAAGTGCCAGCGGGAATGCGAGTGCCAGTGGAGATGCAGGTTCGTATGAGAAGAGCATGAACCAGGAGAAGGTATCGGGAGATAATGCGGTAAGCGCAGATGCGTATTATGAGGAGGAAAGTGGATGTGGAACAGTATCTAACCGTGTGATCGAAACATTACAGGAAGTAAAGGATGCTGAATTAAAGCCATACAAAAATTATTATTATAAATCTGTAACATCGAAAAAATCAAAATATATACTCAATACATATAATTATAGGCAGGAAACATTAAATAGTTATTACAGAGCTATGTACGGTTCAACTGTAACGGGAACATGTTCTATGGTGGCAGGTACCAGTTTAGCGGAGTATTATACTCGAAAAGGATATAGCAGGACATTAGGTAACAGTAAATATAATAGGATATTTACGTCAATGGTACAAATGGGATATGGATCAGGTGCGTATACAGGAAGGAGTACAACGGATAATAAATTTCATAAATATCCGCATATTATCAATCTTATGAAAAAAATGTAAGGGGAGATTTTGAAAATTTTTTTGTTGATAATTATGTTGCTTCATATAACAAAAATGCAAAACCAGTGGTGGGGCATTTTCATAGTGGAACAGGGCATTCAATGGTAATAGCTGGATATTACGATATAACCGTGAAATATCAGAAAACAAAAAATTCCAGAATGCAGACAAAGACAACACGATATTATGCAGTAAATAATGGATGGACATATAGTACCGCAGGAGATGCCAGAATTTCTTATATTAATAGTAAGTATTTAAAGAGTATTACAAGAATTATATAGAGGAAATGTTTATGAAAAAGAAAAAAATAATAGTAGCAATTTTTTTTGTGATTTTGGTAGGTATATGTGCTGTGCTGAAATTGAAAAGTAATGATTCTTTTATGACAACAGAAATTACAGCATATAAATGGAATGAAAAAGATACAAATCTGATATTAAGGATAAACGCGGATGAAGTATATATAGATGATATGTCACTTGTCACATCGTTTCATTCGAAAATGGATCAAAAAGATATTGTTAAGACAAATTCAAACGGATATGTGGGGCAAATACTATATTGTGACGGGTCAAAAGAACTACTTTCTGCGAGCTTGTTTTTGATGGATGACAATTATTATGTATTGTTTTGCAATGATGCTACAAAAGAATCTTATGTTTTGCAAAATTGCCATCTGTCATATGGGTTAAGTGGAGAAATGATAGTAGCACCCTCCCCGGTACATATTGTGATTGATGAAGAATTGTTTGAATTGCTTCGGGAAGAAGGGATAAATGAATTGGATTTTTTGTTTGATAACTGTACATTTGAAGAGGCAAAAATATTTTATGAAAGATTGTCCGGGGAATATATTACGATAGATGAAGAACAGCAGCAGATTACAGTAGATGCTTATGATGTAAAAAATGATGTTTTTTATGAGAAGTATATTACGATTGATTTTAAAAATAGGACGATCACGGGGGTAGATGAAAAGGGAAAGAAAATCACAGTAAATGGAAACTAAAAAAATAATTGCAAAAATTTATTTAGTAGCTGTTATATTGGTAATGCCATTCTACTATCAAAATAAATATTTTGACATGACATATGCAAAGGCAAGATTTCTCTGGATAGTAGGGACTATCTTGCTTTTGGCGTATAGCTTATTTTGGGCAAAAGAAGAGCTGAAAATAAAATTTACGGTATGCCAGAACCAAAAGACTTGCGGTAAGTATGTGCGAAGATTATCCTTGATGGATTTATCGATACTGCTATTTTGCGTAAGCACATGGAGCTCCCTTTGGGTAAGTTATCATCGAAAGGCTGCATTTTGGGGAAATAAAGGCTGGTTTATGGGGAGTTTGACGATTACCATTTTAACAGCCATGTATTTTGTCGTAAAAAAATATGGTTCTATTGATAGGGGACTTGTGACAGTATCGGCAGTTTCCGTAGGAATTATGGGAATATGGGGGATTGCACATTCTTTTCATATTGATGTTGGAAATTTTCACGAGGAAATTGAAAATGATTTTTATGATTATATCATGACAATCGGAAATGTGAATTGGTATGCAGGTCTTTTGTCTATGATCTTTCCGATAATTTGTATGCTTTATCTTACACAGGAAGAAAAAAGAAAAAGATGTATGGCAATAATATATGTAGATATTATGTGTTATCAGTTGATCACCTGCCGTAGCAATGGGGTTATGCTTGGACTGATTAGTGGCGGATTTATTTTGTTGGAATATCTTGTCAGCTTTCCGGAAAGGCTATGGCGTTTTTTGACACTTGTTTGCCATATATCAGTTATGATGGGAATGGTATGGGGGATCAGTCATTTTTATCATGGAGTGTTTGTGCAGGCGGACAGTATTTGTTTCTTCCTGTTAGAGAAAAAAATCTGGTTAATTGCGGGGATGGTATCAGGAGTATTGTTGTTGTCACATAAAAAATCTATAAAAAAGAAGAATAGATCTTTTAGAGGAACAAAGGGTGCACTTAGAAGATTAGAGAAGTATCGATGGGAGATATTTTGGATCGTTATTTTAGTGGTCATTGCTTTTCTACTTTTATATGAAACATTCCGATTCAGTGATTCATGGGGAACAAGCAGGGGAAAAGTATGGATATATGTGGGAAAGCTTTGGAAAAAATTTAAGTGGAAATATAAATTATTTGGTTGTGGTTGTGATTGCTTTGGCATTGTTTTTATGGATACATATGGAGACTATTTTAATAAGACGTATCTGAATGCACATAATGAATTTTTGCAGTATTTGGTAACAACAGGAATAGTGGGTGTGTTTTCATATAGTATGATATGGGTATCGTCACTCTTAGATTTCATAAAAAGGAGGAAAAAGACATGTCGGGACTGGATACTTTTTTCTGGAATTTTTGGTTATCTGGGACAGGCGTTGGTAAATAATCCACAAGCGTTAAATTATGCGGTGCTGTTTATTCTGTTATCGTTTTATGCGCAACAGGAATAAATGGTTGTATATATGAAACACGCCATCTTAAAAGAAAAAAGTTCCACCAGGCGATCGTGCCCGGTGGAACTTTTTTAGATACTAGATACCATGAAAATTTACAGATACTGCCGTACCGGAATGGAGTCAAGTTCTCCGGTACAGTCCAGATAAAAGGTAACCATGGTTTGGTTGCGGTAAGGGCTGACCCAGAGAGCAGCAAGCCCAAGGGAGCAGACGATCAGAAGATCCCATCCGATAAAACTGAGCAGTACATAGAGGAGGCGTCCTTTGTTGCCTTTCATCATCAGGCGGCATTCGCGGAAGCAATTAATAACACCGAACTGAGGATGGTCGAGCAGCAACAGTCCAACAAAATTATAATTTAACAGGACAAGTGCATACAAAACGACCGAAATCAAAATCGCGCAGACAAGGATGACAATGCCAGTGATGTTTTCGCCCAGGTAGTAAAACAGTAAAACCCCTCCGATCAGTGGCAGGGAAGCTGCAAGAAACAGCAGGAGTAACAGGACACCGGCACCGAAGTAACATTCTGTACGCTGACGGAACGGAGCAAAGATCTGCGTAGCCTTAAAGGTCTGGTTTCTTGTCATGTTCAGATGAACAAGGGAGACCCCGGTGGATAAAAGAAAAGAGATCAAAGTGATGATGATCTCTGCAAAAAGCGTGATCACAAGCTGTGAAGTGGATGGGTTATTGCCGGAAGACATCGAAAATGGAAGTTCGACTGCCATCGGGATCACACTGGCGAGTACAAATGCGCCCATTGGAACCCCATACCGGTCATTTAAAATATCTCTGGAAATCCGTTTTATTTCTTTCGAAGAACGTTTCATGGAAGAACTCCTTTGCGTATGTTATAATAGTAAGCTGAAAAACTATTTGAACATTATAGCACAGGAAGAAACAATTTGCATAGACCATTAGAAAAAATCAGTGCGCATGGAGAAAAAATGATGAAACGACAGGAAAAACCGGAAACGAACAAAAAAACGGAGGATATCTTTTATGTGACAGGGCTGATCCTGGCAGTAGCAGGAGTCCTGTTCTGGTATGCCTATCAAAAGCTTGGTTTTCGTCTGGAACACTATATCCCACCCTGTATCTTCCAGCAGGTTACCGGATATTATTGCCCGGGGTGCGGTGGAACGCGAGCTGTTTACGCTCTGTTTTCGGGTCACCTGATAAAGAGCTTTTGTTATCAGCCTATTGTTTTGTATGTTGTTGTGGTTGGGGGATGGTTTTTGCTCAGCCAGACGGTTGAGCGGTTGTCGAAAGGCAAATTGGCGATCGGGATGAGATATCATGACGGTTATCTGTGGATCGCACTTGCACTGATCATCATTAATTTTCTGATAAAAAATATGGCATTACTGTGAAAACAGCAATGCCATTAGTTCTGTTTCAGGATGATCGAATGTTTGCAAGGCAACTGGTTATTATTGCGCTGAGAAATAATTCTGCATAAGGGCGTCATAATCAAGTCCCATCATCTGATACATTTCCCGCATCATATTTTCAATGCCTCCGAAATAGATCTGGGCAACCACAAGGGTATAGACGACCATTGCGATAATGATGCCAAGCGCGACCACACTGAGGGCAAGACCGACTTTGGCACGGGACTGCATGGAAAATTCACCGCCGCGGGAAAGCAGCGCGAACACGATCCCGAGAGAACCGCAGATCAGGGTCGGGTAAACCGTACACATGGTCACAAGAGCGATCACACCCATAATGAGCGAGAGGGTTTCCATCCGCTGTGAGTGTCTGTCATTTCTGGTATATTGATAATCCATAGATATAGCCTCCACATAAATGATAAGGTTTATTCTATCATGGAGAGAAGAAAAAGACAAATTTATTTTTTGTTTGTAATGTTGCAGAAGAACTGATAAGATAGACAAAGAAAATAAATCAAAAATGAAAGAGGACTTTTATGGATATTACTGCAAAAATTGCCGACGAACTTGGGATCAAAAGGCATCAGGCAGAAGCCGCAATCAAATTAATTGACGAGGGAAACACCATTCCGTTTATCGCACGTTACCGGAAAGAGGCAACCGGGGCATTAAATGACGAGATCCTCCGTAATTTATATGACCGCCTCAACTATCTGAGAAATCTGGAAGAACGAAAGGAGACCGTGCTCGCCAGCATTGAAGAGCAGGGCAAGCTGACCGATGAACTGCGATCGCAGATTCTGGCAGCGGAGACAATGGTATTGGTAGAGGATCTGTACCGCCCGTATAAACCGAAACGCCGTACCAGAGCAACGATCGCAAAAGAAAAGGGATTAGAGCCGCTCGCAGGCATCATTACCTTACAGATGTTAAACACGCCGCTGGCAGCAGAAGCAGAGAAATTTCTGGATGCCGAAAAGGGTGTAGAGACAGTCGAAGATGCGATCGCAGGAGCGAAAGACATCATAGCAGAGAGCATTTCCGATGAGGCAGATTACCGAAGCCACATAAGGGAACTTACCGTAAAAAAAGGGCGGATCGTTTCAATCGCCAAAGACCCGGAGGCAGAGTCTGTATACGAGATGTATTATGATTTTGATGAACCGGTCGCAAAACTGGCAGGACATCGTATCCTTGCGTTAAACCGTGGAGAAAACGAAAAATTCCTTACGGTCAAAATAGAAGCACCGGTAGAGGATATCCTGCGCTATCTGGAAAAACAGGTCATCCGGAAAGATAACCCGGAGACGTCACCGGTTTTAAAAGAAGTGGTAGAAGATGCCTATGACCGTCTGATCGCACCGGCGATCGAGCGTGAGATCCGAAGTGACCTTACGGAGCGGGCAGAAGATGGAGCAATAAAAGTATTTGGAAAGAACTTGGAGCAGCTTTTAATGCAGCCTCCGATCGCAGGACAGGTGGTGCTCGGATGGGATCCGGCATTCCGTACAGGCTGTAAGATCGCAGTTGTTGATCCGACCGGAAAGGTACTGGACACGACAGTGATCTACCCGACGGCACCGCAGAATAAAGTAGAAGAAGCAAAAGCAGTGCTCAAAAAACTGATCACAAAATATCATGTTACCCTCATTTCACTTGGAAATGGAACCGCATCCAGAGAATCCGAGCAGGTGATCGTGGAGCTGTTAAAAGAACTTCCGGTAAAAGTACAGTACATTATCGTAAATGAAGCGGGGGCATCCGTTTATTCCGCCAGCAAACTTGCAACCGAGGAATTTCCAAATTTCGATGTTGGACAGAGAAGTGCGACATCCATGGCAAGACGTTTGCAGGACCCACTGGCAGAGCTGGTAAAGATCGATCCGAAATCGATCGGAGTCGGACAGTATCAGCATGATATGAACCAGAAAAAATTAAGCGAGGCACTTGGCGGCGTGGTCGAGGATTGTGTGAATAAGGTTGGAGTCGACTTAAATACTGCATCCGCATCTCTGCTTGAATACATTTCCGGTATCAGTAAGACAATCGCAAAAAATATCGTAGCTTACCGGGAGGAAAACGGAAGATTTGAGACACGTGCCCAGTTATTAAAAGTAGCAAAATTAGGACCGAAAGCATATGAGCAGTGTGCAGGTTTCCTGCGTATCTTGGATGGTAAAAATCCGCTGGATGCAACCGGCGTACACCCGGAGAGTTACGAAGCAGCAAAACAGCTCTTAGAGCGACTTGGTTATACGACAGAGGATGTAAAAAACAGAAATCTGGATGGCATCTCAAAGAAGATCCACGATTACAAAAAACTGTCAGAAGAACTTAAAGTCGGCGATATTACTTTACAGGATATCGTAAAAGAACTGGAAAAACCGGCGCGTGACCCAAGAGAGGACATGCCGGGGCCAATCTTACGCAGTGATGTTCTGGAGATGAAAGACTTAAAACCGGGCATGATCTTAAAAGGAACGGTCCGTAACGTTATTGACTTTGGTGCGTTTGTGGACATCGGAGTACACCAGGACGGACTGGTCCACATTTCGCAGATGAGCGATAAATTTATCAAGCATCCGTTAGAGGCAGTGCGGGTAGGCGATATCGTAGAGGTACAGGTGCTCTCTGTCGATCTTGCGAAAAAAAGAATTTCATTAACGATGAAGATCAACAAAAATTAATTGACATTTTGCACAGATAAGAGTATGTTAGAAGCAAATAAAAGAGAAATTCTTCGGGGCAGGGTGCTAGACAACAGGTCTAAATTCCCGACCGACGGTGATACCATCTTAGATGGGTAAGTCCGTGAGCTACAGGCAGTCAGGCTGCATGTGGTTGAGCCGGTGCGAATCCGGGACCGACAGTATAGTCTGGATGAGAGAAGAGAAGCGAGACTTTTCATAGTAAGATGTAAGCAGATGCTTACCTTACATGGACAGCAGCAGAATAATAACCCCGAAACCATTTGGTTTTGGGGATTTTTTTGTTGCAGGAAGAAAAGCATGAGAGCTTTCCGAAGAGTTGGAAAAGGAGACATGTGACAATGGATGCAAACAAAACAATGACACAGACAACAAAAGCAGTAAACGTAAGATATCTTACCGTGACAGCCATGCTTTCCGCAGTGGCGTATATCCTGATGTTTCTGGATTTTTCGGTTCCGTTTATGCCGGGATTTATCAAGATGGATCTTTCTGAACTGCCGGCACTGATCGGCTCGTTTTCCATGGGACCGCTGTGTGGCGTAATGATCTGCCTGGTAAAAAATGTACTGCACCTGTTCATTACCACAACGGGCGGAGTTGGAGAATTATCAAACTTTATCTTGGGAGTGGCATTTGTTCTGCCGGCAGGACTGATCTATAAACATAAAAAGACAAGAAAGACCGCATTGGCAGGTTCCCTGCTCGGAGCAGTCATTATGGCAGTATTCAGTGTAGTTTCCAATTATTTCCTGGTATATCCGGTGTATTACAACTTCATGCCGGAGGATCGTATTCTGGCAGCATACCAGCTGATCCTTCCATCCATGAAGAGCATTTTACAGTGCCTGATCTGCTTTAATATGCCGTTTACTTTTGTAAAGGGGCTGTTTTCTGTTGTGATCACATTCCTGGTATATAAGCATATTTCACCGATCTTAAAAGGAAGAAACCGATAAAAATCAAAAAATAAGAGGAAGAAAAAGAAAAGGCGTAACCGTCTTTTCTTTTTTTGGTGAAAATGTTATACTGAAGCGAAAGAATCTGTAGAAGGAGAGGATTGACGATGCCAATAGAATTTGATATAACATTAACGCCAAAAGACATGTATCGTTTTAACCTGTATCAGACATATACCGGATTTCAGGGTTGGTTTTCTATTATTGTCAGTATTTTTATTTTTGTATCAGCGGGGCTTACCTACGGAGAGGTTACACTGACACGTACAGTACTATATATTGTGCTGGGTATAGTGTTTCTGTTTTATATGCCGGTAACGCTTTACCTGCGTTCCAAACACAATGTCATAGCATCGGATGTGCTAAAAAATGCACTGCATTATTCTGTGACAGAGAAAGGCTTTGCCGTTTCACAAAACGAGGCATCTGCCGAACTGCCATGGGAGCAGATCTACAAGATGATCAGTACAAAAAATAATGTGCTGGTATACAGCAGCCGGGTCAATGCCTATGTGATCCCGAGACAGCAGCTCGGAGAGACCTATCAGGAGCTTGCAAAGCTGGCAAAGGAAAAACTGCCGAAATATCGTGTCAATATGAAGTAGGCAGCAGATAGAAATGAGGAAGAGATGAAAGAGACGATTTATGAGAGCAATTCGCCCGAGGAGACACACGCGCTGGGAAAGAAGATCGGTGCACATGCCAACCCGGGAGATATTTATACACTTGTGGGCGATCTGGGAGTTGGAAAAACCGTGTTTACACAGGGGATCGCGGAGGGGCTAGGGATTACCGAACCGATCTGCAGCCCGACCTTTACCATCGTTCAGGTTTATGAAGAGGGGCGCATGCCGTTCTACCATTTTGATGTATACCGTATCGGAGACATCGAAGAGATGGATGAGATCGGTTATGAAGATTATTTTTACGGAGAAGGTCTTTGTATGATCGAGTGGGCAAATCTGATCGAAGAGATCCTTCCGGAAAAACGTTTTGATGTTACCATCGAAAAGGATCTGGAAAAAGGATTTGATTATCGTAAAATCACAATAAAGGAGCATGGAGCAGGAGCATGAAGATATTAGGATTAGACAGTTCCGGACTGGTAGCAAGTGTTGCGGTCGTAGAGGACGACAACCTGCTGGGCGAATATACCTCAAATTATAAAAAAACACATTCCCAGACCTTACTTCCAATGTTGGATGAACTGGCAGGGATGATAGAACTGGATCTGGCGACCGTAGATGCGATCGCGATCGCAGGTGGACCGGGTTCTTTTACCGGGCTTCGGATCGGGTCAGCAACGGCAAAGGGACTTGGACTGGCACTGAAAAAACCGATCGTGTCGGTTCCAACCGTGGATGCACTTGCCTATAATCTGGTTGGACATCAGAGTCTGGTATGTCCGCTGATGGATGCAAGAAGAAATCAGACTTACACCGGATTATACCGGTTTAACGGAAATGAGATGCGGGTAGTAAAAGAACAGTGTGCCGTCGGGATCGATGAGATCGTACAGGCGATTAATGAAAGAGGAGAAGCAGCTGTATTCCTTGGAGACGGAGTCCCTGTTTTTTCGGAATATATCAAAGAAAACTGCAAAGTGTCGTATCAGTATGCACCAGCACATATGAACAAACAGCGGGCAGGTGCCGTGGCAGCACTTGGCATGCGTTATTTTGCCGAGGGCAGATATGCGACGGCAGAGGCACATAAACCGGAATATTTAAGGCTTTCACAGGCAGAGCGTGAGCGAAACGAAGCGGAAGCAAAGAACGCGGCAAAGGATAAAGAAGAATGATTACAATTAGAAATATGCAGGTGGCGGATGCGCTTGCTGTCAGTGAGATTGAACAGGAGATCTTTTCAAGACCCTGGAGTTATCAGGGGTTCGTGGATTCTCTGAATCTTGGAAATACGATATTTCTCGTTGCAGAGGAAGAGGGAAGGATTCTGGGATACATCGGAATGTATCTGGCAATGGATGAAGGCGAGATCACGAATGTTGCAGTAATGAAACAGGAACGCCAGCGAGGAATTGGCGGAATGCTTTTAAAAGAGATCAAAAAAGAGGCAGAACGCAGAGCAATCGCACGCATCGTGCTGGAAGTACGGGTGTCAAACGCCAGCGCGATCCGGCTGTATGAGAGGGAAGGCTTTCAGAATTGCGGCGCGCGCAAAAATTTTTATGAGCTTCCCAGGGAAGATGCCTATATTATGATATACGGCCAGTAATTCCCACTGTATCTGCAATATCCACTCTATTATAATGGAGACAGAGCTAAAATACGCTGAAATGGAGAGAATTATGAGCAGAGTAACAGATAAGATCTATTGTAATCGATGTGGAAAACTGATTTGCACAGAAGACAAAAAGGAACAGACATCTTTTTTGACCATTCAGAAGGAATGGGGATATTTTTCAGAAGGAAAAGACGGACTGATCCACAAGATGGATATTTGCGAGCCCTGCTATGAAGTATTGATACAGGAATTTGCGATACCACCGGAACAGAGGAAGAAAACAGAGCTTATATAGAAGGAGAAAAAAATGCTGGATGTATGCCTTTTAGGAACAGGTGGAATGATGCCGTTGCCGCACCGCTGGTTGACTGCTGCGATGATGCGTTACAACGGGAGCAATCTGCTCATTGACTGCGGGGAGGGAACCCAGATTGCGATAAAAGAAAAAGGATGGACGTTTAAACCGATTGATATCATATGTTTTACCCATTACCATGCGGACCATATCAGTGGACTGCCTGGGCTGCTTCTTACAATGGGAAATGCAGAGCGGACGGAGCCGCTTGTTATGATAGGACCAAAGGGATTAGAGCGGGTGGTAAGTGCACTTCGGACGATTGCACCGGAATTACCTTTTCCAATCCAATATATTGAGATTACAGAGCCAACAGCCGATATAGAAATAAAGGGATATCATATCCATGCATTCCGGGTAAATCACAACATCACCTGTTATGGCTATACCGTAGAGATCCATCGTGCAGGCAGATTTCAGGTGGAGCGTGCAATGGAACATCAGATACCACGCCCATATTGGAGCCGGCTGCAAAAAGGAGAGACCATTACGGCAGAAGATGGGGTCACATATACACCGGATATGGTATTGGGGGCACCGCGCAAAGGCATCAAGGTCACATATTGCACTGATACAAGACCTACCGAGAGTATTGTGGCATCTGCAAAAGGTTCTGATCTGTTTATCTGTGAGGGAATGTATGCAGAAAAAGAAAAACTTGCGAAAGCAAAACAATATAAACACATGACATTTTATGAGGCAGCAGACCTTGCAAAACGTGCAGAAGTGACAGAGATGTGGCTGACCCATTTTTCCCCGTCCCTGATACGGGCAGAGGACTATATGCCACAGGTGCATGCAATCTTTGAACATGCATATCTTGGCAAAGACGGAAAAAGTGTGGAACTGTTGTTTGAAGAAACGTAGGAGAGGGCAGAAGGCACTCTGGAATGGAGGAGAATATGAAAAAGAAAAGCAGAGTAGTCGTAATAGCAATCGTATGTATTGCAGTGATATTGGGAGCATTTTGGCAAATAACCCGCAGCAGGGGAGCGTCCGTGGAGGATACGGTGGAGCTGACTGAGGTTCAGAAAGTGATCACCAAGGATTTGGATGCAAACTATCCTGAAACACCGCGGGAAGTGGTAAAAACATATAATCGCATTATTTCGTGTTTTTATGACCAGTCCTATACCGATGATGAGTTATATGATCTGGGACATCAGGCGAGAAAACTGTTTGATGATGAACTTTTGGAGAGCAATCCGGAAGATACTTATTTTGATGCATTAAAAGCAGATATTGCAGAATACAAAGAAGCATCCAAGACGATTGTTTCAAGTAGTGTGTGCGACAGTAATGACGTAAAATACCAGACTGTAGACGGGGATGAGTGTGCGTATGTGACGGCATCCTATTTTATCAATGAGTCGAAAAAATACAGTCGTACAAATCAGACTTATGTGCTGAGAAAAGATGAAGATGGAAAATGGAAGATATTAGTGTTCTACAAGACAGAAGGAGATTCACAGAATGAGTGATGATGAAATAAAGATACTGGCAATAGAGAGTTCCTGTGACGAGACAGCAGCAGCAGTTGTTGTGAATGGAAGGGATGTGAGATCCAATGTAATCTCTTCGCAGATCGCATTGCACACCTTATATGGTGGAGTTGTACCGGAGATCGCATCGCGGAAACATATTGAGAAAATTAATCAGGTAATAGAACAGGCACTCTCAGATGCCCATATGACATTGGACGACATCGATGCGATCGGTGTGACCTATGGACCGGGACTGGTAGGTGCGTTACTGGTAGGTGTGGCAGAGGCGAAGGCAATCAGCTATGCCAAAAATATTCCATTGGTGGGAGTGCACCATATAGAGGGTCATATCAGTGCCAACTATATCGAAAATAAGGATTTAGAGCCACCGTTTTTGTGTCTGGTTGTGTCCGGGGGACATACCCATCTTGTTAAGGTGCTTGATTATGGAAAATATGAAATTTTGGGAAGAACCAGAGATGATGCAGCAGGAGAAGCATTTGATAAGGTAGCACGTGCAATCGGATTGGGATATCCGGGTGGACCAAAGATTGAAAAAGTATCGCATGAAGGAAACCCGCATGCGATGGAGTTTCCACGTGCCAAAATAGCAGATGGCCCATATGATTTCAGTTTTAGTGGATTAAAGTCTGCCGTTTTAAATTATCTGAATGGCTGCAAAATGAAAGGAACGCCAATCGTGCAGGCAGATGTTGCCGCATCTTTCCAGAAGGCAGTAACGGATGTACTGATCGGAAATGCGATGAAGGCGATCGATGAATACAAGATGGACAAGTTTGCGATAGCAGGTGGAGTGGCATCGAATGCAACATTGCGTGAAGGTATGCGGGAAGCGTGTGAGAAAAAGGGAGTGGCATTTTATCATCCATCCCCGATCTTCTGTACGGACAATGCGGCTATGATCGGAGTGGCAGCATACTATGACTTTATCAATGGAAAAAGAGACGGACTTGATCTGAACGCAGTGCCAAACCTGAAACTGGGAGAGCGTTAATGGAAAAGTATACAGCAATCGTATTAGCAGGTGGCAGTGGGAAAAGAATGAATGCCAGGGTACATAAACAGTACCTGGAGGTGAATGGCAGACCGCTGATCTATTATTCCCTAAAAGCATTTGAAAGCAGTGCGGTGGATGAGATTATTCTGGTCTGCGGCGCGGGCGAGGAAGAGTACTGCCAGAAAGAGATCATAGACAAATATCAGATAAAAAAGGTGAAAGCGATCGTAGCAGGAGGAAAAGAACGCTATCATTCTGTATATCAGGGGCTGCTGACCGCAGGAGATCCGGATTATGTTCTGATCCATGATGGGGCCAGACCCATGGTGGATGCTGAAATGATAAAACGTTCTATGGATTCTGTGAAACAGTATAAGGCGTGCGTGGCAGCTATGCCGGTAAAAGACACCATTAAGGTGGCAGATGAGAATGCATTTGCAAAAGAGACGCCAGAGCGTAGCAGGTTATGGCAGATACAGACACCACAGACATTTTCTTATCCGCTGGTGCGACAGGCATATGAGAAAATGTTAGAAAAAGAGGATGGAACGATAACAGATGATGCCATGGTTGTGGAACGCATGACACAGGTTCCGGTAAAGCTGATAGAGGGAAACTATCGGAACATTAAAGTGACGACACCAGAAGATTTGCTGATCACAGAATTATATCTGCAAAAAAAATGAAAAAATATTAAAAAAGTTGTTGACAATAGAAAGAGTTGATGCTAGAATAACTCTTGCGCTGGTTAAGAGCGTGAAACACGGAGAGGTATCGAAGTGGTCATAACGAGGCGGTCTTGAAAACCGTTTGTCCGCAAGGGCGCGTGGGTTCGAATCCCACTCTCTCCGCTCCTGAGGACGCAGTACCTCCTCAGTGGAAGCAATGAAACGGCTGATGCGGGACTGAACACAAGAGATTACTTCTTTAACTATATATTGTAAAATGAGAATCAACTAACTTGTGGAGAAGTACCCAAGTGGTCGAAGGGACACCCCTGGAAAGGGTGCAGGTCGTTAATAGCGGCGCGAGGGTT
>URUD01000024.1 GCA_900550935.1 uncultured Roseburia sp.
GCGAAGGATGCGGTCCTTGTGGATTCCTCAGAGCTTACGATTGATGAGACCGTGGAGAAGATCCTTTCTGTATATCACACAAAAGTATCAGAAGAGGAATGAGGAGTATGAAGGTAAAAGTAGCCAAAACTGCCGGATTCTGCTTTGGGGTCAAACGTGCGGTCGATAAAGTCTATCAGCTGATCGAAGAAGGAGTTTCTCCGATCTATACTCTGGGCCCGATCATCCACAATGAAGAAGTAGTCAAAGATATGGAAAAAAGAGGTGTCCGTGTCATTAGAAGTGAAGAGGATCTTGCTGCACTGAAAGAAGGAACCGTTATTATCCGTTCCCACGGTGTAGAAAAAAGAGTTTACGAGGAACTTGAAAAAAAAGGAATCCATATTGTTGATGCAACCTGCCCGTTTGTCAAGAAAATCCATAAGATCGTAGAAAAGCACAGTGAACAGGGGGATCGTATCATTATCATCGGGAATCCCGATCACCCGGAAGTCCAGGGAATCCGGGGATGGGCAAAATCCCCGGTCAGCGTGATCCGAAACGTAGAAGAAGCAGAAAGTTTTTCCTGCCCTGCAGACCAGAAAATATGCATTGTGGCACAAACGACATTTAATTACAATAAATTTAAAGAATTAGTTGAAATTATTGAAAAAAAGAGTTATGATGTAAGTGTTTTAAATACAATCTGTAATGCTACAAAGGAGCGTCAGACTGAAGCCCGGAGCATAGCAGAGACGGTGGATGCTATGATCGTTATTGGTGACAAACATAGTTCCAATACCCAGAAGTTATTTGAAATATGCAGAAAAGCATGTAACAATACGTACTATATACAGACACTTGGCGATTTGGATTTGAATCAATTAGGGTCAGTGGAAACAGTAGGTATTACAGCAGGGGCATCCACGCCCAATAAAATAATTGAGGAGGTTCAAAATAATGTCAGAATTAACTTTTGAACAAATGTTGGAAGAATCTTTTAAAACAATAAGAAATGGAGAGGTAGTTGAAGGTACCGTTATCGATGTAAAACCTGACGAGATCGTTCTTAATATCGGTTACAAATCAGACGGAATCATTACTCGCAATGAGTACACAAATGAATCTAACGTTGACCTGACCACTATGGTATCTGTAGGCGATACTATGGAAGCAAAAGTTTTAAAAGTAAACGACGGTGAGGGACAGGTGCTTCTTACTTACAAACGCCTTGCAGCAGAAAAAGGAAGCAAGAGATTAGAAGAAGCATTTGAAAACAAAGAAGTATTAACAGCAAAAGTAGCACAGGTATTAGATGGTGGTCTTTGTGTGATCGTAGATGAGACAAGAGTTTTCATCCCGGCAAGCCTTGTATCTGATACTTATGAGAAAGACTTAACAAAATATAAGGATCAGGAGATCGAGTTCGTGATCAGCGAGTTCAATCCAAAACGCAGAAGAATCATCGGTGACAGAAAACAGTTGCTTGTTGAGAAAAAATTAGAGCAGCAGAAAGAACTGTTTGCTAAGATCAAAGTTGGCGATGTTATGGAAGGAACTGTTAAGAACGTAACAGACTTCGGTGCATTCATCGATTTAGGCGGAGCAGACGGATTACTTCATATTTCAGAGATGTCCTGGGGCAGAGTTGAGAACCCGAAGAAAGTATTCAACGTTGGAGACAGCGTAAGAGTATTCATCAAAGACATCAACGAGACCAAGATCGCACTCAGCATGAAATTCCCGGCAGAGAACCCATGGAATGGTGCAGCTGAGAAATATGCAGTAGGCAATGTTGTAACAGGAAAAGTTGCAAGAATGACAGACTTTGGTGCTTTTGTTGAGCTTGCACCTGGCGTAGATGCGTTACTTCATGTATCACAGATTTCCAAAGAGCATGTAGAGAAACCTTCTGACGTATTAAAAGTTGGACAGGAGATCGAAGCAAAAATCGTTGATTTCAACGAAGATGATAAGAAGATCAGCTTATCTATGAAAGCATTACTTGCAGACGATGATGTTGCTGAGGATGCAGAGACAACAGAAGAATAAAAATATTCCCATAAAAATAGGTTTGCAGTTCTGTAAACCTATTTTTACCATAAGAAGGAATAATAATGCGAGGTGTTTGCTATGTTAGAAACAGATAATTATGAAAAATTCAAAAAAGATGTTCTTAGCATTGCTAAAATTGATTTAAACTCCTATAAAGAAAAACAGATGCGTCGTAGGATCAACACGTTGATCACAAAAAACAACATTAAGACTTATGATGAATATGTTACATTGATCAAAAAGGATAAAGAGAAATTTGAGCAGTTCATCAATTTTCTCACGATCAATGTTTCCGAGTTTTATCGGAATCCGGAGCAGTGGAAAATCTTAGAGGGAGAGGTGTTCCCGCAGTTGATCCAGAAATTCGGCAAGAATCTGAAGATCTGGAGTGCGGCATGTTCGACCGGAGATGAGCCGTATTCTCTTGTTATGGCATTGTCCAGACAGGTTCCACTTTCCAATATCAAAGTGATCGCAACAGACATCGACAAGCAGGTGCTTGATACAGCGCGGATGGGCTTATACAATGCAAAGAGTATTGCATCTGTTCCAGAGGATCTGAAGAAAAAATATTTCACACAGGTTGGAACATCTTATCAGATTTCAGACGAGATCAAAAAGAGAGTGGAATTTAAAGAACACGATCTGTTAAAAGATCCTTATCCAAGTGGCTGCAATCTGATTGTATGCCGTAACGTTGTCATCTACTTTACGGAAGAGGCAAAGGATGAGATCTATCAGAAATTCCAGAAGTCTCTGACAACAGGCGGTGTGCTGTTTATCGGCAGTACGGAGCAGATTATGAATTACAAAGAGATTGGATTCAACAGAAATAAATCATTCTTTTTTGAAAAAGCATAGTGAGCGAAAAAGCATCTCTTTCGGGACAAGCGAAAGGGATGCTTTTTTATACTTTTTTACATCAGATAAGAAAACACATGTAACAGATATTCTTTTTGCATTTCTTTTGAAGCAACAAATTCTTCCGACAGTTCAAAATAACTCTTTTTATCCCGATACATGGCACGGAAAGCAGGAGAGAGGACAGCACCATACTGTGGCAGAAAAATGGCATTCTTTCTGGTGTAGCAGGTCGAGGCAGTCGCTTTCTTTTTGTGTTCTTTGGCAATGCCTCCAGCAAGAGATTTTGGCACGGCATAATCTTCATCTGGAAGATAAAAATAGTTCTTGTAATCGGAGAAGAAGAATTTGAGTTCTCCGGTATAAAGACGTACCACAAGTTTGCTTTCATATCCCGATGCCATCAGGTAAAAATCCTCTTTTTTACAGGAGACCGGGGCGGGAAGATGATGCAGATTTTTTAATTCAAAGATCAGTTCTTTTTCAGTCGCTCCCTCATAAGAAGTAAATTCGTTGGCATAGAGGGAAGTGATCTCAAAATCCCCTCCTAACAGATGCGGATAGGAAAGAACGGTAAGAAGCTGTGGCATATCAAGGACATCCTCGTAATTGTGCTGCCTTAAAAGGGCAAGATCCCGCTCAGAAGCAGTCCTGACATAGCGATGGTAGACTTCGATCAGTTCGCCACCGTTGTAAATATCTTCCCGTTCCATTCCCAAAAACTGCTCAATCGATTTCTGCTTTAAGTTTGGCAGATGCAGGAGAGATTTCATTTTGGTTACCTGTTTATAGATATCCAGAAATTCGTGGGAGGAAAACGGCTCTTTGATACCGTAGGTCTCACATTTGGACTTTAAGTAGGGAATATCAAATCCGATCCCATTAAAGGAAATGATCGTCTGGTATTGCTCCAACAGGGAAAAGAAAGAAAGGAGAACGTCCTGTTCTTCCGATGGAGCATCCGCAAAAAACTGATCGATCACAAGGATCTGTCCTTTTCTTACGGCACATCCAATGAGATACAGGCTCGTCCTTGTGGGAGAGAAACCGGTGGTTTCGATATCAAAAAAGATGGCATCCGGTGTAAATGTGGAATCAATCATTGGATTTGAAAAGTCATAAGATAATGTTTCCTGCCAGTGCTGCATAAATCGGATCTCCTTTCGTTGCTTTTCCCATTATACTATCTTTTTTGTTAAAAATCACGAAAAGAATTTGAGAATAAAAGTGCAACAAAAAAAGTAAAATGTATGAAATTGTGAAGGATTTAACAAAACGTATTGAAAAAAAAACAATATTATTGTTCAAATTGAATACAAATATGATATAATTTAGAAGATGAGTGTTCTATGACTTCTGCATGGAATACAATACAAAAAAGAGAAAGTGGGGCACGAAAAATGGGTTTAAAAACATTTAAAGGCGGCGTCCATCCTTATGAAGGAAAGGAATTAGCAAAAGATGAGCCAATCGTAGAAGTTTTACCCAAGGGTGATCTGGTCTATCCGTTATCACAGCATATCGGAGCACCGGCAAGTCCAATAGTAGCAGTTGGCGATCACGTGTTGAAGGGACAGAAAATCGCAGAAGCGGGCGGTTTTGTGTCATCTCCGATCTACGCATCGGTATCTGGTACTGTGAAGGCTATTGAGCCGCGCCGCGTAGCAGTTGGCGACATGGTAAACTCTATCGTCATCGAAAATGATGGAGCATTTGAGGAGGTGGCTTATACACCTTGTGAGGATGTGACAGCTCTTTCAAACGAAGAGATTATCAACAAAGTCAAAGAAGCAGGCGTAGTTGGTATGGGTGGTGCAGGTTTCCCAACACATGTAAAACTTTCACCAAAAGAACCGGAAAAGATTGAGTATATCATCGCAAACTGTGCGGAGTGTGAGCCGTACCTGACGGCAGATTACCGCAGAATGTTAGAAAATCCGGAAGAGCTGATCGCAGGTATGAAGATCATCTTACAGCTTTTCGGAAAAGCCAAAGGTATTTTTGGTATTGAAAATAACAAACCGGATTGTATCGCAAAGTTACAGGAACTGGTAAAAGACGAGCCAAGACTTGAGGTTTGTCCGTTACAGACCAAGTATCCACAGGGTGGAGAGCGTCAGCTCATCTACGCGGTAACCGGCAGAGCAATCAATTCCAAGATGCTTCCGGCAGATGCTGGGTGTATCGTAGACAACGTTGAGACGATCATTTCCATTTACAATGCAGTAAAACTTGGAAAACCTGTTATGCAGCGTGTATCTACCATAACCGGTGATGCAGTGGTAAAACCAGGCAACTTCCTTTACAGCATTGGAACGAATTATGCCGAGTTAGTAGATGCGGCAGGTGGATTTAAAGAGCAGCCGGAGAAGATCATTTCCGGTGGACCTATGATGGGATTTTCTATGTTTAGTCTGGACATCCCAACCACCAAGACATCATCTTCCCTGCTTTGTCTGACCAAAGACGAGGTTGCAGCGGTAGAACCAAGTCCATGTATCAACTGTGGACGTTGTGTGGAAGCATGTCCAGAGCAGCTGATCCCGTCAAGACTTGCCAAGTTTGCAGATCACGGACTTTCCGCTGAGTTTGAAAAATGGAACGGTCTTGAGTGCGTAGAGTGTGGAAGCTGCAGCTTCGCATGCCCGGCAAAGAGACAGCTTGCCCAGTCGATCAAGACGATGAAAAAGCAGGTTCTTGCTGCTAAGAGAGCAAAAAAATAATATAAACAATAAGAAGAGAGAGGTGGATTCCTGTGAGTGAGTTATATCATGTTTCATCATCACCACATGTTCGTTCCAAAGATACCACGAGCAGAATAATGCTGTATGTCATTATTGCATTGCTGCCGACCAGCTTATTTGGTATCTACAATTTTGGATACAGGGCACTGATTTTAATTTTAGTAACAATTGCCAGTTGTGTGGCTTCCGAGTGGATTTTTAACAAAATCGTACATAAGAAAGACACCATAACAGATTTAAGTGCGGTTGTAACCGGTTTATTACTGGCATTAAACCTTCCGCCAACACTTCCATGGTGGGAAGCAGTGATTGGCGGAGTATTTGCCATTGTCGTTGTAAAATGTATGTTCGGTGGTCTGGGTCAGAACTTTATGAACCCTGCACTTGGTGCAAGATGTTTCCTTCTGATCGCATTTGCAGCCGACATGACCAAATTTACAGATGATATGTCAAAATATATTGCAGATGGTTATACAAGTGCAACACCACTTGCAACACTTCGCAACGGTGGAGCAGTCAACACCATGGATATGCTGATCGGACGTACCGGAGGTACTATCGGTGAGACATCTGCGATCTTTATTTTACTTGGTGCGATCTTCTTAATCCTTATGGGAGTGATCGACCTGAGAATACCGGCATCTTACATTGTAACATTTGTGATCTTCATGCTGTTATTCAGCGGTCATGGATTTGACTGGAACTACATTACCGCACAGCTTTGCGGCGGTGGATTGATGCTGGGTGCATTCTTTATGGCAACCGACTATGTAACATCACCGATCACGCCACGCGGACAGATCATCTTTGGTATCTGCTGTGGTATCTTAACCGGATTGTTCCGTTGCTTTGGTGCAAATGCAGAGGGTGTTTCCTTTGCAATCATCTTAAGCAATATCCTGGTGCCAATGATTGAAAAATATACGGTACCAACAGCCTTTGGTGTTGTAAAAGAAAAAAAGACCAAGGAAGGGGGCAAATAATATGAACAAGAAAATCGTACATGACGCTTTGGTTTTATTTGCCTTTACCGTAGTACTTGGACTTTTACTTGGTGTGGTATATGGAATTACCAAAGCACCGATCGACAATGTAAATTATGAGAAAACACAGAGCGCGTACAAACAGGTATTTGCAGATGCAGACAGCTTTGAAGCATACGCTGATTTCGATGCAGATGCAGCGGCAGCTCTGATGACAGAAAATGGATATTCTGATGAGATCGAGGATGTTGAGCTTGCAAAAGACTCGTCCGGATCTGTACTTGGCTATGTCATTACCGTAACGGCAAAGGATGCCAGCCAGTCAACCATTACATTTTCCGTTGGAATCCAGAATGATGGAACCGTCAATGGATATTCCATCACATCGATTGCGGAGACACCTGGTCTTGGTATGAAGGCGCAGGAAGAGGATTTCTATGGACAGTTTGAAGGAAAGAACGTAGACCTGTTTGAAGTAGTAAAGGCAACTCCTTCTGCAGACAATCAGATCGAGGCAATTTCCGGATCTACCATTACCTCTAAAGCAATGGCAAATGGTGTGAATGCCTGCCTTGTTTATTTCCGTAATGTATTAACGGGAGGTGCAAATTAATGAATAAGAATGTAGAACGTTTATATAACGGTATTATCAAAGAAAACCCTACCTTCGTTCTGATGTTAGGTATGTGTCCTACACTGGCGGTAACTTCTTCCGCAGTGAACGGACTTGGAATGGGACTTTCCACAACAGTGGTATTAGTTCTGTCCAATATGCTGATCTCCGCATTCCGTAAGGTAATTCCAGATGGCGTGCGTATGCCGGCATTCATCGTTATTGTTGCATCACTGGTAACCATGGTTCAGTTTATCATGCAGGCATATACACCAAGCCTTTCCGATTCACTGGGTGTTTACATTCCGCTGATCGTTGTAAACTGTATCATCTTAGGTCGTGCCGAGAGCTATGCTTCCAAGAACCCGGTTATCCCGTCTCTGTTTGATGGACTTGGAATGGGACTTGGATTTACCTTCGGTCTTACCTGCATCGGTCTGATCCGTGAGCTGCTTGGCGCAGGACAGATCTTTGGTTTCCAGGTATTATCCTTAAGCTGGTTTACACCAATTACAATATTTGTCATGGCACCGGGTGCATTCTTAGTATTGTCCTGTCTGGTTGCTGTTATGAATATTGTCAGAGCAAAGATGGAAGCAAAAGGAAAACCTCTTGCACAGCCATCCGGATGTCTGACTGGCGATTGTGCCGGATGTGGTCATGCTGCAGTTTGTGGTGGAAAAGCAGAAGCTGCAAATGGTGCTGAGACTAAAACAGAGTAGGAGGATAGGTACAGATGAAAGAATTACTTTTAATTGCAATCGGTTCTGCGATTGTAAACAACGTTGTATTAAGCCAGTTCCTCGGTATCTGTCCATTCTTAGGTGTATCTAAGAAAACAGAGACAGCGGCTGGAATGGGTGGAGCAGTTGTATTCGTTATTACGATTTCCTCCTTTGTAACCGCACTGATTTACAAATTTATACTGGCAAACAGCTTTTTAATGAGCAAGGGAATTGACCTTACCTATTTACAGACCATCGTCTTTATCCTTGTAATTGCTGCATTAGTACAGTTTGTAGAGATGTTCCTGAAAAAATCAATGCCGGCACTGTATCAGAGTTTAGGTGTATACCTTCCTTTGATCACAACAAACTGTGCCGTATTAGGTGTTGCACTGACAAACGTTACCAAAGAATATGGTATTCTTGAGAGCGTTGTAAACGGATTTGCAACTGCAGTTGGTTTCCTGATCGCAATCGTCTTAATGGCTGGGCTGCGTGAAAAGATCGAATACAACGATATTCCAAAGCCATTTCAGGGAACAGCGATCGTTCTGATCACAGCGGCTTTGATGTCTATTGCATTTATGGGATTCTCAGGAATGATTTAAGGCAATACTTGGAGGTTAAATTATGAATATTACGGCAATTATTGTTGCAGCCGTTGTAGTCGGCGGCGTAGGTATTTTAATTGGATTTTTCCTCGGTATTTCCGGAGAAAAGTTCAAGGTAGAAGTGGACGAAAGAGAAGAAGCAATCCTTGGTGTGTTACCGGGAAACAACTGTGGTGGCTGTGGCTATGCAGGATGTTCCGGACTGGCTGCTGCCATTGTCAAAGGGGAAGCACCAGTAAACCAGTGCCCGGTTGGTGGTGCACCGGTTGCTGCTAAGGTTGGCGAGATCATGGGTATTGCTGCAGAAGAAGGCGTAAAGAAAGTTGCTTTTGTAAAATGTGCAGGTACCTGTGAAAAGGCAAACACAGATTATGAATATACAGGAAATGAGGACTGTGCTGCAATGGCATTTGTACCAAATGGTGGTCCAAAATCCTGTAATTATGGATGTTTAGGTTACGGCTCCTGTGTGAAGGCTTGTCCGTTTGATGCAATCCATATTGTAGATGGTATTGCACTGGTAGACAAAGAAGTCTGCAAAGCGTGTGGAAAATGTGTTGCAGCCTGTCCGAAACATTTGATCGAGCTGGTGCCATACGATGCAAAACACATCGTACAGTGCAGTTCCAAAGACAAAGGAAAAGATGTAATGAAGGCATGTTCCGTAGGATGTATC
The DNA here is from genome assembly GCA_900550935.1 of uncultured Roseburia sp. Lineage (GTDB taxonomy): Bacteria > Bacillota > Clostridia > Lachnospirales > Lachnospiraceae > Roseburia. The sequence goes on from URUD01000024.1 coordinate 9,248, forward strand.
GGATGTCATCTCTGCGAGAAGAACTGTCCGAAAGATGCAGTCCATGTCATTGACAATGTTGCATACATTGATCAGGAGAAATGTGTTGGATGTGGCATCTGTGCACAGAAATGTCCAAAGAAGATCATCTTATAATTACAAAAAAAAATAGAATACACGCTCTGCGGACATTCTGTTATCATGAACAAAAGAAGAGACTGCACGTTGAGGAGTTCCCTCAATGTGCAGTCTCTTTTTTAGCGTTCCGGCATTGTCTGTTTTAAAGGGCGTCATGCCTATTCGTTTCTTAAGTCCGTATAGGGAACCGTGTTTCCCATACCGGAAGATACATGAAGTTCGTAGTCATCCGTGATAAAGATGGCTTCGGTGCCATCAAGCTGTTCGATCAGTGCCATACCGTCACGAAGACCAAGGGTAAAGCAGATGGTGGAGAGGGCATCGCCGTCAACCGAATGGTTGGTGATGATTGTAACACCGAGCAGATTGTTATCACAAGGGTATCCAGTTTTGGTATCTAAGATATGATGATACAGGGTGTCATCTACTTTAAAGTAACGTTCGTAAATACCGGAGGAAACAACGGTCTGGTCACTTATTTTTACAGATGCGATCGAAGAACCGTCTTCCTGGAATGGATACTGGATGCCGATCGTGAAAGGCGAGCCATCCGGCTTGTCACCAACGGTTAAGACATTTCCGCCCAGATTGATCAGGGCACTTTTCACGCCATTTGCTAAAAGGTATTCTTTCATTTTGTCCGCAATATAGCCTTTTGCGATACCGCCAAGATCCAGTTTTGCATCAGGATTAGTTAAAGAAACATCGTTTCCGTCGATCACGATCGTGCGATAATCTACAGTGGCAAGAGCCTGTCTGATCTCAGTGTCTGACGGCACCATGGAAGCATCGGTTTCATCTAACAGAGCTTTGGTGGAAATATTCCACAGATCCGAAAGCCTGCCGATTGTGATATCAAAGGCACCGTTACTCTGCTCGCCATAGGAAATGCCCTTCTGCAACAGTTCGATCGTCTCGTCGTGTACGGTCACAGGCGTGCCGCCGGAGGCATTGATCTTTGAGATATCGCTGTCTGCCACCGTGTTGGAAAAATAACCCTCGTATTCTGCGGCAAGATCAAAGCAGCCATCTAAAAGCTGTTCTTTGGAACTGTCGTAAAGTGTGACGGTAATGACCGTATCAAAGTAGAAACCTGACTTGGAAATGGGCTCCCCACAGCCGGTTAAAATGAGACACAACAGAAAAAATCCCAGAAGGGATGCTATTTTTTTATACATGATAAATCCGTTCCTTTCTTTCAAAACCTCTTTGACTTTATCATAAACCGTGAAAAAATACAAAATAATTTTGCCATTTGCAATCAGATATGTTAGAGTAATACAGAGTATGGAAATGTCATAGATAAAGGGGCTTAGAGATGGAACAGAAAAATTTGGGATTCAACAAAAAAAAGAGAGTTGTTGTAAAGATCGGTTCCTCTTCCTTAAATTACGAAGAGACCGGATGTTTGAATTTTACAAAGTTAGAGCACCTGGTGCGGGAACTTTGTAATTTAAGAAATCGTGGAATGGATGTCTGTCTGGTCAGTTCCGGTGCGATCGCTGCCGGACGTCAGTCACTTGGATTTACGGAGCGACCCCATGATATTTCTACCAAACAGGCATGTGCAGCCGTTGGTCAGGCAAGACTGATGATGATCTATCAGAAACTGTTTTCCGAATACAATCAGGTGGCAGCGCAGGTTCTTATGACAAAGAACACGATGGTAAACCCGGTATCGAGAGAGAATGCCAAGAATACATTTGAGGAGCTGTTCCGCCTGGGCGTGATCCCGATCGTCAATGAAAATGATACGGTATCTACCTATGAGATGCGGTTTGGTGACAATGACACACTGTCTGCAATCGTATCTTCCTTAGTCGGAGCGGATTTACTGATCCTGCTTTCCGATATTGACGGGCTCTTTACAGATGACCCGAGGAAAAATCCGGATGCAAAGCTTATCGAAGTAGTTGAGAAGATGGATGCGGATATTATGGGAATGGCAAAAGATTCAACTGGAAGTGATGTTGGAACCGGAGGAATGGCGACAAAGCTTACCGCGGCAAGGATCGCAACGCTTTCCGGCGTGGATATGGTAATCGCAAACGGCAAGGACGTCTGCATCCTGCATCACATCTTTGATGATGAATTTGTGGGCACGGTATTTAAGGCAGAAAAGAAAGAGACATTTCGGATCGAAGACTTTATTTTAGAAACAATCGGATAGAGAGGATTTTTAGCGTGAAAAAAGAACAGATTGACCGCATCAATGAATTATACCGGAAATCAAAGGCGGAGGGGCTGACCGAGGAGGAGAAAAAGGAACAGGCTCTTTTGCGCAAACAGTTTGTGGCAGATGTGAAAAATAATCTGACGGCACAGTTAAACAATATCGATATGGTAAATGAAGATGGCTCAGTAGAAAATCTGGGCGAAAAATATGCAAACAAAAAAAGACTGTCTTAAGGATAAGGACATTTCAAGGAAGGAAATTCGGGAACTTCACAAAAAACTGCGGTTACAGATGAGCGGAGCAGAGGTAGCAGAAAAAAGCAGACAGATCACAGACCGGCTGTTGCAGTCTGGGTGGTATCAGAATGCAGATGTTATCTATGGCTACGCACCGCTTTCCAATGAGGTAGACAGCCGGAAATTCTTAGAACAGGCGCTGTCCGAAGGAAAAGTGGTCGCACTGCCAAGGACTGGCGCGGACTGTTCGATGGAGTTTTATCAGGTCACAGCACTTGCACAGCTTGTGGAGGGCAGGTTTCATGTGATGGAACCGGACGAGAGCTGTCCAATCTGTACGGCAGCGACACCGGTCATACTGGTTCCCGGAGTGGTCTTTGACCGTATGGGAAATCGTTATGGATATGGAAAAGGGTATTATGACAGGTATTTTGCACGTTACCGGAAGGCAGAGAGGATCGCACTTGCATATGAGCATCAGATCGAACCACAGCTTGAGGTATTATCGACCGATGTGAAAATGCAGCGGATCTACACCGAGGCGGCAGAGTATCTTTTTTAAAAAGGATCAGATAGAAAGGCAGGGGCAGAAGTATGGAATTAACAGAGATTTGCAGAAACGCGAAAGAGGCATCTGCACAGGTCGCAATTCTTGGCACCAATGAGAAAAACGAAGCACTGCGTGCAGTTGCAGAAGCACTGGTAGCACATGCAGGGGAGATCATTGCGGCAAATGAAAAAGATCTTGAAAACGGCAGAAATAATCATATGCCGGATGGAATGTTAGATAGACTGCTGTTAAACGAGAGCCGGATCGCACAGATCGCGGACGGATTACAGAAGGTAGCAGAATTAGAAGACCCGATCGGTGAAGTGATCTCCATGAAACAACGCCCCAATGGACTTCGGATCGGACAAAAGAGAGTGCCGATTGGAGTCGTCGGTATGATCTATGAGGCAAGACCAAATGTGACAGTGGATGCGTTCGGACTTTGCTTTAAGACTGGAAATACCGTGATATTAAAGGGTGGCAGTGATGCGATCCATTCGAATATGGCGATCGTTTCTGTCATTCAGGATGCACTAGAGGCATTGCAGATCCCAAAGGCGGCTGTCTCCCTGATCGAAGATACCTCAAGAGAGACAGCGGCTGTATTTATGAAAATGAATGAGTATGTTGACGTTCTGATTCCAAGAGGCGGGGCAGGACTGATCCGTGCTGTGGTCAATCAGGCAACGATCCCGGTCATTGAGACAGGCACCGGAAACTGCCATATCTATGTAGACGAGAGTGCGGACTTTACAATGGCGATCAATATCATCTTAAATGCCAAAACACAGCGGATCGGGGTCTGCAATGCATGCGAGTCATTATTGGTACATAAAAACATCGTGGATGCGTTTATGCCAGAGCTGACTGAGGCACTTCAGAAAAAATCAGTGGAGATCCATGCAGATGATGTCTGTCTTGCTGCGGCAGAGTCAGGAAAAAATGTCAATACAGATCTTTTAAAACCTGCCAGCGAAGAGGACTGGGGAAAAGAATATTTAGATTATATGATCTCCGCCAAAACCGTAGGTAGTGTGGAGGAAGCGATCGCACATATCAATAAATACAACACCGGACATTCGGAAGCAATCATTACAGAGAGCTACCGCAATGCGGAGAAATTTTTAAATGAAGTGGATGCAGCCTGTGTCTACGTCAATGCCTCAACCCGTTTTTCAGACGGCTATGAGTTTGGCTTTGGTGCAGAAATCGGGATCAGCACACAAAAGCTGCATGCAAGGGGTCCGATGGGACTGCTTGCACTGACCAGTACCAAGTATATTATTTACGGAAATGGTCAGGTTCGCCCATAAGGGTGGGATAGAGAGTAAAGATGGAGAGAGATAGATAAAAGATGGAAAAGAAATTCGTGTTAAACCTTGTAGATAAAAAACAGATACCGGAGCAGGAGCCGGAACGCCAGTACTACTTTATGGACATTGCCAAAGAGTATATCAGACAGCTTTCCGAGGCAAAAGGCAGCCCAATGACGTTTCATGTTTCGACATTTGGCTGTCAGATGAACGCGCGCGACTCCGAGAAACTGGTTGGTATCCTGGAAAAGATCGGTTATGTTGAGGAGGATTCTGAGCAGGCTGATTTTGTTATTTACAACACCTGTACCGTGCGCGAAAATGCAAATAATAAAGTGTACGGCAGACTGGGTTATTTAAACGGTTTTCAGAAAAAAAACCCGTTTATGATGATCGGAATGTGCGGCTGTATGATGCAGGAGCCGACTGTCGTTGAGAAGATCAAACAGAGCTACCGCTTCGTAAACCTGATCTTTGGTACGCATAATATCTATAAATTTGCAGAATTGATCGTGACGGCACTGGAAAACAGCTTTTCTTCCCATGCGGCGAAAAAGGGTACGTCCATGACCATTGACATCTGGAAGGATACGGACAAGATCGTGGAGGATCTTCCGGTAGAGCGAAAATATCCATTTAAGTCCGGCGTCAACATCATGTTCGGCTGTAATAACTTCTGCAGCTATTGCATCGTTCCGTATGTCAGAGGCCGGGAGCGGAGCAGAGAGCCCAAAGAGATCATCCGTGAGATCGAACGTCTGGTGGCAGACGGCGTCGTAGAAGTAATGCTGCTTGGTCAGAATGTCAATTCTTATGGCAAAAATCTGGACGAACCGATGAACTTTGCACAGTTGTTACAGGAGATCGAAAAGATCGAAGGCTTAGAGCGTATCCGTTTTATGACTTCCCATCCAAAGGATCTGTCCGATGAACTGATCGAAGTAATGAAAAATTCAAAGAAGATCTGCAAACATCTGCACCTTCCGTTACAGTCCGGAAGCAGCCGTATCTTAAAAGAGATGAACCGCAGATATGACAAAGAACATTATCTGGAGCTGGTCGAAAAGATCCGTGCGGCTGTGCCGGATATTGCACTGACCACCGATATTATCGTTGGCTTCCCGGGAGAGACCGAGGAAGACTTTGAGGAAACCATGGACGTGGTAAGAAAAGTGCGCTATGACAGTGCCTTTACCTTTATCTATTCCAAGCGGACTGGAACCCCTGCTGCAGTCAAAGAAGAGCAGGTACCTCCGGAGGTCGTAAAAGAGCGATTTGACCGACTGTTAAAAGAAGTACAGACGATTTCTGCCGAAAAGGCACAGGCTTTGACCGGTCAGACCTTACCGGTACTGATCGAGGAGCAGAACGGACAGGACGAACATCTGGTAACAGGACGTCTTTCCAATAACTCTACCGTACATCTGCCGGGCAGCACAGATCTGATCGGAAAGATCGTAGATGTAACCTTAAAAGAATGTAAGGGATTTTATTATTTGGGAGAGCTGGCTTAAGTGAAACAGAAAAAAGAGCGGATGTTTCTTGGAATATTATTTCTGGTGTTAGTGGTGTTCTGTCTGGTTTTCTACTTTTTCAGGGGACAGATGGGAGCACAGGTAAAAGTTACCGTAGACGGAGCCCTCTATGACACATACCCATTGGAAAAAGAACAGGAGATCGCCATAGAAAAAGATGGGGTTGTGACAAACCGGCTTGTCATCCGGGATGGTGTGGCGGACATGATCGAAGCGGACTGCCCGGACAAGCTGTGCGTACATCAGAAAGCGATTTCGAAAACAGGTGAGACGATTGTCTGCCTTCCCAATAAAGTGGTGGCAGAGATCATCGGAAGTGAAGAAAGTGAGTTGGACAGTGTTGCGAAATAAAGTGGCATATCTGGGAGTATTTCTGGCATTGGCATTGATCTGCAGTTATGTGGAGAGCCTGATCCCCTTTTATTTTGGTATTCCGGGGGTAAAACTTGGACTTACCAATCTTGTGGTGGTGCTGATGCTGTATTGTGTGGGAACAAAGGAGGCACTTTTGATCTCTGTGCTTCGAATCGTTCTTTCCGGCTTCCTGTTTGGAAATATGTTTTCCATCCTCTACAGTCTGGCAGGCGGATTGCTTAGTTTTATCGTCATGGTACTGCTGAAAAAGATGGTAAAAAGCAGCATGGTATTCGTCAGTGTATGCGGAGGCATTTTTCACAATGTCGGACAGTTGATCGTGGCTGCCATTGTGGTTGAAAATTATAATATTTTTTACTATTTTCCAATCCTGCTGCTGGCGGGATTTTTAACCGGTTTTCTGATCGGGATCGCAGCACAGGAGATGCGGCGGCGTATCGGTGGCAGATTTGGATTTCGAAAATAGCGTAGAAAGGATAAGTCATGTATTCATATATCAAGGGTGTATTGGCAGAATTGGAAGAAGATGCCATAGTCGTTGAGACCGGCGGGATCGGATATCATATTTATACGACCGGTCAGACTTTTTCCCGTCTGCCGTCTTTAGGGGACGAAGTAAAGATATATACCTATCTGTATATCAGAGAGGATGCCATGTTACTGTATGGCTTTTGCTCGAAGGATGAACTTCGTGTCTTTAAACTGCTTTTGGGAGTCAGCGGCATCGGACCGAAAGGGGCACTGGCGATCCTTTCTGTGATGACGACAGATGATCTTCGGTTTGCAGTACTTGGAGACGATGCAAAGACCATTGCAAAGGCGCCGGGTGTCGGCGTAAAGACCGCACAGCGGCTGATCTTAGAACTGCGGGATAAATTAAGCATTGAGGATGCGTTTGAAGAAAAATTAAGCCAGGCAGAGGACACTGCAAGGGACAGGGCAAAAGGAGCCAAAAACGAAGCCGTACAGGCACTGGTTGCCCTTGGTTATTCTTCTTCCGAGGCATTAAAAGCCCTTGGAGGCATTGAGATCACAGAAGAGACGGATGTGGAAGATCTCTTAAAAGCAGCTCTCAAAAATATGGCATTGATGTAACAGCCACAAGATGGAGAAACAATGGAAAAACGAGTAATATCAACACAGGTGCAGGAAGAGGACTTAAAGATCGAAAAGAGCCTCAGACCGCAGCTGTTAAACGATTATATCGGTCAGGAAAAGGCAAAGAAAAATTTAAAAATCTATATCGAGGCGGCAAAACAGAGGGGAGAGTCCTTAGACCATGTCCTGTTTTACGGGCCTCCCGGACTGGGAAAGACCACATTAGCGGGAATCATTGCAAACGAAATGGGAACTCATATGAAAGTGACATCCGGTCCTGCGATCGGAAAACCGGGGGAGATGGCAGCCATCTTAAGCAATCTTCAGGAGGGGGATGTCCTTTTTGTCGATGAGATCCATCGATTGAACCGTCAGGTGGAAGAGGTGCTTTACCCTGCCATGGAGGATTATGTGATTGACATTATGATCGGAAAAGGTGCCACGGCGCGTTCTATCCGTCTGGATTTGCCCAAATTTACCCTGGTTGGCGCAACCACAAGGGCGGGGCTCTTGTCAGCACCACTCAGAGACCGTTTTGGCGTCGTCCATCATCTGGAATTTTATACGGTGGAAGAATTGCAGACGATCATTTTGCGTTCTGCCGATACGTTGGGCGTTAAGATCGAGCAGGAGGGTGCATTTGAACTGGCAAGACGTTCCAGAGGAACGCCACGTCTGGCAAACCGCCTGTTAAAGAGGGTGCGTGATTTTGCAGAGGTAAAATACGATGGAAACATCACAAAAGAAGTGGCATCATTTGCACTTGATCTTCTGGAAGTAGATAAGATGGGACTCGACCAGAATGACCGGAATATCCTGATGCTCATCATCGAGAAATTCCAGGGTGGTCCGGTCGGACTGGATACACTGGCAGCGGCTCTGGGTGAGGATGCCGGAACAATCGAGGATGTATATGAACCATACCTGGTAAAGAATGGATTTATCAATCGCACTCCGAAGGGAAGAGTTGTGACAGATTTTGCCTACCAGCATTTCGGACTTCCACGTGAATAGTGGAATTGCAGTTGCTTTTCCTGCAAAATACTTATATAATAAAAGCAGAAGATGCGGCGGAGGAATACGTTATGTCAGAAAAAACGAGTGCGGAAGTCCTGATCGGAGGAAAAGTCTATACGTTGAGCGGCTACGAGGGAGAAGAATATCTTCAGAAAGTAGCGGCATATATCAATGGAAAACTGAGTGAATTTGACAGTACCGAAGGCTATCGCAGACTTCCGGGAGATATGAAAGCGACCCTGCTGGAGCTTAACATAGCAGATGACTATTTTAAGGCAAAGGCACAGGTAGAAAAATTAGAACAGCAGATCGAGACAAAGGATAAGGAGATCTACAATTTAAAGCACGATCTGATCTCCAATCAGATCAAGACAGAGAGCGATGAAAAAGAGCGGCAGAGGCTCGAGGCAGAAAACAAGGAACTTCTGTTGAACAAAGCAAAACTCGAGGCGTCATTAGAGGAAAAACTGCTTGGCAAACTTCCGGAAAAGGAAAAGAATCCTAAAAAAGCAGAAAAGGCAACGACAGATGAGCAGACGGACGTAACAGAAGAAAATGAGGGACGGGGATGAGAGTGATCTTCGTCCTCTTTTGTATGATAAAGGAGAAGAAATAAGACTATGACAACAGCGGAATTACTTGCACCGGCAGGTTCTTATGAGACCTTTCAGGCGGTCTTAAATGCGGGAGCGGATGCGGTATATCTGGGCGGAAGCAGCTTTGGTGCCAGAGCCTATGCCGACAATTTCAAAGAAGAAGAACTGATGCATGCGATCGATGAGGCGCATATTCATGGAAAACAGCTTTATCTGACGGTAAATACGCTGTTTAAGGAAGAAGAATTAGAGAGCCAGCTTTATCCGTATCTGTTGCCGTATTACAAACAGGGACTGGATGCAGTCATCGTGCAGGATATTGGGGCACTGTGTTTTATCAGAGAGGCATTTCCGGATCTTGCCGTACATACCAGTACGCAGATGACGATCACAAACCGTTATGGTGCAGAGCTGATGAAGTCCTATGGCGCAAACCGCGTGGTGACTGCCAGAGAGATGTCATTCGAAGAGATCAAAGACATCCACGACCATGTCGACATTGAGATTGAGAGCTTCGTGCATGGCGCACTGTGTTACTGTTATTCCGGTCAGTGTCTGCTCAGCAGTATGTTGGGCGGCAGGAGTGGAAATCGGGGCAGATGTGCCCAGCCGTGCAGACTTTCCTATGAGGTTTGTGATGCAGATAAAAAAATAGTACAGGCAAATGGCTACATTTTAAGCCCGAGGGATCTGTGTACGATCGAACTGCTGCCACAGCTGTTGGAAAGCGGGATCTATTCCTTTAAGATCGAGGGACGTATGAAACAGGCAGAGTATGCTGCCGGAGTAGTGTCGGTCTACAGGCAGTATCTGGATTACTATTTTGAACTGCTGGCGAAGTATGGGGATGAGAAAGAAGCGGCGGCACACTATCAGGTAAAACCAAAAGATTATCAGAAACTGGTCGATTTTGGAAACCGGAGCGGATTTACCGACGGATATTATAAGAGGCACAATGGCAGAGAGATGATCACCATTGGCAAACCGAACCACGCAAAAGGAAATGAGACCTTACAGGAAGAAGTGCGGGAAAAATATCTGCGCACCGAATTAAAAGAAAAAATCAAGGGAAATTTAAGACTTTCCAAAGAATTTCCTGCTATACTGGAAGCATCCTGTGGAGAGATCACTGCCACTGTAACGGGAGCAGTGCCGCAGGCAGCAAAAAATCAGCCGCTGACCAGAGAAAAGGTGGAGGCAAACCTCAAAAAGACAGGAAACACGCCATTTGTTTTTTCTGAGTTGGAGATCACGATGGAAGATGATCTGTTCCTGCCGGTACAGGCGTTGAATCAGCTCCGCAGGGAACTGCTAGACCAGCTGACAGAACAGATGCTTGCAGCATACCGGAGAGAGAAAGAACAGAACCCGAAACGGGAACAGGCAGTGACAGAGCAAAAAGGAAGACAGCAATTAAGTCTTGCTGTTTCCATCGAAAACCGGTCACAGCTTGCAACCGTCTGTGCGTTTGATACAGTTTCGGATGTCTATCTTGATAACAGCTGTTACCAGACATCGGACTGGAGGAACCAGCTCACAGAGGATATCAGACATATTAAAGAGACAGGAAAGAAGGCTTATTATATCCTTCCATCCATATTCCGGAAACAGACGGCAGAACGCTACCGAAAAGACCGGGATTACTGGGTGAGCTGCGGCGTGGATGGCTTTGTAGTGAAAAATTTTGATGAGATCCGGTTTTTACAGCAGGAGTTTTCCGGTAAGATCCCGATCATCTTTGATCACAGCCTGTATACCTACAATAACAGGGCAAAGTATACAATGCAGGCATACCAGCCGCTCCGTGAAACAATTCCGTTGGAATTAAACCGTAAGGAACTGTTAAACCGGGAAAACGCGGGCAGTGAACTGGTCATTTACGGATATCTTCCGTTGATGACTTCGGCGCAGTGCGTACATGCCAACACAACGGGGTGTGACAAAAAAGCCGGTAAACTGTACTTAAAAGACCGGTATGGTAAATATTTCCCGGTAAAAAATAATTGCAGAGAATGTTATAATACCATATATAACACAACACCATTGCTTCTGTTTGACTATGCGCACGAGTTTGAGCGGATGGGCATCACACAGTTTCGTATTTCCTTTACTATAGAGAGTACAGAGCAGGTAAAAGAGATCCTTGCCTTGTATCAGAACGTATTCTTATCTGGACCCACCACTGTGAGGGAAGCATATGGAAAAGAGTATACCAATGGACATTATAAACGAGGGGTAGAATAATTTATGACAAACGTGATTGTTGAAGTGTCGAAATTTATCATGATGATACTTTTCGCGCTGTATACGTTTGAATGTTTTGCGGCATTCAGGGGACGTATCAATCCCAAAAAGAGAGAGAGGATCTTCAAGCGGCAGGTGTTTTATCTGTATCTGATCCATCTGGATGGATTTCTTTCCATTTATGCCGTGACGGATGAAATACAGATTGTCGTACTGTACTTTTTACAGCTTGTACTGATCACAATCCTGCTGGGCAATTACCAGTTGCTGTATCCGAAGGCATCCAGACTGGTTACAAATAATATGTGCATGCTGTTAGTTGTCGGATTTATCATGCTGACACGTCTGTCTTATGATAAATCGGTAAAACAGTATGCAATCGCTGTGGTATCCACGGTCATCATCTTTGTGATACCGGTATTGATCCGCAAGGCAAAATTCCTGCGCAACCTGACCTGGCTTTATGCGATTGTTGGTATGGCGGGACTTGCTGTTGTAACAGTGTTCGGAGCAACGAGTTATGGGGCGAAGATCTCCATTTCGGTGGGAGGTTTTTTCTCCATCCAGCCGTCCGAATTTGTGAAAATCCTGTTTGTATTTTTCATAGCCTGTATGTTGCATCAGAATACAGATTTTAAACAGGTTTGTATCACGACAGTGATCGCTGCGGCACATGTGCTGATTCTTGTGGCATCCAGAGATCTTGGTGGAGCGTTGATCTTTTTCATTACATACCTTGTAATGCTTTATGTGGCGACCAAGAAACTGTTTTATTTTGCAGGGGGCATCATGGTGGGAGCGATCGCCGCGGTAGTTGCCTACCAGTTGTTTTCCCATGTCAGGGTCCGTGTGGTAGCATGGCAGGATCCGCTCAGTGTGATCGATAACGAGGGCTATCAGATCTGTCAGTCCCTGTTTGCAATTGGAACCGGCGGATGGTTTGGAACCGGACTGTATCAGGGTTCACCGAACAAGATCCCAGTGGTGGAGCAGGATTTTATTTTTTCCGCGATCTCCGAAGAAATGGGTGGGATTTTTGCACTGTGCCTGATCATGGTATGTATCAGTTGTTTTTTGATGTTTTTAAATATCGCGATGCAGATGAAAGACCAGTTTTATAAATTAGTGGCATTAGGACTTGGTACGGTATACGCATTTCAGGTATTTTTGACCATCGGGGGAGTAACCAAATTTATCCCGTCCACCGGAGTGACACTGCCACTTGTGAGTTATGGAGGAAGTTCTCTGCTTAGTACCATGATATTATTTGCAATCATTCAGGGATTGTATATCTTAAGACAGGATGAGGGAGAGACAAATGGAAAACAGACCGTACAAAGAAGAACAAGATTTGAAGATGAGATCGAAGACTTCTCCTAAGAACAAGAAAAAAAAGAAAGCCCCTTCCAAAAACAGGGAATTTGCAGTGATCACCTATTCCTTTCTGGCACTGTTCATCTGCCTGATGGGGTACTTTACCTATTTTCAATTTGAAAAAAGTGAAGATTTTATCGATAATCCATATAATACCAGACAGGAGACTTTCGAACAGAAGGTAGTCCGGGGTAAGATTCTGGCGGCAACCGGAGAAACGCTGGCAGAGACGATCAGCGATGATGCGGGAAATGATACCAGAAGATATCCGTATGGAAGTATATTTGCACACGTTGTTGGTTATTCTACTCATGGAAAGACTGGAATCGAATCACAGGCAAACTTTGACCTGCTGCGTTCCAATGTTTCCATTATCGAGAAAACAGGAAATGAGATCCAGGGCGAAAAGAGCATTGGTGACAATGTGGTCACGACACTGGATTATGAATTGCAGCTTCGTGCCTATGATGCGCTTGGCTCCTACGATGGAGCAGTCGTTGTGATGGAGCCGGCAACCGGAAAGATCCTTGCAATGGTTTCCAAGCCGGATTTTGATCCAAATACGATCTCTGAGGACTGGGATACGCTTACAGCAGATACCAATACGGATGCCGTGTTGTTAAACCGTGCAACACAGGGACTATATCCGCCGGGATCGACTTTTAAGATCTTAACGACCTTAGAGTATTTAAACGAGCATGGAACAGATGAGGATTACAGTTATTCCTGCAATGGAAGTTTTACAGTTGGAAATACGACGATCCACTGCCATAACAACAAGAGCCATGGCACACAGACCTTAAAGCAGGCATTTGCAAATTCCTGTAATTCGGCGTATTCGTCGATGGGACTGGACTTAGATATCACACAGTTTGCAAAGTTGTGTGATTCCCTGCTTTTTAATACCAGCCTTCCAACAAAATTTGAATCGTCAAAGAGCAGTTTTGTCCTTCAGAGCAGTGATGGAGATGCCTCCATTATGAGTACCTCGATCGGACAGGGAAAGACGCTTGTTACACCATTTCATATGGCACTCATTGTCAGTGCAATCGCAAACGATGGTGTTTTGATGCAGCCATATGTGATCGACCACACAGAAACCTATGAGGGTACGGTGCACGAGCAGAATGAGCCGGAGACCTATAAGCAGTTGATCTCATCCGAAAATGCAGCGGTATTGCAGGAGTATATGTCTGCAGTAGTACAGAATGGAACCGGACAGAAATTAAAAGGACAGAGTTACGAGGCGGCAGGAAAGACTGGTTCGGCAGAGTTTTCTTCCGGTACGAATGCAGCACATTCTTGGTTTGTGGGCTATGCACACCAGGAAGGAAAAGAGGATATCGCGGTTGCCGTGTTAGTAGAGGATTCCGGTGTTGGAAGCGAATATGCGGTTCCAATCGCAAAAGAGATTTTTGATTCTTATTATGAGAATTACGAATAGAGCAGGTTTATTTCTTGCATGAACCGGGAAAAAGTATTATACTTAATTTAATTATGAGAAACCACATCAGGAGGTATTGCAATGATAGAAGCAACGAGCTGTGGTGGTGTGGTAATATTTCGAGGTAAAATATTGCTCTTATACAAGAATTATAAAAATAAGTATGAGGGCTGGGTATTGCCCAAGGGAACCGTAGAAGAGGGCGAGACATATGAGGACACCGCACTTCGCGAGGTTCTTGAAGAGACAGGCGCCAGAGCAAATATCATAAAATATGTAGGCAAAAGCCAGTATTCATTTACCGTACCGGAAGACACCGTGGAAAAAGAAGTCCATTGGTATCTGATGATGGGAGACAGTTATTACAGCAAGCCACAGCGGGAAGAGTATTTTGTAGATTCAGGATATTACAAATTCCATGAGGCATATCACCTCTTGAAATTTCCAAACGAAAAACAGATTTTAGAGAAAGCCTACAACGAATATTTAGAATTAAAGAAGAACAATTTGTGGGGCAGTCATAAGTATTTTTAGTCTGCCAGTGAAACCACATTGGAAGACTGAGGATTTTGTATGATATGGTATGATGATTTGTATGTAGGAGAGAGTATCGTACATAAGACAGGAAAAATTAAATGGAAAATTCTTCACAATGCGGGACAGATCCATATTTATGTCATTGCACTGGCATCTTGTCCGGAAAATCTTCTTGATATCATTCCTGCACAGGAACTGATGCAAAAGGGGTATCCCAAAAAGGAATTATATGTGGTCGGGCTGGCAAAAGGCTACGACGAGGCGGTCGAGGTGGCAGCATCGATTGTGGATGAGGTATATCAGAATACAGGTGGTTTTGCCGTCAGACCGTATCTGGAAGAAAAAAGGAGAAGGAAAAAAGAGGGATGACAGTAATCTTATTTCTTTTAAAATTAATCGGCATCATCCTGCTTGTTTTGCTGGGCATTGTACTTACTCTGCTTGTTCTGCTTTTGTTCGTACCGGTCCGGTATCAGATCAAAGGTTCTGTTCTTGAAAATAAGACGGTGCGGGTAAAGCTGCACTGGCTGTTACATCTGCTTGTTTTTTCCCTGTCCTACGAGGAAAAGAAACTTACAACAGAGTTTCGTATCTTAGGATTTCGCCTGTTCCCACGGGAAAAGAAAAAGTCCGCGTTGGATGACACCGATTTTGACGATATAGAAGAGGCAGAGGACGAGCGTGTTACGCAGGAACCTGTGCAGGAGATACCGCAGCTTACGGCGACGGAGTACAGCGGGGAGCCGCAGACGGACAGTTCAGAAACTCACAGAAGACAGAAGCGGCAGCCAAAGCGAAAAATTGCTGCATTTATTGATAACTGGAAGCGTTTTTGGGAGAAGATAAAGCAGATACCGGATAAGGTTTCCGCCATCTGGAGTGTCATTTCGGATGAGGGTAATCACAAAGTCGTATCCCTGGTTTGGGAACAGATCCGTTACCTGTTGCGGCACAGCAGATTTCGAAAGTTAAAAACAGACCTTACGTTTTCTGCAGGAGATCCGGCTACAACGGGGCAGATCCTTGGAGTGTTCTGCATGTTCCCAATGCTGTATCAGTATGAGGTTTCCGTAGTGCCGGATTTTGAAAGTGAACAGTGGTATCTGCGGGGGACTTTTGAGATAAAAGGACATGCCCGCCTGGTACATGTACTGCGCAGTGGTATCCTGTTATGGAAAGAAAAAGAAGTACGCAGATTTGTAAATCGCATGATGAAAAAATAGAAAGGTAGGAATTTGATATGGGAGACAACAGTTTTCACACAACGGTAGAGTCATTGTTTAAGGGGATGGACAGCTTTATTACCACAAAAACGGTAGTGGGAGATGCGATCCATATTGGAGATACCATCATCCTTCCACTTGTAGATGTATCATTTGGTGTTGCCGCAGGTGCATTTTCACAGGATAAGAAAAATAACGGAGCCGGTGGTATGGGTGGAAAAATCATGCCAAGCGCCGTTTTAGTCATCCAGAATGGAACAACCAAGCTTGTCAATATCAAGAACCAGGATGGCATTACAAAAGTGCTGGATATGGTACCGGATTTTGTCAACAAATTTACTTCCAAGAGTGAGAACACCGAAGAAGAGATAAAACAGGCACCGGAAGATGCCGATGCGAAAAAAGCGGCACAGAAAGAGATGGAAGATATCTTAAAAGATTCTGTCAATGAATAGAGCATAGGAGCATATATTATTAGTAATATATGCTCTTTTTAGGTGGCGGAATGAAACGGATCATCGGTTTTGCGTTATTTTGTTTTTCTATGGGAATGCTGGTAATGATTGTCATTCACAATCGTTTCTGTGGCTTCCTGCTGATGATCGCATGTATGCTTGCCGGGTATTATATTTTCTGTTGTGATGATTGAAGAGGGATTATTGAGAAAAGAAGTGCAATAATCCCTCTTGCTTTTTTGCTATTTTCCGATAAGATAGATATGGTTAGAATAATCTAACGAAAGTAGCAATTAACTAACATATCACAGAAAGGGCAAAAAAATGAAAAATTTTGAGCAGTGGGAAGGGTTCTCTGGAAGATTATGGAAAGAGGGCGTAGATGTCCGCGATTTCATCCAGAACAACTATCAGCCATATGACGGGGATGAATCCTTTTTAGCAGGGCCTACTGAGGCAACGAATAAATTGTGGGAAAAATTACAGGAACTTCAGAAAGAGGAGCGTAAAAAGGGCGGTGTCTTAGACATGGAGACCGAGGTCGTGTCTTCTCTTACCGCATATGGTCCTGGCTATATCAGTGAGGATTTAAAAGGACTTGAGAAAGTAGTCGGACTTCAGACAGACAAGCCACTCAAACGTGCATTTATGCCGTATGGCGGTATCCAGATGGCAGAGCAGTCCTGCACTATGTATGGCTATCAGCCAAGCGAAAAATTACATGAGATCTTTACCCAGTATCATAAAACACATAACCAGGCAGTATTTGATGTTTACACACCGGAAATGAAACGGATGCGTCATAACAAGATCTTGACCGGTCTGCCGGATACTTATGGTAGAGGCCGTATCGTAGGCGATTACAGACGTGTTGCGCTTTACGGTATTGATTACCTCATTGAAGAGAAACAGAACGATTTTGCAGCAAGTGAGAGGCGGAGCATGAGAAGCAAAGATTACCGTATCCGTGAGGAACTTGCAGAGCAGATCAAGGCATTAAAGGGAATGAAAGAGATGGCAAAGGTATATGGCTATGACATTTCCGAGCCGGCAAAAGATGCGAAAGAGGCATTCCAGTGGCTGTATTTTGCTTATCTTGCAGCGATCAAGACACAGAACGGTGCGGCAATGAGTGTTGGACGTGTATCAACATTCCTTGACATTTACATTGAACGAGATATGAAAAAAGGCATTCTGACAGAGGAAGAGGCACAGGAGCTTGTCGATCATATGACAATGAAATTCCGTATGGTAAAATTTGCACGTATTGAATCATACAATCAGCTCTTCTCCGGCGACCCGGTATGGGCAACCCTTGATGTGGCAGGAATCGGTATGGACGGACGTCATCAGGTAACTAAGACCTGTTATCGTTTCTTACATACTTTGGAAAATATGGGACCATCCCCGGAGCCAAACCTTACCGTATTATATTCTTCTCATTTACCGGAGAACTTCCGCAAATATGCAGCACATATTTCTATCAGCACAAGTTCCATCCAGTACGAGAATGATGATGTGATGCGTCCGGTATGGGGAGATGATTATTCTGTATGCTGCTGTGTATCTGCAACAGAGACAGGAAAAGAGATCCAGTTCTTCGGTGCAAGAGCAAACCTTGCAAAATGTCTTTTGTATGCGATCAACGGCGGTGTGGATGAGAAAAACAAGGTTCAGGTAGGGCCTGCTTACCGTCCGATCACTTCCGAGTATCTGGATTATGACGAGGTTATGGAACGCTATGATGCGATGATGACCTGGTTGGCACAGGCTTATGTGGAAACCTTAAATATGATCCACTATATGCACGACAAATATTACTATGAGGCAACCCAGATGGCACTTATCGATACCGATGTAAGACGTACCTTTGCAACCGGTATTGCAGGTTTTTCCCATGTCGTTGACTCCTTAAGTGCGATCAAATATGCGAAAGTAAAAGTCATCCGTGATGAAAACGGTCTTGCAATAGATTACGATATCACAGGAGATTTCCCGAAATACGGAAACGATGACGAGCGCGCCGATGAGATCGCAGTATGGCTGTTACGTACCTTTATGAAAAAGATCAGAAGCTGCCATACCTATCGTGACTCAGAACCGACTACATCCATCCTCACCATTACATCCAATGTCGTATACGGTAAGGCAACCGGTTCTCTTCCGGATGGAAGAAAAGCAGGAGCACCGTTAGCACCTGGTGCAAACCCATCTTATGGAGCAGAGCAGAACGGTCTTTTAGCTTCCTTAAACTCTGTGGCAAAACTGCCATATGAAGAAGCATTAGACGGTATTTCCAATACACAGACCATCAATCCGGGTGCACTCGGACACAGCGATGGAGAGCGGATCGACAATCTGGTACAGGTATTAGACGGATACTTTGATCAGGGAGCTCATCATTTGAACGTCAATGTATTTGGAAAAGAAAAATTAGTAGATGCAATGGAGCATCCGGAAAAGGAAGAGTATGCAAACTTCACCATCCGTGTTTCTGGTTATGCGGTTAAATTCATTGACCTGACCAAAGAACAGCAGATGGATGTAATTGCAAGAACATGCCATGAAAGAATGTAATCAGACAACTGGATATGTACATTCGCTTGAGAGTTTTGGTTCGGTAGACGGACCGGGTGTGCGGTTTGTCGTATTTTTAAGTGGATGTGCAATGCGCTGTCAGTTCTGCCACAACCCCGATACCTGGGCGGTTCGTGGCGGAACACCCTATACGGCAGAGGCATTACTGGAAAAGGTGTGGCGTTACCGTTCCTACTGGGGGGAAAAAGGCGGGATTACGGTAAGCGGTGGAGAACCTTTGTTGCAGATCGATTTCCTTCTGGAGTTTTTTCGGCTTGCAAAAGAAAAGGGGATCCACACGGCGCTGGACACCAGTGGCAATCCATTTACGACGGAAGAGCCGTTTTATTTCAAATGGAAAGAGCTGATGCAGTATACGGATCTGGTATTGTTGGACATCAAGCATATTGACGAGGCACAGCACAGGATACTGACTGGCTGCACAAATGAGAACATCTTAGAGATGGCAAGGCAGCTGTCTGATCTTGGAAAACCAATGTGGATCCGTCATGTACTTGTCCCGGAGCGGAATGACAAGGATGAATATTTAACACGCCTGGCAGAATTTCTTAAGACATTAAAAACAGTAGAGTGGGTAGAGGTATTGCCGTATCATACGCTTGGAATTTACAAGTGGGAAAATTTAGGGATCACGTATCCCCTTGATGGGATTGAACCGCCGTCAGAAGAACGTGTGAAGAATGCAGAACGTATTTTAGGAGAGGGAATGCAGGCATGATAATAGAATATACGCTCCGCGAACATTCTATTATAAAAAACGGTTATCTGGAAGATTTCCAGATAACCGTTTTTTGTTATCAGATAAAATTACGCGCCAACGATCTCTTTTACGCAGGCTGCAATTGCTTCGTCTTTGCAGTTTGCAAAGAAATACTCTTTGAAGTGATCACCGGAAAGAGCACCTTTTACCAGGTCAGCATCTAATTCTTTTAAGATCGTAACCAGATCACGGTGTGTGATCTCTTTTACGCCATCAAGGATTTTTTTGTTGCGCTGCTCTGGAACAACACGCTCTTTTGGATAGCCACCTCCACCCGGAGTGCAGAATAATTTTTCGAAAATGTAGGTCAGGTTTAATTCACCGCCCCAGCCGAAGTTCTCAGCAAATGGAAGAGCGATGCAGTTTCCATCGTTTACCTGGGAAAACAGATAAGCATCCAGTGGGGACTCTACATGACCGCAGAGAACCTTTGGAAAAGCGTTGCATGCAAGCATGGCACCTTCGCCGGTTCCACATCCGGTAATGACAAAGTCAGCTGCGCCGGAATTTAATAATACGGCTGCTAAGATACCATTCTGCACATATGTAAGCTGATGCTCATCCTCAGCAGAATACATACCATAGTTGAATACTTCGTGTCCCATTGGTTCTACAACAGATTTTAAGGTAGCGCAGATCATTTCGTTTTTTGCTGCCTGACTGTTTTCGTTAATTAACGCGATTTTCATAATAATCGGAATCCTTTCTTTTTATAACAGGTCTTTCATAGCGACATCATCCATGTCATCAAAATCCTGATTTTCTCCAACCATACCCCAGATAAAGGTATAAGCCTGTGTACCACAGCCGGAATGGATGGACCAGCTTGGGGAGATGACAGCCTGTTCGTTTCTCATTACGATATGTCTTGTCTCGGTCGGCTCGCCCATGTAGTGCATAACGAGTGCGTCCTCCGGCATATCGAAGTAGAGATATACTTCCATACGTCTGTCGTGAGTGTGACACGGCATGGTGTTCCATACACTGCCTGGCTCTAATTTTGTCATACCCATTTCCAGCTGGCAGCTCTCTACCTGGCCAGGAAGGATATATTTGCAGATCGTTCTGTGGTTTGCGGTCTCAAGAGAACCTAACTCGACTTTGTTGCAGTCTTTTACGATGACAACGCCTTCTTCTTCTTTTCCTTCCGGTTTGATCAGAACGGTTGGATAGGTTTTGTGTGCCGGTGCACTGTTTAAATAGAATTTTGCCGGAGTGGAAGCGGAGTCACTGGCAAAAGAGATATCCTTTGCACCCATTCCGATATACATACCTTCTTTGTGAGATACATGGTATTCTTTGCCATCAATGGTGATGACACCATCGCCACCGATATTGATGACACCAAGTTCACGTCTCTCGCAGAAGTATTTAGCACGCAGCTCATCGCCGGCGGTAAGGACAAGTTTGTCCTTTACCGGTACAGCGGAGCCAGTGATGATACGGTCGATATGGCTGTATACTAATTTGATCACATCGGGTGCAAAGAGGTCATTGATCAGAAACTCCTCTCTTAAACGTTCGGTTGTATAATGTTTTACATCTCTTGGAGATGCTGCAGTTCTAAGTTCCATAGTATTAGCTCCATTTCTTATTAAAATTAGCAGGTTTTTAAGTCAAAACCAAAGTATGCAACCGCATTGTTGTAGCAGATGCCTTTTACGATCTCCTCTAGGGTATTATAGTCAGCCGGGAATTCTCCGTTGTCTACCCATCCACCGATCAGGTTGCAGAGGATCCTGCGGAAATAGTCGTGACGTGTGTATGATAAGAAGCTTCTGGAGTCGGTCAACATTCCAACAAATCCGGAAAGGTTTCCAAGGTTTGCAAGAGAAGTCATCTGATCCTGCATACCAACTTTGTGATCGTTGAACCACCATGCAGAACCCTGCTGGATCTTTGCAACAGCAGTAGAATCCTGGAAGCAGCCAAGGATGGTTCCGATTGCCTGGTTGTCGTTTGGATTTAAGCTGTAAATAATGGTTTTTGGAAGGTTTCCATTCTGATTTAAAGCGTTTAAGTAGTCGGCCATTTCAGAAGAAGGAGCGTAGTTGTTGATGCAGTCGTAACCGGTATCTGGTCCGAGGCGGTCAAACATTGGGGTGTTGTTGTCACGTTTGCATCCATAATGAAGCTGCATTACCCAGTCGCGGCGTGCATATTCATTTCCAACAAAGATCATGAATGCTGTTTTGAATTTTAATTCTTCTTCACGGCTGACACCATTTCCTGCAAGACGTTTTGCAAAAATCGCCTCGATCTCATCCTCGGTAGCAGGCGCATACATTACATACTCTAATGCGTGGTCAGATACGTTACATCCCATAGATGCAAAGAAATCCATACGGTTGCATAATGCTTTCTTTAAATCAGCAAAAGTAGCGATCTTCATACCAGAAGCAGCTTCTAACTGTGCCATGTAATCCAGATAAGTTACTTTTTCGATATTCATTGCCTTGTCCGGACGCCATGCAGGAAGAACCTGAACGTCGAAAGATTTGTCCTCAGCAAGTTTTTTGTGCCACTCTAAGCTGTCAACAGGATCATCTGTGGTACAGATCAGAGTAACGTTGGACTGTTTGATGATATTGCGGACGGTCATAGATGGCTCAGCAAGTTTCTTGTTGCATAACTCCCAGACTTCTTCCGCGGTCTTTTTGTTTAATACGCCGTTGTAACCAAAGTATTTCTTTAATTCCAGATGACTCCAGTGGAAGAGTGGGTTGCCGATGGCTTTTCCTAAAACCTCAGCCCATTTTAAGAATTTCTCTTTATCGGAAGCATCACCTGTGATGTATTTTTCATCTACACCGCAGGAACGCATGAAACGCCATTTGTAATGATCTCCACCTAACCACACCTGAGTGATGTTCTCAAACTGACGATCCTCATAGATTTCCTGAGGGTTGATGTGGCAGTGATAGTCTAAGATCGGCATGTTCTCTGCATAGTTGTGATACAGCTGCTGTGCAGCTTCTGTCTGAAGTAAGAAATTGTCATCCATAAATTGTTTCATATCGTATCCTCTCTTTCTTTTTCTTAGAAAATGAATGTTATATTTAGATGCGGGAAATCCGCTTCTTTACTTATTTAAAATAAAATCCTGCTAAAAACGGGTTGTGCCGCGTTTTATCAGTTTGCCGGAAAAAACCGACTGTTTTGGCATTTCCTCACCGGATAAGACACCAAGCAGTGTCTGTACAAGCTGATGCGTCTGTGTCTCAAGACGGTTGTCTACGGAAGTGAGCTCCGGAGTACAGCAACAGGTCAGCATGGAATTATTATATCCAATGACGGATAATTCTTCCGGGATCCGGATGCCTCTTTGCTGTGCGCTTTTGATGGCACCGATCGCGAGAGCGTCGTCAGCGGCGATCACACCCTGAAATGGCGTCTTTTCATAGATCGGTTCCATGAATTTGGAAATATCTTTGACCCGCTGCGGGTCGCCATCATAGAAATAGATCCTTTTTTCATAATCAGCAATGTGATGTTCTTTCATGGCGGATTCAAAACCGCCAAGCTTTTTGGCACCGCTGTAGGAATTGGAGTTATACAGATAAAGGATATCTGTGATTCCCGCTTCGATCATGGAGGAAGCAACCTCTGCCATGGCAGTGTAGTCATCACAGAGTGTACTATATACATTTGGGTAATCAAATGCCGCATTGAGCAGCATGATCGGGATCTGGGTCGATACATCCTTGATGTACTGGTTTTCTTCTTCGGTCGTACCGATAAAGTTGGAACCTACGAGGATGATCCCGTCTACTTTTTTGGATAAGATCAGATCAAGATAGTTTTTCTTGATATCCAGATTAAATCCGGTACAGCACAGAATGGATTCGTAATCATTTGCCTGCAGCTCCTGCTGTAAATAGTAGACTGCCTTGGCAAGAAAGAGATCCGAAGAATCTGCACACAGGATACCGACGGTCTTTAAGGAGTGAAGTCCCATTCCGCGGGCGAAAGCGTTTGGTGTATAATCATATTTTTCGATGATATCCATTACTTTCTTACGTGTAGCAGGGCGAACTTTGTCACTGCCGTTAAGAACACGGGAAACGGTGGCAATGGAGACACCAGCCTTTTTCGAAATATCATAAATTGTCATTGGTTATTCTCCTAAAATAATATCAGCTCTATATGTAAGCGTTTTCATGTAACATAAAGTATCTCAAAAAAACAACAATGAAAGTGGTTTCATTGCAACTGAAAATATTATACAATACGAAAAATAAGAAAGCAACATGTGAAACTGAAAAAAATAACAAAAACGATAAAAATGTAAGTATATGAAAATAAAAAATAGATAAAATAACTAAATTGTGCAAAATTACATATTGACTAATTGCAGAAAAGGTGTAAGAATAGAGAATGTAAACGCTTACAAAATAGCAAAGTACATAACAAAAGATTGCGGGCAAGCGGCAAATCTGTTGCGTAAATAAGAATTCAGGAGGATACCATGGAATTATTAAGCAAAGCAAAAACAGGAAAAAAAGAGAGACCAGTAAAAGTTTTACAGTTTGGTGAGGGAAACTTCCTTCGTGCATTCGTCGATTACATGATCGATATTGCAAACGAGCAGGGCAAATTCGATGGAGACATCGTTCTTGTAAAACCGATCGAGTTCGGAACCTTAGACCGTTTCCACGATCAGGAGTGTCAGTATACCGTACAGTTAAGAGGAATCGTTGACGGAGAGGCAAAAAGAATCAACCGTGTTGTTACAAGCGTAACAGATGTTGTAGATGCTTACAACGAGTATGAGAAATACGCAGAATTTGCAAAATTAGATACCTTACGTTTCATCGTTTCCAATACAACAGAGGCAGGTATCGTATATGATGATACAGACCGCATTGAGATGAACCCTCCAAAGAGCTATCCTGGAAAACTGACCAAGTTCTTATATGAGAGATACAAACACTTTAATGGGGCAGAGGATAAAGGCCTGATTATGCTTCCGGTAGAGCTGATCGATGACAATGGCATTCACTTAAAAGAGTGCGTATTAAAATTGGCAAAACTCTGGAACTTAGAGGAAGCATTTACAGAGTGGTTAAACAAAGCATGTACCTTTACTTCTACTTTGGTAGACCGTATCGTAACCGGATATCCAAGAGACGAGGCAGACGAGCTTTGCAAAGAGTTCGGATATCAGGATAACCTGATCGTAACAGGTGAGCCATTTGCACTCTGGGTAATCGAGAGCGACAAAGACTTAAGCGAGGAGTTTCCGCTTCCGGCAGCCGGACTTCCTGTTATCTTTACAGACAACCAGAAGCCATATAAACAGAGAAAAGTACGTATCTTAAATGGAGCACATACTTCCTTTGTTCTGGCTTCTTACCTTTGCGGCAACGACATCGTATTAGAGTCTATGCAGGATGAGATGATCTTAAAATTCATCAAAGCTACCATTTTTGATGAAGTCATCCCAACCTTAACACTTCCAAAACAGGATCTGTTAGACTTCGCAGAGGCGGTACTGACCAGATTTAACAATCCATATGTAAAACATGCGTTACTTTCCATTTCCTTAAACTCTGTATCAAAATGGAGAGCAAGATGTATGCCAAGTTTCCTTGAGTACATCGAAAAAGAAGGCAAACTTCCGACACACTTAACCTTCTCTATTGCAGCATTAATGGCATTTTATACCGGTTCTGAGATCCGTGACAAAGCATTGATCGGACACAGAGATGGTGCAGAGTACCAGATTTTAGACGATGCAGCTGTATTAGAGTTCTTCGCAGCAAACAGCGGAAAAGAAGCAGCAGAGTATGCACATGCAGTTCTTTCCAACGAAGCATTCTGGGGACAGGATTTATCCAAATTAGCAGGAGTAGAGGAAGCTGTTACTTCTTATATCTCAGAAATCCGTGCACTTGGCATGAGAAAAGCAATGGAGAAAATTTTTGCCTAAGAAAAAACTGTGAAAGGGTATTCGCATGAAAGATTTTATTCAGATCCATGAAAATGATAATGTCATTGTGGCATTAAAAGAACTTGCTGCAGGAGAAACGGTATCCGTTGCAGGAAAAGAAGTAACCGCAGCAGAGATCATTCCGGCAGGACACAAAATGGCAATTTCAGACATCCCACAGGGTGGAGATGTCATCAAATATGGTTTCCGCATTGGAAATGCAAAAGAAAACATCGAAACCGGACACTGGGTACATACACACAATGTAAAAACTGCCCTGGGCGATCTCTTAGAGTACACCTATGAGCCGGTTCCAATGCAGGAAAAACATACCGAAGACAGAACTTTTATGGGATTTGCTCGTCCGGATGGCAAAGTGGGTGTCCGTAATGAGGTCTGGATCATTCCGACCGTTGGCTGTGTCAACAATATCGCGACTGCTATGGCAAAAGCGGCAAATGCAAGGGTCCATGGAACTGTGGAGGAGGTAATCGCCTTCCCGCATCCATACGGCTGTTCCCAGATGGGAGACGATCAGGAACATACCAGAACGATCTTGGCAGATCTGGTCAACCATCCAAATGCAGGCGGTGTGCTTGTACTTGGTCTTGGCTGTGAAAACAGTAATATTGATGAGTTAAAGAAATATATCGGTCCTTATGATGAGAACCGTGTCAAATTCTTGGCCTGCCAGGAGCAGGAAGACGAGATGGAGGCAGGAGCAGAGCTTCTGTCAGAACTGATCGAATACGCTGCCGGATTTGAAAGAGAACCGATCAGCGCATCCAAACTGGTTATTGGTATGAAATGCGGTGGTAGTGACGGATTTTCCGGCATCACAGCCAACCCGTTAGTAGGTAAATTCTCTGATATCCTGATCAGCAAGGGTGGTACCACGATCCTGACCGAGGTACCGGAAATGTTCGGAGCAGAGACACTGTTAATGAACCGTTGTGAGAATGAAGCATTATTCCATAAGACTGTTGACCTGATCAACGACTTTAAGAAATATTTTCAGGATAACCATCAGACAATTTATGAGAACCCATCTCCGGGAAATAAAAAAGGTGGTATCACAACCTTAGAGGATAAATCCTTAGGATGTACTCAGAAATCCGGAAGTGCACCGGTCAAAGGAGTACTTTCTTATGGTGAGAGAGTACAGACACCGGGACTTAACCTGTTGAGTGCACCGGGAAATGATCTGGTTGCTGCGACAGCATTAGCTGCCAGTGGAGCACATATCGTACTTTTTACAACAGGACGTGGAACCCCATTTGCATCTCCGGTTCCGACCGTTAAGATTGCAAGTAACAGCACACTTGCAGGTAAAAAGAAAAACTGGATCGACTTCAACGCAGGCGTATTAGTTGAAGATGCAGAGTTAGAGGAGACAGGTCAGAAATTATTTGATTATGTTTTGGATGTTGCATCCGGTAAAAAGGTACGCAGCGAGGAAGCAGGTTTCCATGATATGGCGATCTTTAAACAGGGTGTAACCTTATAATTATGTGCAACAGGGCATCTGCTTCTGGCGGATGCCTGCAAATAGAGACAAGAAAAGGAGAAAGAAAATGGCAATTTTAGACGATTTTTCATTAAAAGGAAAAATAGCACTTGTAACAGGAGCTTCTTACGGTATCGGATTTGCAATCGCATCCGCATATGCGCAGGCAGGAGCAACGATCGTATTTAACGATATCAAACAGGAATTAGTAGATAAAGGACTTGCTGCTTACGAAGAGTTAGGCATCAAAGCACATGGTTATGTTTGTGATGTTACAAACGAGGAGCAGGTAAACG
This sequence comes from uncultured Roseburia sp., assembly GCA_900550935.1. Classification (GTDB taxonomy): domain Bacteria; phylum Bacillota; class Clostridia; order Lachnospirales; family Lachnospiraceae; genus Roseburia. The sequence goes on from URUD01000024.1 coordinate 36,631, forward strand.
AATTAGTAAAGAAGATCGAGGCAGAAGTTGGTGTGATCGATATCCTCGTAAACAACGCAGGTATCATCAAACGTATCCCAATGTGCGATATGACTGCTGCTGAGTTCAGACAGGTTATCGACGTTGACTTAAATGCACCATTCATCGTATCCAAAGCAGTCATTCCTAGCATGATCAAAAAAGGTCACGGAAAGATCATCAACATCTGCTCTATGATGAGCGAACTTGGTCGTGAGACTGTATCCGCTTACGCTGCAGCAAAAGGTGGATTAAAAATGCTGACAAAGAACATTGCATCTGAGTATGGTGAGTACAACATCCAGTGTAATGGTATTGGACCTGGTTATATTGCAACACCACAGACTGCACCATTACGTGAGGTACAGCCAGATGGTTCCAGACATCCATTTGATCAGTTCATCATTGCAAAGACTCCGGCTGCAAGATGGGGAAATGCAGAAGACTTACAGGGACCTGCAGTATTCTTGGCATCTGATGCATCTAACTTTGTAAATGGTCATGTTGTATATGTAGACGGTGGTATCTTGGCATACATCGGAAAACAGCCACAGTAAGATCAAACAAAAACAAGTTACCATAAAAAAGACTTCCGGGATTTTCCCGGAAGTCTTTTTGCATGTCTTAAATTTCTGATTTTTACGGTCTTTTTAAAGTGTCATCTTTTTCCCATATAAATGTCCCTGAAATTCATGGAATAAGCTTTCTTCCTGTTTTCGCATAAATACGGTACCGTCGTCCTCGCCAAAAGAAAATTCAAAATGGACGGAACCGACATAGGCATCAATAATATGAAAACGCAGATAAAACGTATCGTCCGCAAGCCATACACCGCTTGCTGCGTAACACTGTTCGTAGACAGGGAAGATCCCGGTTCTGATACAGCCAAGTCCAAATACAAGCTGATATTCTTTTCCACGTAAAGTAAAAGATAGTGTGCCTTCGTCTTTACCAAAAGTAAGCCACAGGTCGGAAAAATCATGCTCATTTGCTACAATGGAAAAATGTACCTGCCCCACTTTTTCTGCAATTGGGGAGAAGGTAAAACCCTCTAATGGAGCAATTTCTAATTTTTGTAAAAGAGAAAGAAGCTCCTGATGGCTTTTTTGATCTTCCGGGAGTGGATTTGGTGCAAGAGAAGGAAGAATCTCGTCATACAGAGCATCGTAAATGAGCTGATTGCCGCCACCGATCCCCTGGGTATCTGCTGTGGTAATGCAGATCAGATCCCATTTTGGCAGGAAGATGATAAGCTGACCGCCCATGCCATAGCAGACATAACCGTCTTTTTCGTTGCGCCAGAACTGATAACCATATCCACATGCCTCACTTCGACAGGGTGCCGGGACGAGGGTAGGGGTCAGATTGGAAGTGGCTTCTCTGATATAAGACGAAGAAAGAAGCTGTTTTCCGTCCACAAGTCCCTCATGTGCGATCAGATAGGCAAATTTTAACAGGTCCATCGGTGTGGCAGTTAAACCACTTCCACCCATGGAGACGCCAAAAGGGTCAGTGAGCATATAAGATTCTTTGGAAAATCCGAGCACTGACAATTTTTCTTTCAGGTAGTCAAGCATTGGCATGCCACTGAGCCGTTCGACTAACGCTGCAAGGGTATGTGCAGAAGAGGTATCGTAGTGAAATACTTTTCCGGCAGGATGCGTCGGCGGTACGGTAAAGAAACTTTCCACCCAGTCCGTCTGCATATTTACTTTATAGGTAGTAGAAGCGTGACAGGTACGCATCATTAACATATCACGGATCGTCATAGCGGCAATCCATGGATGAACGTCATCCGGTATCTTGTCCGGAAAATAGGAAATGATCGGATCATTAAGTGATAATTTACCCTCATCCGCCAGTAACCCGATCGCAATCGAAGTAAAGCTCTTGCTGATCGAGAACATGCGGTGCAGTGTGTCCGGCTGATATGGTGCGTAATAACCTTCTGTGACCAGACAGTCGTGCCGGTAAACTAAAATACTGTGCATCGGGACGTTCTGTTTCCGGAGACGGAGGATAAAATTGGTGATCGCCTGGGAAGGAATCCCGACACTCTCGGGTGTGCCTCGTTTGAAATCTAACATGATAAAATGCCTTTCTTTTTCTTATTTATTTATAATAGATTAATTGGTGCTCATGGCACTTGGCGTCATACCAAACTTTTTCTTAAATGCACGACGGAAGGAAGTGACGTTGTTGTAACCGACTTCCAATGAGATGTCCGTTAAATTGGCGTCTCCCTCCTTGATCCGTCTTGCAGCTTCGTTTAAACGTAAGTCTTCCAGATAGACGGAGAAGTTGATGCTCATATTTTCCTTGAACATATGAGAGAAATAACTCTCCGAAATACCAAATTCGTCTGAAATCTTGTTCAGACAGAGGGATGGATCTTTGTAATTGTTCTGGATATAGGTAACAATATTGTCGATCAGGTTGTTCTTTTCTGATTTTGTTTCAAACAGATCGCATAATTTCATTGCAATCTCTTCACAGGAGCGGAAAGTCAGTTCTTCGTTTGATAAAAGATCATCAATCTGCTTTAATGCAGGATTGTCATCTGGAAGGCCGGTAACGGTAAAACGGGCTTTTAATAAGGTGTTTCTGATATCCGAAAGCAAAAATTTTAAAAGCTGGAACGGAAGAGAACGCTCTTCGATATTTTCCTGATGGATCAAAAGGAATAATTCACGCACCTGTGACTGGTTTCCGGTCGTGATCATCTGGATCAGACGGGAAGAAAATTCAGCCGGAAAATAGTAAACGCGGGAGTTTTTCTTTAACATTTCATAGGGCAGGAAAATATAGTTTTTGGAAGTATACCCGGAAGCATCTTTCGCCTGCTGATAAGATTCCCAGATGTTAGGGAAACTGCATGGAAGCCCGATGCCGGTAAAAAACCAGATCGAATACTGCTCCAGTAATGTTTCATGGATATTTAATACCTTTTCCTGAATAGAGATCAACATCTGTTCCCCGTCGCCTTCGAATGGAAGCAGGAGAGCATAGACTCTTTCAGAAGGAGAAAACAGATATAAATTGTTGTGGTATGAAAAATATTGTCCCAATACACTGTGAATCAATTCGCTGACATCGTAAGTCGGATTTGTGTTGTCTGTGCTTTCAACCAGATCATTTTCATAAGCAATCCCATAAAGTACATAGTAGTGCAGATCGGGCTGCTCCAGATGCAGAAATGTCTGGATATAGGAGAGTTCATCCGGAGAGGAGAGGCTTCCTGACATGATCTGGCGTAAATAAGTATTGTAAATGATCGGTTTTGTGGCATCTACCACTTCCTGTAACTGATTCCGGTCGGTAATTACCTCTTTTAATTCGGTATCAAGCTGGATGATCGGCTGCATGTTTCCGCGTACCATAAGCAGGATCAGCATAAGGCCGAAAATTGCGGCGAGTGCAAGGAAAAAGATAAAATAATTCTGGTAACCGGATGGGCAAAGAGAATCTGGCTGGATCAGATAGTACTGCAAGGTTCCTGTATCACTTGGAAGCTTTGTGACGTGCATCGTAATGCCATCTTTTTCATAAGAAGCATAATTTCCGGAAAATGAGAGTGCTTTCATTTCTGCGGTAAGTGCTGCACTGTCAAAGAGTTCGTGGTTCTGTTTTAAAGTTGCTGCTTCGGATACCTGAAAGAAGGGAGCACCGTTGCTGTCGATAGCAATAACGCATCCACCATCTTCCAGTGAAACACCAGAAAAAATATTTTTTAATTTGGAATAACTGAAATGAAACCCGGCTGTTGCAGGAATGTCATGATATGTAAGTGCATTCATATTAATAAGGTAGAGATAAGCATCATCGCTGCCGGAAACAACAAAGTCTGAAAGCGGATACATGGAACCATTCCCGTTATTTGCGTAAATATATTCTCTCCAGGGCTCTAACATCGTTAAGTCTGATACGGAAGATTTATAATTATGTAAAAAAAACAGATTTTCTGATGTGAAAGCATTTACAGAGGCAACATATCCGGTGTTCCGTAAATAAATAAAGTAGGAACTGATCGGCAGACCGGAGTAGGAATACAGGTTGGACGATAAAGATTGCTTTAATTTTAAGCCGGAAAGGTAAAAATTTCCATCGGAAGTGTCGTTCATCTGTGCTAACCGTCTGAAACTGGAATCCTGCGCAAGCTGTCTGCAATAGGAATCAATGGCAGTCAGATCACTGTCAAACAGGGAAGTGGCACTTGCAAACGCAGCTTTGTTCTGATACCAGAATTCCTGGGTGGTATTTCTGGTCGATGCGTTATGCAGGTATACAGTCAAAAAAAGAATCACAAGCAAAAAAAGGCTGTACGACACAGCAAAGCGGATCGTGAGATACGTCCGCTTATCATTTTTCTGCTCTTTGTTATCTGATTTTGTAAGCTTTCTTTTCATTTTGGTAACATCCTTTGTATGTTTTGTACGAATCATATGTTGTTATTCTAGCATAAAGAGAAAAAAATTACAACAGGAAACAGTTTTAAGAAACCCAGTAAAATCAAGGGGTTGAGAGGTAGAAAACAAAATTTGTACCCCCGAAACAAATATTGTTT